>CACYCL010000037.1 GCA_902772905.1 uncultured bacterium | reverse complement strand
GCCCAGGGCGCGAAGCCGGGCGAGGGCGGGCAGCTACCCGCGCACAAGGTGAACGAGTTCGTCGCCCGCCTCCGCCACGCGAAGCCGGGCACCCCGCTCATTTCGCCGCCGCCGCACCACGACATCTACTCCATCGAGGACCTTGCGCAGCTCATATACGACCTCAAATGCGCGAATCCAGCGGCGCGCGTTTCGGTGAAGCTCGTATCCGAGGCGGGAGTCGGCACGATTGCGGCAGGCGTCGCGAAGGCGCATGCGGACGTCATCGTCATATCCGGTTTCGACGGCGGAACAGGCGCCGCGCCGCTCACTTCGATGAAGCACGCGGGGCTTCCGTGGGAGGTCGGACTTGCCGAGGCTCACCAGACGCTCGTCAAGAACAACCTCCGCGACCGCGTGAAGCTCCAGGTCGACGGACAGCTCCGCACCGGGCGCGACATCGTGATCGCCGCGATGCTCGGCGCCGACGAATTCGCATTCGGAACGTCCATGCTCGTTGCGCTCGGGTGCGTCCAGTGCCGCAACTGCAACCTCAACTGCTGTCCTGTCGGCATAGCGACGCAGAAAGAAGAACTGCGCGCGAAGTTTGCCGGCAACCCCGGGCATCTCCAGCGCTATTTCCGCTTTCTCGCCGAGGAGGTGCGCGAGCATCTCGCGGCGCTCGGGCTTGCCTCGCTCGACGCCGCGCGCGGACGCGCCGATCTGCTGAAAGCAAAGGATGGCGCAAGATTTGACTTTGCCGCGCTGCTGGCAAAGGAAGGGACTTCAGACACCGGACTTCAGACTTCGGTTGTCGAAAGTCCGAAGTCCGAGGTCTCGTGGCTTCAGCCCTACGACTTGCGCGAGCTGATACCGGCCGTCGAACGCGGCGAAAGGCGCATTGAGCGCACGGTCTCCAACTGCGACCGCTCGGTCGGCGCGGCGCTTTCCGGCTGGCTCGTCGGCAAGGGGGAAACGGCTGTGGAGGTGAACTTCGCCGGCGTCGCGGGACAGTCTTTCGGCGCGTTTCTCGCCAAGGGCGTAACCTTCAACCTTGCGGGCGAAGCCAACGACTATGTCGGCAAGTCGCTTTCCGGCGGCGTGATAACCATAAAGCCTGCATTCGCCCGCGACTTCCGCCCCGAAGACAACGTAATCGCAGGAAACGTGATCGCATACGGAGCGACTTCCGGCGAGATATACATCAACGGACAAGGGGGAGAGCGGTTCGGCGTCCGCAACTCCGGTGCGACGCTTGTCGTGGAAGGCGTCGGTGACCACGGCTGCGAGTACATGACGGGCGGCGTCGCCGTTGTTCTGGGACCTGTAGGCGTCAACTTCGCGGCAGGCATGACTGGTGGCGTCGCGTACGTATATGACGAGAGTGGGAATCTTGACCTCAACTGTAACCTCGACTCGGTCGATCTCGTTCCGGTCGCAGACAGATCTGACGATGAAGCGCAGCTGCTTTCCTTGCTTCAGCGGCATTTCAACCTCACGGCGTCACCAAAGGCTAAGCGCATGCTCAGAGCGTGGCGCAGCGTTCGCCCGCGCTTTGCCAAGGTGGTGCCAGTTGCGGATGCCTGACACGACCAACAAATCACTTCCCCAAATCACAACCACATCGGTTGTTTTTGCGTTGAGCATGTGATATAATACGCGCCATGACCAAACAGCCACTGACATGCACGGACGCGAACGCGAAGCTCAACAGGCTCCGTGCGTTAGTGCATGACATCGGCAGTGCGGCTGTAGCGTTTTCGTCCGGCGTGGACTCCACGTTCCTTCTAAGTGTCGCACATGAAGAACTGGGCGACCGCGTCGTTGCCGTAACGATACGATCACGCACTTTCCCGAAACGCGAGTTAGACGATGCAACGGCATTCTGCCGCACAAACGGCATACGACATGAAATCATTGATTCGGACGAGCTAAGCATCCCCGGTTTTACGGAAAATCCGCCAGACAGATGCTACCTCTGCAAAAAGGAGATATTCGGAAAGCTAACGGCGTATGCACGCAGACATGGCCTCGATGCTGTTCTTGAGGGATCAAACAGCGACGACGACGGTGATTTCCGCCCTGGACGCCGAGCCATCATGGAACTTGGCGTAAGAAGCCCGCTAAATGAGGTCGGTCTTACGAAAGCGGAGATACGCGCACTATCGCGCACAATGGGGCTATCGACAGCAAACAAGCCGTCCTTCGCCTGCCTAGCGTCGCGATTTCCGTACGGCGAGCGCATCACGGCAACCGGGCTAGAACGAGTAGAGCTAGCCGAACAACGTCTGTTCGGCATGGAACTGGGTCTTACACAGCTGCGAGTCCGCTCGCATGGCGACACTGCGCGAATCGAGGTGCCACCGGAAAACATTCCGCAGGTAGCCGCCCATGCGGCAGAGATTGCCACCATGCTAAGGGATTGCGGTTTCGCATATGCCACATTGGACCTCAAGGGCTATCGCACAGGCAGCATGAACGAATGTTTGACTACAAGGGAGAAGATGTCAGCCACCGATGGAATCAGCAAGGATGAGGCGCTTGCGCTCCTCAAGCCAGAAAGACGCGAAGAACTGCGCACGCGCGCACACGAAACAACGGAGCGTTGCGTAGAAAAGCGTTTCGACTTCTGCTCGATCATAAACGCGCGCAGCGGGCGATGCAGCGAGGACTGCAAGTGGTGTGCGCAGTCCGGACATTGGAAGACAGGCTGCGAGGTTTACGGTTGGGTTGGCACCGAGGCGTGCATAAAGGCAGCAAAAGAGACAGAGGCGAACGGCGCGGACCGGATTGGCATCGTCACTTCTGGGCGCTGTCTTTCCCCAGCAGACGTGGACAACGTGTGCACGGCTCTTCGAGCAATGCGGCAGAAAACCGACATCGGTCTCTGCGCCTCGCTCGGACTGCTCTCTGAGGACGACCTACGCAAGCTGAAAGACGCAGGACTTCAGCGCGTCCACTGCAACATCGAAGCCGCGCCGTCGCTCTTTCCATCGCTCTGCACAACGCACACGATTGCGGACAAGGTGGCGACGCTGAAAGCTGCAAAAAGGCTCGGCCTCCAGATATGCTGCGGTGGCATAATCGGCATGGGAGAGACAGACGAGCAGCTTGTGGAATTTGCGTTTGCCCTAAAGGAGATCGCGCCGGACTCAATTCCTGTGAACGTTCTTCACCCAATAGAGGGAACTCCGCTCGGCGGACGCGGCATACTTGACCCGGAGCGCGTAATCGATTCCGTAGCAATACTGCGACTTGTAAACCCCTCCACGCCACTTCGCTTCGCCGGCGGTCGCCGCGACATGAGCGACGAAACTGCGGCGAAGTGCATTTACGTTGGCATGTCAGCGGGCATTGCAGGTCCCCTTCTCACAACACCCGGCGCAGATTTCAACGATGACCGAGAACTTGCCCTGCGTGCCGGATATGCCGTGCAGTCACAGCATTAAGCGAACACCATGGTTCTAGCATCGTTTGACCATGGTGTTAGCATCGTTTCACCTAGGTCGAAAGGACATTCACGCAATCTGCAGCTTCTTGTCAATCACTGTCTTGCCGGTCTGGTCTAGAACCTTCACCGAAAGTCTATCGCCCTCAAGTCGGCACTTCGTAAGCGTTGCGTTGTCATGCTTCTCCGGATTGCCGAGGCGCGGTCCCCCGCCAACGACAAGCGGATATGGGCGCCCCGACCAAGCGTCGCACCAACACCACCAGTGAAGATGTGCCCCCATCATCAGCGTGACATTTGCAGTCTTCCACACCTCGTTTAGCGCATCCAGCCGTCTCAACTTCGGTGCCCAGCCGCCGTCGCTCAGCTGCGGCGGAATGTGCTGCACAACGATTCTCGCCCTGGCATTCTTCCATTCGGCAGACACCACCTCGCGTTTCACCCACTCCGTCTCGCGGGCAATGTAGCCATCGAAGTCGTTCACGCCCTGATAGACGGGCGTTTCGTCCGCCTTGTCCTCTCCTGTGTCCACGAACACGAAACGCACCCTTTCCAGCGTAATCGCGCCGAAATAACGGCCTCGCGGCAGTGAGACGTAATCGCGGAGCCTACGGGCGAGCTGGCCACGCGTCTCATGGTTTCCGCGCAGGAACCACACCGGCATACGGCGCTCATGGGAGACTCGTGCGAACGGATGCAAGAAATCCCGCTTGAACTTCTCCTCGTAAGTGAGATCCTCCATCACGTCGCCGTTGAAGATGCACATGGTGGACACATCCGAGAGATGCGGCAGGAAACAGTCAAATATCCGGAGATTGTCGTGTATGTCGTTCATCATCGCCCAAGATAGCGTTCCATCAGGCGGCAGAAGCGCATTGATCGTCGACTCATACGACACCTCTCCGCCGGCGTAGCCGATGCCGTATATGTCGAACTTGCCGATGCGGCGCGAGTGGATGCGATACCGCAGCGGCTTGTGCAGGTCGACTCCCCTTAGAACAGCCTTGTGAACAAAGCTGTACGCATCGAGAAGTCCGTCCTCTCCATGCACGGCGATATGTTCAGTGCGCCAGCCATCCTGGCTCCAAGTAACACGCCCCGTGGCCTTCGCCACAGTCATCCACGATATGCCTACCGAATCGACTCCGAGAAGCTGCACATACGGCAACGTCTCAAATATGGCCGCAGCCTCGCCGTCCAGCACCTGAAAGCCGTACTTCGCCGCGTCCGCCGCATTCGCAGAGAACCGCATCCCTCCCATTCCGGCAGCAGCAGCGGAAAGCCTCAGAAAATCTCGTCTATTGGTCATTGTCTTAAGAATCATCTGATGGTGATGATAAAGCCTGTTGGAATGTTGTAGACAGTCATCGGAGCCGACTCGTTGCTCTCGGCATTCAGTCCGTCTGTCGTGAACAATGCGACAGCCTGATAAACATCGCTAGGGCTCTTCATAGGTCTGCGCCAGGCAACGGTCAGCACCCCTGTTTCGCCGCCTTCAATCGGTGCTCCGTTCTTCAGCCAGCGGTATGAGGTCGCGCCAGGAGCATATGCCGTCAATGTTGCCGTGTCGCACTCCGAAATCTTCATGGCGCTCTGCGCAACAGCGACGGGAAACACACCGCCATAGGTGAACGAGCCCGTGGCTGGCGCGAGGAACTTGCCATTCGGCAGGCGATCCTGCAAACCCGCCACGCCGTCTTTCACTGCCGGCACATAGTCGCGCACAAGCACATCATCCTCGTAAAGCTTGAAGGAGTAGAGTTTCATCGGCATGCGGTTCGCCGCCGCATAGTCGTGTCCGGCAAATATCGGAAGATTGTGTGTGGACCGCTTGGAACGGCTTCCTGAAATCGCGTACGTCTTATTCGTGCGGCCCGCCTCGGCCACGGCATACTGGCCGTTCTTGGCGTCGAGAATTAGCGTTATGCGCGACAATGTCTGCGCAGGTGTCGTGGTGTCGCCGTGCGTCCAGTTCGCGCTGTCGTCCTGACAGTTGTAGCCATAGCGCCCATTTGTGAACGCATAGATGCCAAACATGAACACATCACCTCCACCATGGATACTGAAAGGATAGTGCGTAGTTGACGTATCTATAACAGTCTGGGCAAAGTCGATTTCGGCACGGGTCGCTCCGCATGGCTTGTAGTCCGTCACAATGTACGGGCCGTTCGCGCCAGAACATTCGATGTAGGGATCGGCTTCCACAAGGATGTTGCCACCGTATGCGAGACTGTTGGATGACGTGCGCTGCTTGTCTGGAGGATAGGACACGAAAAGCCCCGTGATCAGGTCCTTTAATCCTGCAACGCCGTCTTTGGCGCACGGCACGAAGTCGCGGACAAGAAGCCCTTTCTCGTATATTCTACAGCCATACACCTTCATTGGGACATAGTTGCTCGAGCCGTTGTGATTCGCAGCGATCTTGATCGTGTAAGAGTTTGCCGGGCAGCTCTCCGTGGACGCGCTTATCGTCTTTACGCCATTCGTGATTCCTGCAACAAGCGTCAATGACTTGCAACCAAGATTATCGAGCACGAATGTGCGCCGGACGTTTGCGGAAAGTTCTGCAAGGGCAATCACTCCTTGATCCCATACGCCTCCCGCTGTAATATTCCGTGTACCATACCCGGCCTTGTTGAAGTAACCCGCGAATGGCTGCGACCCGTAACCATGAAACAGGTACCAAGCCGACATTCCGTCGACCCATGTGTCCAAAGGCGCGCAGTCCAGCATGAAGCAAGTGTTGGAACTCGCCTGGTATTCGGTATCGATGTAATAGGCGTTGTTGTTCACTGGCATCGCAATGTATCCGTCCTCAGTCTCCTCGGGCACGTTGCCGCCTGGCACAAGCCGTATCGTATGCCGATCGGCAAGGAACGCACCAGTTATGGAATCCTTGAAGCCGAGCTGCTCTCCCTTGCGCATTGGAGTGTAGTCGTGAACCTTGACACCTCCCTCAAATATGCGGTAGCCGTATATCTTGATGGCGGAAAAGTTCTTTATGTTCACATGCGACGCTATCTTAATCGTGCCTGACTGGAAGCTCTGAGCGGCCGCCGCAGCGGAATACGAATTTGTAACTCCTGTGGCAAGAGTGCCTGCCCAGCCATTTGCATTGTCAATTACCACCGTATGCCGGATGCCTTTAGCCAACGCCTGAGTGCCAAGATGCCCCAGTTTCCAATTCGCATCGCTACCGCTTGCGTTCAAACCATTGGCAAAACCTATGCCCACGTTTGCCGAGACATTTCCGCCTCGAATAAACGCAGCGAACCAAGACGGTGCCTGCCCAGAACCGCTGAAAAGATACACCGAATCCGAGCTGGCATAATCATCGACCAGCGCATAGTCTAGTTCGAATCGCGTCTGCGGCGTGACATGCCAATACGTATCGACATACTGTGACTCGCCGTCGGTGGCAAGATACGGGTCATCCTCTGCCACTGGAGTGTTCTCGCTCGCGGTAAGATCAACTCCAGAGAGGAACGTTCCCGTAACCGAATCGCGGAAGCCCGCAATACCGCCTTTTACGAGAGGAGAGTAGTCGCGCTTCTTGTCGCCGCCTTCGTATATTCGAACGCCGTAAATCTTAATTGCCGCAAAGTTGTTGGTGCCAGAGACATGCGAGGCGATCTTGAGCGTGGCATTTCCATACGTCGCCGCATGTGTGGTCGCGACTGAGGCTGCCACCTCGCCATTGTACAGCAAAGTAGCCATATCGTTGGCATTGTCAAGAATCGCGGTGAAGCGCACGTCCTTGTTGTTCACGCCAATCGTTCGCAACTCCTTCCACCCACTTCCATTGTGGAAGCCTATGTAACCATTCTGAACAAATGCCGTAAACCATGGCGAAATCCCCGAACCGCCAAAAAGATAGGAAGACTTCCACGATTCATTCCAGTCCTCAAGCAACGCATAGTCGAGTTCCACGCGGGTCTGCGGCGTTATCGTCCACGCCGTGTCGATGAAATGCCGCTCACCTGCATTGCCGTGGTTACCTGCCGTTGATATATACGGATCTTCGGCATTGGCGCTGCTGATGGCCATTACGCCCGCAGCGACCGCCATAACTCCCTTAATCGTCGAGCGGAACAATCCGCCAATTGTGCTCTTCATGGTTGTTTTCTCCTTCTTTGTGAAAACCGCATGCCTAGCTGAATCCGTCGAAATGACAGACGGCGCATCCGGCGCTGCACCAGATAAAATGTCGTTGCCGTAGTTTGCATTTCGCTCGCCACCGCCCACATCCGCAGCAACTGCCTCGCCACTATTCACATCGACCGCCGCACCGCCTAGCACAATGACCGATGCAATCGCACCAAAAAGCAGCAACGCGGCGGCTATCAACGCCACTGCTGGTTTCTTGACTGTCGCGCCAAGGCGCATTCCGAGCGTCACACGCGCATAGTGCAGACGGCTCTTCACCGTGCCGACGGGCAGCGAAAGCAACTTCGCGATTGTGGACAATGGCAAATCCATGAAGTACCGCAGCATGAGAGATTCACGAAGGTCACGTGGCAGATCGGCTATGGCGTCATGAAGCAGCGACGAATCAATCTCCGCCGCAATCTGCCTGTTACCGTCCACTGTCTGTTCAGGAAGTTCATCGGTGTATGCAACGCGCTCGTGTTCTTTGCGGCGAACCGACATATTGTGCTGGTTCTTTACTATTCCGCAGAGCCACCCGAAGAACGCCTTAGGGTTTTTCAGCGTCTCTATCCTGTTCAACGCCTCGGCAAAAGCATGGGTAACTGCAGATTCAGCCTCATCCCTGTCGTCGCAGACGCTCAGGGCATAGGCCATTAGACGACTGCGGTACTCGGCCTCAAGCCGTGCCGCGCCGATTTCTCGGTCTTCACGAATCTCCCGTATTATGTCCACAGGTTGTTGCTATGCTTTTATACGCCTCTCTACTATAGTTGTAGCGGATCGGCGCAAAAAGGTTCAAGTATCAAATGCGCACTCAGAGAACTTCCATCGCGATGGCAATCACGACAGGCATGGTCAGTATGCTCAGCAGTGTCGTGCCGCTAATTACGGCAACGCCTGTATCGACATCGCGGCGAAACTTCGACGCGAACATCGACACCATGGCCGCCACCGGCGCCGAGGCCGCAACCGTGAGCGCCAGCATCATGTCACGATCCAAGTATGCGCGAAACGGATAGAAAGCGGCAATCAGCAGAAGCGGACACGCCAGAAGACGAACGAACGACGCTATGTAGACAGCTGGGCTCCGCAGAACCGCGCCCAGTTTCGCGCCTGCCAGCCCATAGCCTATAACTACCATCGCAAGCGGCGTGTTCATATTGGCCATTTGGTGAACAGGAATGGACACAAACGACGGCAGATGTGCGGACAGTAGAAAGAGCGGCAGGCCAATCGCAATGCCGACCGTACCTGGATTCAGCAGCATCTTGCACAAGTCTCCACTGCTGCGACATTCGCCCGCCTTCATCTCCTTGACACCCCAGCTCCAGATGAAGAGGTTGAAGACGACTACGTAAACCACCCCGAAGAACACTCCGACGTCCCCGAGAATCGCCTGCTCAAGCGGAATGCCCATGAACCCGGCGTTCGAGAACACCGCCGCGAGCAAAAGCGGACGCCTCACGTTCTCGTCACTGTGACGAATACATAGCTTTGCGAGCAGAATGGCCGCGACATGCACCAATACAGCGACAAGAAACGCCATCCCCAGCGACGCCAAGGCAGAATCGTCGAAGGGACGCTGGAACACGTCAATTATCACGCACGGCGTAACGACGAGAATGAGCACGTTCACGAACCCGTCTATCGTCGCATCGCCGACAAGGCGCATGCGTCGAAGCACCGCGCCAAACCCCATGAGCACGAAAAGCGCGGCTACTTGCCGCGCTACTGTGAGCAAATTGTACATCAGCCGAAGCGTTCCCTAAAGTCGCGCTCCACCTGATCGTTGTCGATGAACCTGACCGCGTGCCAGCCGCTGCGCCGCGCTCCCTCGCAATTCATCTCGACATCGTCTATGAAGCACAGCTCGTCTGGCTCAAGCGCGATTCTTTCGCGCAGCAGATCGTAGATGCGGCGCTGAGGCTTGAACATACGCTCCTCGCCGGATATGACCATGGCATCGGCAAGTTCAATGAAGTCGGCAAACACCTTGCGGAAGCGCGGTGCCATCGATGGCGGCATGTTCGTCAATATGCCGATCTTGAACCCTTCCGCCTTGAGAGTGCGCATCCATTCGAGAGTCCTGAGGTTGCGGTATCCCTCCATGAAGCTGGCATAGTCCTCATCAAGTATCTTCTCGCGCACGTCCCTAGGCAGATCGATGTCTGCATCGGCCCAGATAAGCGAGTACAGGTCGTCAACAGTGATGAACCCGCCGTCCATCAGCCGCCTGTACCGTGCGAATCCTCTCTCAAGATCAGCCCATTCTATGCCTAACTCGTCTGTCACTTTCCTTACGCGCGACGGCATTGTCGTAGTGGTCATCACACCGCCGAAGTCGAAAACGACGCCCTTCGTCGGCCTTACGCCGCAGATTCCGTGAGAAAGGCCTGTGCGCACAAGCGCGTACCGCCGCGAGCCATCTGGATAGATCAGCGTCACTCCGCCGTCAAGAAACCTGACCCAGTCCTTGCGCGAACCTGGTCCGTAGGCTCCGCGCGCATTCAGAAACGCCGTTATGTAGCAGTCATGCGTAACGGCAACAAACAGCCTGTGCCCGACCGCGTGTTCGTCTAGCCAGCGCTCGCACGCATCGGCGGCGCCGTGTATTTCACGGAATCCTGGCAGCCGCCCGACCTTGAAGTACTCGAAGCATGCCTTGAAGAACTCCTTCTCCTTGAACACCTGCAGCACCTGCAGCGGATTATCATAGAAGAACGACTTGTTTCCGAGCTGTTCATCGACAATGATCGTCACGCCATTGATTCCCATGCCTTCGGCAATGCATGCTGCCGTCTCCCGCGTGCGCGTAAGCGGACTAGAAGCAAAGCCAACATCGTCCGCAAACTCCGCCAGCGACTCGCCAAGGAGCTTCGCCGTTCGCTTTCCCTCGCGCGTGAGATGCAGCGCATCACCGAACGTTTGATCATCGGGATCCATCTTCGGGCGTTCGGCATGGCGCACCTGCAGTATTGCACGCGCGCCAGCGCGAATCTCCTCCTTCAGTTCCTCTATGGTAATTTCGGTGTTCATGACAACTTACATCCACTTGCCTACGACACATCAGCACATCAGCGCACCTTCAGCAGCACAAGCAGCAGTATCGGCATTACGACTAGCTGGAGCAGGACGAAGCGCATGAGCACCTGCGCGTTGGACCACTTGAGGTTCTTCTTGCAGTGGTCATGCAAAGGGAAGCGTATCCTGCGGATGATGCTGCCCTCCTCGATCTCAAAGCCAATGCGCTTTGCGACACGCAGAAGCACGAGCTTGCCAAGCCCGCCGCCGCCGTTGACAAGCACGATGGGAGCGAGCGCCAGCACGATGAGCGGATTGCCCGTCATCAACGAGGCGGTGGCGACGAGTATGCCGAGGTAACGGCTTCCGGCGTCGCCCATGAGAATCTTCGACGGCTCGGCGTTGTACCAGAGATACGCGGCAAAAGCGCCCGCCACCGTCATTACGACTATGGCCCAACGTGCGGCCTCGGCATAGACTGGGATGAGAAAGTAGTGCGCGACGGGACGATAGCCAACCACAACGTACAGCACGACAGCAAGCATCGCAAGCGCTATGACGGTCAAAGTGCCGGCCAGCCCGTCCACGCCATCGGAGCAGTTGGTGGCATTCATCGTGAACCAAAGCACAAACGCCGCAACCAGAACGTAAACCCAGGCATGCACGCACCACACGCCAACGCCATTCATCATTACGGAGCCCTTCACGAACGGTAGCCAGACAAGCATCACCGGCTCGCCGTTGATGGTCTCGTGGTGTCCAAGGAATATGAACACGGCTATGGCAATCGAAACGACCGCGTCAAGAAGTCCCTTCTTCAACTCGCCCCAAGGTGCCACCGCCCTGTCGTCAAGATACCCAAAGAGCATGGCCACGTACAAGGCGCCAACTGCAGCGAGGTCCCACATCTTCAGAGGAGCGAACAGAATAATCACTGGCAACGCCACAAGCGACACCCAAAAGCCAGCACCCGTAGGCTTGCCGACCGACTTCATGCCACCGATGTCGCTGCATATCGCCTTGCCCCGGTCACGCGGGAGCCTATCCCAAAGCCGCGGCAGAAGCAACCAGGTGAGAAACGCGGCGGTGAACGTGCCGCCAGCAAGCAGCAACGCGTGAGACTGAAGCAGTCGGAATGGCCCCCAGTATGGAGTCAGGTAGTTTGCAAGATAGTAAATCATGCACGTATTATACCAAATCGGCACATGCCGGGGGTTCACTATTTTCGCACAGTCTCAGTCGGCAGCCCCGCGCCAACCCCAGACTTCTAGCATGCCACCTAAAGCGCGGCTACGTTCATATCACGCAAAGTCGTGCGACCGTCATAGAGGGCTTTCCCTACTATTGCCGCGCGAAGGTTTGAACGCTCAAGAGCCTTGAGGTTCTCTATGTCGTACGGCGAACTGACACCGCCGGATGCAGTTATCTCGCACGTCGGCGCGGCATCGCAAATAGCGGCCATCTGGGTGAGGTTCGGTCCGCCGAGCATTCCGTCGGTGGCAGTGTCGGTGTATATTATCGTCTTCACGCCAACCTTGGCAACGGCAGTCGCCAGATCGGTGGCCGTTACGGTTGTAGTCTCAACCCAGCCCTTCGTCTGCACAAACCCGTTTCGCGCGTCTATGCCAACCGCTATCTTGTCGCCGTACAGCTCGACAGCTGCGGAAAGGAATTCGGGATCGTCCAACGCGGCACTTCCGATTATCGCCCGCGCCGCGCCAGCCTCGATGACCGCCGCAAGCGCCTCCGGCGTGCGAATCCCACCGCCAACCTCAACCGGGCCGCCGAATGCGTCAATTATGCGTGCAATCACCTCGGCGTGCCTGGGTTCGCCCGCAAATGCACCGTCAAGGTCCACAACGTGCAGTTCGCGGCCACCCTGGTCGCGCCAGTCTCGCGCCTGCGCGGCGGGATCGTCGCCATAGACGGTTGCATCTTCGGCACGCCCCTGCCTGAGGCGTACGCATTTGCCATCCTTCAAGTCAATCGCCGGAAGTATTACCATAGCAACCTTAGAACAATCTGGATACCCAACTGTCGGCGGTTGACTTGTAGCCCGTCCAAACCCTGCCACCGGCAATCACCTGGCGCTTCTCTTGGTCGAACGATGCACGCATTCCGGTGCGAAGCGCAGCGTTCGACATGATAAGCGCGATGGCATGGCTGTAGCCAGCCTCGACTGGCGCGTTCGGGTTCTTGCGCTCGCGCACGCACTCCATCCAGTTGCGCATGTGCGCCGAAGTGAGCCTGTCGCCGCCTGTGTTTGCCGACGTAACAACAACCTCTTCGGGTGCGGGGAGTTTCTCGCTCGTGGGCGTTGCGCGCTCCACGCCTTCGTTCGTCACGCATCCCGACCCAAGGTCTATGCATCCGTTCGGGCCAAAGTACTTCTCGACTGGCGACTCCCTGTTGGGATCGGTGCCACCGGCGCAGTTCGTCTGGTGCGACTGGAACATGACCTGGAATCCCTTGCCTTTAACGCCAGACTCGCCGTATTCCATGAGCGTTGTGAACGTGTCGTAGCTCTGGCGCCCGTCTGTCCACTGGTACAGCCCGCCGGACGACACCGCGCTCTTCGGGTACGGCTGCCCCATGAACCACGCAACCGTGTCGATCTGGTGGCACATCCACTGCCCGGGGATGCCTGACGAGAACGGCCAGAACAGACGGAACTCAAGGTACTTGCGCGGGTCGAACTGGTTCTCGTCCGGATCGCGGTCGAGAAGCCACATGTTCCAGTCCACATCCTCTCTTTTGAGCGACGCTATGAGCTTCTCGTCGCGTCTCCAGCGTCGCGGCTGGTTGACGTTCCACGTGAGATGCACATAGCTGATGTCACCGAACTTGCCAGAGTTGATGTAGTCGCGAGCCGCCATGTACTTCTTGCCGGAGCGACGCTGCGAACCGATCTGAAGGACTGCGCCTGGCTTCATCGCGCCGAGGGCTCGCTTTGCGTTCACCGCATCGAGCAGCATATTGGCGGAGTACATGTCCTCCGCAATAGGCTTCTCGCAGTATGCGTCGCAACCTGCCTCAACTGCATGGACGGCATGTTGCGCGTGCTGGAAGTCCGCCGTGGATATTATGACGGCGTCGAGGTCGAGGCGCTGTTTCGCCTCGTAGAGCGCGACATCGCTGCCAAACGTCTCAACTTCGTGTCCGACGGCTTTTTCAATGCCTGGCTTCGCATCCTCGAAAAGACGCTTCTTCCAGAGATCGGCAACCGCCACAAGGTCGAAGTTCAGCTCCTTGTTGTGGTGCAGGAAGCACGGCAGGAGAGTCTGGCGAAAACGGTCGGAGTACCCGACGCACGCCACGCGCACACGCTCGTTAGCCCCCGCAGCGTACAAAGACGGACCGTAGCCAGCGGCCACAATGCCGGCGAGTCCAGCTGCGCCCTTGCAGAATTCACGACGATCTACCTTTTCCATCAGATGAGTCCTTTCATTGTCTCTATTGCCGTTTTGGCATTCTTTTCAAAATCTCCCTTGTCGCCCCAGCCGCACTCGCAGCTGACGCCACCCGTATACCCAATTAGCTTTAGCGCATCGAAAAACGGCCTGAGCCTTTCCGTTTCCTTAGGGTCGAATCCCGGATACTTCCGCGTCTCATAGTCTGCGATGTGTACATGCTTCAGAAGCTTTCCAGCCACTACGATGGCAGCAGGGTCGTCGCCTCCCATCATCATGTGGAATATGTCGGCGAGCTGCGCAAGGCGCGGCGATGCGATGTCGCGACAGATCGCAAGACCCTGAAACACGAAGTTTATGATGTTCGATTCGTTGGGCCTGAGCGGTTCGATCACAACCTGCGTCGTCTTCAGGTCTGCAACGCGCTTCACAAGAGCACGGCAGAAGTCAGCGTACTGGCGCGCTCCCTTCTCGACATTCGGAACACCCTCGCGCGGGCCAGTGAAATCGCCTGGCACGTTCCTGGCGCCGCCAGATCCGAACACTACGGTCTTCACGCCTATCTCGTCGGCACGGCGCAACACAGTCTCCGCATAGTCGAGCGCAGGCGCATGGTCAGCATTCGGCCCAGTCAGGCGGAACTTTCCAGGCAAAAAGCCATTGCAGCTGCGCAAAGGAAGAGGTCGTTTCGCAATCTCACCCTTCTGTGCCTGCCACCACGAGTCATCCTTTGACGGATCAAACGCGGACCCGGCACTCCATTCCCAGAAGTCATAGCCGAGATCGCGCATTATCGAAACCTCTTCAACTTTCGAACGGCACGCGCCGAAGAGAATGCGTCCGCACTTGGGCGTAACACACGCCCCACCGCAGCACTCCGACGACTCTGCTCCGGCTGCCACGCTCATCGCCGCAGCCCCCACGAGAAATTCCCTACGATTCATTTATATAACTCCTTTTGACGATGGTATGCCCGTTTCAAGCGGATCAATCGCCTTTGCCGTGCGCAGCGCACGGGCAAAGCTCTTGAAAAGCCCCTCGCACACATGATGGGCTTCGTCGCCGTAGACCTGCCTGAGATGTATGTTCGCACGCGCCTCTACCGACACCGCCCTGAAAAACTCCTCTACTAGCTTTACCTCGAAGTCCTTCACGAACATGTGCTTCATGGCGCACTGCATGACAAGAAACGGACGGCCTCCAAGGTCAAGCGATGTCTCACACAGAGCCTCGTCCATCGGTATGGATGCGAAGCCGTAGCGCGTCAGTCCGCGACGGTCGCCAAGGGCCTCGTTGAGCGCCTTGCCAAACACAAGCCCGACGTCCTCAACCGTATGATGGTAGTCTACGTCAAGGTCGCCATCGGCCTTGACCGTCAGATCAACAAGCGCATGCTTCTTGAGAAGCTCAAGCATGTGGTCAAAGAACCCGATGCCGGTCTCGACCGTGCCCTCGCCGCTTCCGTCAAGGTTAAGCTCAAGGCGGATCTTCGTTTCCTTAGTGTCTCGTTCGACAGTAGATTTCCTCATGTGGCGTATTATACCATATTTCGGCTGAAGCATTTCATCTGCGCTGCGACGTATGCCGTGTAGCGGCGATTGACGGGTAGCGGACGGGATGGTATAATACGTGGCATCAGGAGGTGTGCCAATGATTGTGTTGACTTCTGTTCTGTGCGCCGTGCTGGCGCTGGCGGTGTTGTCCGCGCTGTGGGCGGTTGCGATTTACAACGGCCTCGTCGTGCTTCGGAACAGATACAAGAACGCCTATTCCCAGATAGACGTTCAGTTGAAGCGTCGCTATGACCTCATCCCGAATCTCGTCGAGACAGCCAAGGGCTATCTCAAGCACGAGCGAGAGACGCTGGAGGCCGTGACTCGCGCGCGCAATCAGGCCGCCGGAGCCGCCGCCGCCCTCTCAAAGGCTCCCGGAGACGCAGGGGCGACGTGTGCCTTTTCCGCCGCGGAAGCCGGGCTCGCGGGCGTGCTTGCGCGGCTCATGGCGGTCGTCGAGAAATATCCCGAGCTCAAGGCGGACGCCCAGATGAGCCGCGTCTCGGAGGAGCTTGCGTCGACAGAGAACCGCATAGCGTTCGCGCGACAGCACTACAACGACGAAGTTACCGCCTACAACACCAGGCGAGAGGTGTTCCCGTCGTCGGTCGTCGCGGGCGTCTTCAACTTCCCTGAGGCGTCTCTGCTCGAGGCGACTCAGAGCGATGCGGAGCGCTCGGCGCCGCAGGTGAAGTTCTGATATGGACTTCTACGCGCAGCAGGAGGCGGCGCGGAGGAAGTCGATTTGGCTCACGTCCGTGGCGTTGCTGTTCGCGACGTTCGTCGTCGCGGCGACGGGCTTCGTCTTCACGGTCGCCGCGTGGGGCGCCTGCATCGTGCTGAAGGACGGCGGCAGACTGCTGGGCTACGCGAGGTTCATGGAGCTGCACCCGACTGTAAATCCCGCGGCGTATCTGCTCGGATTCGTCGTCGTGCTTTTCTCTGGCCTCTGGTCGTACTGCAGGATTGGCTCCGGCGCGGCGGTCATGCGCCTCGTCGGCGCGCGGAAGGCGCGGCACATCGAAGACCAGACGCTTGTCAACGTCGTGGAGGAGATGTCGATAGCCTCCGGCGTCGACATGCCGTCCGTCTGGGTTCTCGAAGCCGACGATGGCGTGAATGCCTTTGCTGCGGGGCGCGGAGAGGGCGACAGCGCGGTATGCGTGTCCGCAGGGGCGCTCAAGTACCTCGTCCGCGACGAACTGCAGGGCGTCGTTGCGCACGAGTTCGGGCACATCCTAAACGGCGACATGCGCCTCAACACGCATCTTGTCGCGCTCGTGGAGGGTCTCGGCGGAATCGCCGGTCTTGGCAGGGGAATGCTCTGGCCAGTCCGCAAGCTGATCGCGAAGCTGTTCAGGCAGGACGAAGACGATGCCAGCTCTGGCTGGGGTTGGCGCGGCGGCGGCGGTGGCGGCGGCAGAGGCGGCGGTGTGCCTGGATGTGGACCGGCGATCCTTCTGGTCGGCGTATACATTATAACTGGGTGCGCACTGTGGGTTCTCGGTCTGGTCGGCGTGTTCTTCGCTCGCATCCTCCAGCGCGCGGTGTCGCGCGAGCGCGAGTTTCTCGCCGACGCCGCGGCGGTTCAGTTCACGCGCAATCCGGAGGGACTCGCCGACGCTCTCCGCTTCACGCGTCTTCTCAAGGGGTTTCGCTGGAGATGGCGCGAGGCATTCGCGGCGAATGTATGCCACATGTTCTTCGTCGAGGAGTCATGGGTCGAGAGCGGCACACATCCTTCGGTGGCGCGACGCGTCGCACGTCTTTCGCGCTTTCCTCTCTCCGCGAACGACGCCAAGTTCTCGGAACGGCTGAAGAAGCTCAACGCCGACCGGCAGGCCCGGATCGCCGAGAACTACGAACGCTACCAGCGCAGGCAGAGCGTTACACGCGTCCTGTCGCCGCAATCCATTGTCCTGCCTGACGCACTGAACAACCAACTGACGAACGTAGGGAAATCCGGCGCGATACTCTGTGCGCTTCTGAGAGGCGAACCGATCGCGGAGTGGAAGGGACCAATGCCAGTCGCGGCAAAGCGCCTCATAGCTAACCGCGCCATCTCGACGATACAGACATGGGGCAGCGAGGCGGTGGCAGCCGCATGGTCGGCAAAGGTAGACTCTGTTGCGCGGGATAAGGGCGAGCTGAGCACGTTCGACCTAGTCGTGTGGTGCGCGGCGCGGCGACGCCTCCGCCGCAGCCCGCCGCGTCCATTTCGCAGGGCGGAGCTGCTGTCAGACGAGGCTGCGGCAGTCGTTGCAACGGTTGCGGCCTACGGCGCGCATCCTGCGGCGGCGTATGCGCTTGCGCAAAAGAGGCTTGTGCAGATGTTCAAGACGTTCCCGGCGTCGGCACGGCCATGCGAAGGGGCCAGAGAGTTCGCGGACGCCCTGGACGCGCTCCGCTCGCTCTTTTCGCCGGCCAAGCACGAGCTTCTGATGGCGCTTCGCGACGTCATTGCAGAGGACGAGGTCGCAACAGACGACGAGGCGAACTGCCTTGCCGCCATAGCCGATGCGCTCGGCGCGGCCTGGCCAGCCTAACCGCCACGCCGAACACCACGCTCCTTGAACTTCTACCAGGCGCCGCTTTTGGTAACACCAGGCTTCTGTTCCCAGATGCAAGCAATAGCACGGCGCACGTGCCGAGAAGCAGTGCGTCAGTCATTCATCGCCTCCCAGTCTGCCGAATCATCTTTAGAGAGGAAGGCCATGGGGTTCAACAAGGAAGAAAGACAAGCCATGCCCCACGCCGACACGACCATGCCAGTGACAAAGACACTTTCCGCTCGAAGGGTAGGCACCACAACTTTGAAGACATTGCCAAGTCCTTGGAGAAGCCATGGAATCAGGCCTGTCTAGTACGCCCACTCCTGTATCGAGCGCGGCGCGAGAGACGTCTCATCTGACCGCACAGCCTCTATGCCTTTGATGGCCTCGGCAAAGCCGGCCAGCGTCGTAGTGACTGGCACTCCAGCTGCGACGGCGGCGGAACGGATCCTTGCGCTGTCGTGCGCGGCAGACTCTCCGTCTTCACGCGTGTTGACTATCCATTTTGCCTTGCCGCGTCTTATGAGGTCGATTGCATTGGGCGATCCAAGTGGGATTCTGTAAAGTGCGTTCGACTCGACACCAGCGCTCCAGAGCACCGTGGAAGTGCCGCGTGTCGCCCATACCTCGTAGCCCATCGCGTACAGTTTCTTTGCAAGCACGACAACCTTATTCTTGTCTTCGTCTCGGACGGAGAGAATGATTCCGCCTTTGAGCGGCAGTGGGCTCCCCGCCGCAATCTGGCTCTTGTAGTAGGCCGTGGCAGCGGAGTGCCCGAATGACATAACTTCGCCCGTTGATTTCATCTCCGGCGTGAGCGTGATATCGGCTCCTGAAAACTTAACGAACGGGAAGACGGCCTCCTTAGCGCAGTAATAGCGAGGAAACTTCGAACTTAGAGCGTCAGACTTCTGGTGTTGCTGGAAGTTTGAGGCCCGAAGTCCGATGTCCTTCAACCTCTCCCCCACCATGCACCGTGCCGCTGCGCCAGCAAGCGACCAACCGACAGCCTTGGATACGAACGGCACCGTGCGCGAAGCGCGCGGGTTTACTTCGATCATCCACACAGCTCCGTCCTTGACCGCAAGCTGGATGTTCATGAGTCCGCAGACGTGCAAGCGTTCCGCGAACTTGAGTGCTATGCGCTTCACCTCAGTGATTGTTTCGTCGGACAGCGAGACTGGAGGCGTTATAGCCGCCGCGTCCCCCGAATGGCATCCTGCCGCTTCGATGTGCTCCAGAATTGCGCCAACGATCGTGGCTTCACCGTCTGAAACGCAATCGACGTCAAGCTCCGTCGCGTTTGCAAGGAACTTGTCGATGAGAATCGGGCGGCCTTCCGAAATGCGGACGGCCTCTTCGACATATTCCCTGAGGTGATCTTCGCAGTAGACAATCGCCATGCCACGTCCGCCCAGGACGAACGAGGGACGCACAAGAACAGGATAGCCTATTTCTGAAGCGATTCCAATAGCGTCCCCTACTGTGTGCGCAACGCCGCTTGGCGGCTGCCTCACGCCAACTTCCTCCACAAGCCTGCGAAAGTAGTCTCGATCTTCGGCGAGTGCAATGTCACGAGGCGACGTGCCAAGGATGTTCACACCGGCTTCCGCCAGACGCTCCGCCAGATTGAGGGGCGTCTGCCCGCCAAACTGCACTATTGCGCCGTCGCATTTCTCGCGCTCGTAGATTTCCATGACGTCCTCAAACGTCAGAGGCTCAAAATAGAGGCGGTCGGAGGTGTCGTAGTCTGTGGAGACGGTTTCGGGGTTGGAATTAACCATCACCACTTCGATGCCCATATTGCGGAGCGCAAACGCCGCATGACAGCAGCACCAGTCAAATTCTATGCCCTGCCCGATGCGGTTCGAACCACCGCCAATAATCATGATCTTGCGTTTCACTATGTTCTCGACAGGATTTACAGGATTACTTTTGCTTTTCAATCCTGTTGATCCTGTAAAAACATCTCTCTGTGCCTTTACATTCTCTGTGTTCTTTGCGGCTAACGAATAATACGAATAGTAGTACGGCGTCTTTGCCGCGAATTCGCCGGCGCAGGTGTCGACTTCTCCGAATTCGGGCCTGATGCCGAATGCGAGACGCCGTGTGCGCACCTCATCTTCGTCGGCGCCGATCGCCTCGGCGATTTCGCGGTCGCTGAACCCAAACGCCTTAGCCTGGCGGAGGTTAGCGGCAGCCTCGTTGTTGTTTTTGACAGGATTAACAGGATTACTAGGATCTTCCGCACCCTTCAATCCTGTTAATGTTGTAAATCCTGTCAAAATATTCTTCTGGCTCTCCAAAAATTCCCTGAATGCCTCAATCTCGTTCAGCTGAGCCCTGAACCACGGGTCGAAGCTCGCGACGTTGTGCCCGGCGAGCGGAGCCTCAAGCGAACGCACGGCCTTCAGGTACGCCTGCTTGAAAGTGCGCCCGATGGCCATGGCCTCACCTATGGACTTCATCTGCGTACCGAGTCTTGTGTCCGCTCCGGGAAACTTCTCAAACGTGAAGCGCGGCACTTTGACGACTACATAGTCCAGCGCTGGTTCGAAACAGGCGGGCGTCACCTCCGTTATGTCGTTCTTCAGCTCGTCAAGCGTATAGCCAACGGCAAGAAGCGCGGCGATTTTCGCGATTGGGAAGCCCGTCGCCTTCGATGCGAGTGCAGACGAACGAGAGACGCGCGGATTCATCTCAATTATGATGCGCCGCCCCGTATTCGGGTTGACAGCCCACTGGACGTTTGAGCCTCCCGTTGCGATTCCGATTGCCTCCAGTACACGGATAGAGTCGTCGCGCATCGCCTGGTATTCGCGGTCTGTCAGGGTCTGTATCGGCGCAACGGTTATGGAGTCTCCCGTATGTACGCCCATGGGGTCCATGTTCTCGATGGAACAAACGATTACGGCGTTTCCCACCCTGTCGCGCATGACCTCCATCTCGAATTCCTTCCAGCCTATAAGCGACTCCTCGACAAGCACTTCGTGATTGAGCGAAGCCTCAAGTCCACGCTGTACGATGACGGCGAACTCATTCGCGTCGTGCGCGATGCCTCCGCCAGTTCCGCCGAGGGTGAAGCCGGGGCGAATGATTAGCGGCCAAGTGCCAATCTGAGCGGCGATTGCCTCGGCCTCTTCGAGCGAGTGGGCGCTTCCAGATTTCGGCATGTCGAGTCCGAGATTCGCCATTGCCGCCTTGAAGAGATTGCGGTCTTCAGCGCGGGCGATCGCGTCCGCATCCGCCCCGATCATCTCCACGCCGCATTCCGCGAGCACACCAGAGCGTTTCAGCTCCATCGCTAGGTTGAGCGCGGTCTGTCCGCCGAGCGTGGGGAGAAGAGCGTCGGGCTTTTCCTTTCGGATAATTGCCGCGACGGAATCGACCGTCAGAGGCTCGATATATGTTGCCTCCGCCATCTCCGGGTCTGTCATCACCGTCGCCGGATTGGAGTTGACGAGAACAACCTCGTAACCCTCTTTGCGGAGCGCTTTCACTGCCTGGCAGCCCGAGTAGTCGAACTCGCAGCCCTGCCCGATAACAATCGGCCCAGAGCCGATGATTATAATCTTCTTGATGTCCGTGCGTTTCATATCGGGGACAATAAAGCATACACCGTGCCAAGGCATAGTATGCGTGAAAAGCACCTTGATTATTACATTTCAGCGGCGGCGCACATCTTTGATGTTACAGGGAATGTAATCCAGCATGGCACTGCCCATGTCACGCACTAAAGCGTAGAAGACATGAACGTTCTCGGTGTGTGCACGATGCGGACTGGTTACGACATGATCTGCAAAAGTGTGGTATAATATACGCCTACATGTAAATCAAACACTGATATTGGTGAGGTGGTTAAAATGGAAGAGCAAATCAAGGCAAAGCTGGAGACTCTCCGCGCCGGACTTCAGGCCGACGGCGGCGACTTGGAACTTGTCAAAATCGACGGCAAGGTCGTGTATCTTAAACTCGTCGGTCACTGCGGAAGCTGCCCGTTCGCAATGATGACTCTCAAGCAGGGCATCGAGGCGGGGCTTCAGGAAATAGATCCCGAAATCACTGTCGAAAGGGTCGAAGAGTGAAGACCGTCAATGTTTCGCTTGTCGGTGTCGGTGGGCAGGGAATAATACTCACCGCCGATCTTCTCGCCAAGACCGCAGCCATAGCGGGCTACGACGTAAAGAAATCGGAGATACACGGCATGGCCCAGCGTGGTGGCAGCGTCACGTCGCAGGTTCGCTTCGGCAAAAGCGTCGCATCGCCTATCATACAGGAAGGTACTGCCGACGTGCTCGTCAGCTTCGACAAACTCGAGGCTCTGCGCAATGCCGGCATCCTTGCAAAAGGCGGCACGGCGTTCGTAAACGACATATACCTTACGCCGGTCACCGTATCGTCGGGGCAGCAGGCTGACGTGACCGACCTCGATGGAAAACTCAAAAAGGCCTTCAAGAAACTGGTGCTTGTAGACGCCATGAGGGTTGCGACAGAACAAGTTGGCAATGCGCGAACCATGAACATGGTCATCGCAGGCTCCCTCTCGGCCTTCTGTCCATTCAAGGAAGAACTGTGGTGCGATGCACTGCGTCAACTTCTTACCGGCCCCAAGGCAAAGCTTCTCGACATAAACCTCAAAGCGTTCTCGCTTGGGCGGGCAGCCTGCACCGCGCAATAGACGCAGACGCCCGCGACAGGAAGCGAAGGTGACGAAAGGCCGGCGGCAATGTTGCCAGTTGGCAAATGACGTCTGAAATCGGCAAAGCCAGCCAAATCGCAAGAAGTGGGTTTGGCAGGATGCGCGGCAGCAGCCACACACACGGCAGGAGTATCACGCCCTGCCGCAGCGTTGACAGAAGCACCGCCATCTTCGGGCGTCCTATCGACTGGAAGTACGTCGTTGCGACAACGTTGATGGATATCGTCCATATCATACAATTGCCGATTGCGAGGTCGTGCACCGCTCTTTCAAGCAATTCGGGATTGTCCCCCGACACAAATATGCGAGCCAGAATGCGAGGGAACGGTGGAACGCACTGCACCACGCACGCCAGGACGCAAAGCGCCGTTGTAACCCAAAAGCCGAGCACAAAAGCGCATCGCACCCGTGCAAAGTTGTGTGCGCCCCAATTGTATCCTAGGATCGGCTGAAGCCCCTGTTGAACGCCCATGATTGGCATGATCGTCAGTATGAGCATCGCGTTGAACACGCCGAGTGACGCAATCTGCTGCGTGGCGGACGCAGGGTCTCCAGCCCACTCGGCAAATGCCGCCGTCAACGCCACGCCTATCATCGCGCTCAATAAGTTTTGAAAAAACGGGGCAAAGCCAAGTCCTGCAGTCCTGCGCAGTATGTCGCCGTATACACGGCAACGAAGAAGCCTGAGACGCACGGCGGAACGTCCACGCCAGTAATGGACGAATGCGAAAATGAAACTCAGCACCATTGCAATGTTGGTTGCCCACGCCGCCCCAGCGACACCCATGCGAGGGAACGCAAGCGAACATCCGAATAGCTCCACTTTCGGCATCCCGAAGATGAACAGCGGGTCAAGCACAAGGTTGGCCCCAAAGCCAACAACCATGCAGAGCATAGATCTCACGGCGTCCCCTTCCGAGCGCATTGCAGCGGAGAGCCCGAACGCAATGTGTGAGAACACCTGAGAAAAAATGACGGTACGCAGATATACACGCGCATAGGCCATTGCATCAGCACTCACGCTCGCACCGCCGCACCAGCCGAGAACAGCATCGACGTTTGCGAACACAAGCGGAGGCAACACCAGCGAGAACAGCACCTTGAGGGCGATCAGTTCGCCCAATATCTTCTCGCACGCCACACGATTGCCCTCGCCCAGCCGAATCGACAGGAGCGTTGCATGCCCTACGCCTATGAAAACGCCGCAAGCCGTGAAGAACATCATGGTCGGCATAGCCAGCTGAAGCCCAGCCATGGCCGCCTCACCGCAGCCATGGCCTATATACAGCCTGTCGACTACAGCATAGAGTGCATTGAGACTCATCGCTATCAGCGCCGGCCAGGAATACTTAACCAACAGGCGTCCGATGCCCCCGTGCGCAAGCTCATCAACCCGTCTCATCTTACACAGACGGCAAACCGCCACGAAGAGGGCTTAAATCAAAATACAATCGCAACATCGGGGAGCGCCTTGCGGATGCGCGCCATTTCAGCCGCAGACATGGCAAGTTCGCCCAACTGGAGCGTATGGAGCGTCTTCCATGCGTTGAGATTCTCGGGCAGACGCGTTATGCGAGTGTGTGTGAACGAAAGGTTCTTGAGTCCATTCTTCGTCGCCAGCCAATCCGGCACCTCCTTGATCGGGTTGCCGGAAAGCTCGATGTCGGTGAGCGAAGGAAGATCCTTTAGCTGCTCCGGGACAGATGTGAACCTGTTGTTCTTCAGGTATATGCGCCGGAGTGCAGAAAGCTTCGAGATGTCAGGAAGACTTGCAAGCCTGTTGTCATTAAGCCTCAGCCATTTGAGCCCCGATAGCGACGCAACCTCGTCCACATTCGTAAGCTGGTTGCGGTCGAGGTTCAGATAATCCACTACATCTGCCTTGAGTACCGCAGCCTGCCCCTTCAAATCGCCCAGCGACATCTCCTTAAGATACACACGAGCCTCCGCCGGAACTGTCTTGTACGCCGGCGTCGGCTCGTTGAAGCAGCCACCCACCGCCGCGCAAAGCGCGGCGGCGAATGCGACCTTCCCAATGCAAAATGCAAAACTGACTTTGGACTCTGTACTCATAGATTCTTCATCCCCTGTTTTACGTTTTGCATTTCGCGTTGCTTGTTCAGACCGCCGCAGCGGCGATGATCCCGGCAAAGTCGGCCGCCTTGAGGGCCGCACCGCCTATGAGTCCGCCGTCGATGTCCTTCTTCGCCAGAAGCTCAGCCGCGTTTCCAGGCTTCATCGATCCACCGTACTGTATGCGCACCGTATCAGCCGCCTCCGCTCCGACGAGCTTCGCAAGAGTCGTGCGGATGAGCGCATGAACTTCCTGCGCCTGGTCTGGAGTCGCCGTGCGGCCAGTTCCGATGGCCCACACCGGCTCGTATGCGATTACAAGCTTTGCGCAATCGGCTGCGGTGACGTCCTTGAGACCTACGTTCATCTGGCGAACGATCACCTCTTCGAGTTTGCCGGCATCGCGCTCATCAAGCGTCTCGCCGACGCAGACGATGGCCGTGAGCCCTGCGGCGATGGCTGCGCGAGCGCGGAGGTTGACGGTCTCGTCAGTCTCGCCGAAGTACTGGCGGCGTTCGCTGTGGCCGATGATCACGTACTTTGCGCCGGCGTCCAGCAGCATGCCGGTCGAAATTTCGCCGGTATACGCTCCTGATTCCTTCCAGTGGCAGTTCTCGGCGCCGACTTCCACCTGAGTTCCGGCAGCCGCCGCCACAGCAGCAGGGACGTCAATCGCTGGCGTGCAGCACACGATGTCCACTTTGCCCGCAAAGTCCTTTGTAGCCTCGGCGACACCCTTGACGAGCGCGGCGGTTTCCGATGGCTTGATGTTCATCTTCCAGTTCCCGGCGATGATTTTCTTTCTCATTTCCTTTTGCCTACCTTCCTTGTTGGTTGTCCAAATTTCCTGTGCTTCACGCCTGCGGCCTTGAACATGGCCTTGACCGTGTCGAGAAACGCATAGTCACCCCCATACACAACTTCGGCGAGACCTGCGTTTATTATAAGCTTCGCGCACGTAACGCACGGCGAAATCGTAACGTATATCGTTCCGCCAGCAATGGAGTTCCCATAACACGCCGCCTGGCATATCGCGTTCTGCTCAGCGTGCGTACAAAGGCACTCCTCGAGATGCGTTCCGCTTTCAGCATGACCTGCGCATCGCGGGCATCCCCCGTCGAAGCAGTTCCTCACGCCCCTCGGCGTTCCATTGTAGCCCGCCGAAAGGATGTGGTTGTCTTTCATGATGACAGCACCCACGGAGCGCCTGATGCAATTCGAGCGCTTCGCGACCACATGCGCGATTTCCATGAAGTACTCGTCCCAGCTGGGACGCGGATCTACAGCCTTACGTGCCATTTGGCTGTGTATTATACCAAAACCCTTGCAGAATGTACATGTGCGAGTTTGCCCACGTGGATGGCATTCGCGGAGAGATCAAAACTCCTGTCATTCCGCCGCATACACGCACCGAGCCGTCTTTTGGTATAATATGCTGCAAACAGTCCGCAACGGAACACATCATGCCAGACATATCAGACGAAGTTGACATATTCATTCGCGCGCTCGAATTCATCGGGACGTTTGCGGGCGCAGTATCGGGCGTTCGGTTGGCCAGTTCAAAGCGCTTCGACTGGTTCGGGGCAAGTGTGATCGGCTTCATCACCGCTGTCGGCGGCGGAACGCTCCGTGACTTGCTTATGCGAATCGAGCCGTTCTGGATGGCCGACCCCTTCTACATCGTGACATCCTGCCTTGCGGTAATCGGCGTCGGGCTGTTCGGCAGACGATTCATCAGCGGCCAGATAACGTGGTTCATATTCGACACGATCTCAATCTCGATATTCATGATGATCGGCGTACAGAAGGCGGTGATGTACGGCTACGGATCGTGGTGGTGCGCAATCGTCCTAGGCGTGATAACGGCTGTCTTCGGCGGCATCCTGCGCGACATATGCATCAACGAAGTGCCGCTCATCTTCCGCAAGGAACTGTATGCGCTGGCCTGCGCCGCCGGCGGCGCGCTTTTCTTCCTTCTTCCGTTCGTAGGCGTGGAAAGCCTCTACCTGCGCCACTCGGCAGGAGTGGCGCTCATATTCGTCATACGCGCACTGGCCATAAAATACCACCTCGGCGTTCCGGTGTTCACCGGACGAGACTCGGTGTTCCACCATCGCCGCGGACCTACCCACACGCGCCAGCCTCCACAACTATAGAATAGGTTCCTAACGGCGTCGGTCAAGAGATCGTCGCCAGAACCTGCCCTTTTGCGACCTGCTTGCCATGCTCAACAAGGAAGGTGATCTTCCCGGCGGCTGTGGCCTTGATTGGATTGAATAGCTTCATCGCCTCGACTACACACACCGCGTCACCAGCTTTCACCACCACGCCATCTGCAGCCATCTGCGGCTTGCCGGGGGCATCGCTGCGATAGAACGTTCCGTTGAGCGGGGCCAGAACAGGCGTTCCGTTCGGGATTGAGCCTTGAGCAGTCGGCGCGGACGGCTTTTTGCCATCATCCGCTGGCTTTGCGATTTCCGTTTTCTGCCTCGCTGTCTCTTCCTCGTCCGCAGGGATCGTGCCACCCTCCTTGCGCCACTTGAAGTAGCCAAGCGCGACCTCCGGGAAGAGAGCGTACGATAGAATGTCCTCTTCGGCGCGAATCGTGTCCGGCGGGAGTTCGTTCGCCGCGGCCACAAGGCCAGGCTTAAGCAAATCGGCCGGGCGACACGTAATTGGCTTCAGATTGCCAACGAGCTTCTTCCTGAGCTTCAAGTCAATCGGCGCGGGAGTGCGACCGTAGTACCCAGCCGCGTAACGTCGCGTCTCGTCCGTAACCATCGAATAGCGCTTTCCTGAAAGCACGTTTAGCACGCTCTGCACACCGACAATCTGTGATGTGGGCGTAACGAGCGGCGGATAGCCGAGGTCGGCGCGCGTCCTAGGCAGCTCCGCAAGCACTTCGTCAAGACGGTCCAGCGCATCCTGCTGGGCTAGCTGCGAGCGCAGATTGGATATCATGCCACCGGGTATCGCATGCACGAGAACGCCAGCGTCCACAGGCTCCACCCTCGAAGTCGACGCCGGCTGGCGCTTCGCCTTCAGATCCTTGAAGTACGCGTTTATCTTTGTGAGCGCAGCCACGTCAAGACCAGTCTCAAAGCCCTCGGATTCCAGGATCGTCTTGATTGACTCGGCAGGCGGCTGGCTTGAGAATGAAGAGAGCGTTGATATCGCGCAATCGAAGCAACCCGCGCCAGCCTCTGCTGCGGCCATGTACATCGCTGCGGCCATGCCGCTCGTCATGTGCGAGTGCACCTGAATCGGCATCTTGGGCATGGCCTTGCGGAGCGCTGCCACGAGTTCACGCGCTGCACCGGGTGTGAGTATGCCTGCCATGTCCTTGATCGCGAGGGAGTCTATGCCCATCGCCTCCTGCTCCTTCGCAAGCTTCACGTACGCCGCGACAGTATGTACGGGTGAAGTAGTGTAGCAGATGGTGCCCTGGGCATGCCCGCCGTACTTCTTCACGGAGGCAATCGCCGTCTCCAGGTTACGAGGATCGTTAAGCGCGTCGAATACACGGAATATGTCCATGCCGTTCTCGCAGGCAAGGGCAACGAACCTGTCCACCACATCGTCTGGATAGTGCTTGTAGCCCAGGATGTTCTGCCCTCTAAGGAGCATCTGCAGCGGTGTCTTGCGGCACACTTTCTTTATCTGCCTGAGGCGTTCCCATGGATTCTCGCGCAGGAATCGCATGCATACGTCGAACGTAGCCCCACCCCAGCACTCAAGCGAGTAGTAGCCGGCGGAGTCAATTACCTCGGCAATCTTCAGAATGTCGTCAGTGCGCATGCGCGTCGCCCAAAGCGACTGGTGCGCGTCACGGAGCGTAGTATCTGTAATGCGAATGAATTTCATATTCTGAGCAGTCATGCCTTGTATTATACCACAAATGCGGCTACGCCGTAAAAGAACAAGTCGAACACTCTTCTCATTGACTTGTCCACTCCAGGCAAACTCACCGATTACGCCGCAGCTTGGCTACCATTCATACTCCACCAGTCCGTCGTACGTCTTCCAGCGGCGCGGGACGGACGTCTTCATCCAGTCCGGCGCCTCGGCCGTCTCATGCGGCACGGAAGCGCGGCGGAATGCAGCGGAAAGTGTCTTGCGAACCTCTTCGTCGGCAAGCGTGCGCCGCCAGGAGATGAAGAGCGGCATTCCGCTTCGCGACAGAAGGTCTATCCACTGCCTGTTCTTCTCCCACGGGATCGCCCCTTCCGAGGCGAGTCCCGCGCAGTCTGGGTCTGCGGCGAAGAACGTGCCGTTCTCCAGGCCCTTGAACGCCACAGCGCCCACGCCGTTGCGCTTTGTCGCCTCCCAGTTCTTGCCGCTCGTGTCCGGCCCGACGCGAGACGCCTCGAACAGACCTGCGCACAGATGGTTGACGGCGTTGCAGCCCAGCACAACCATTTCGTCGCCTGCAGCATCGCGTATCGTGCGGTATAGGCCTACAATAGTCTCCGCAGTCGTGTGCGTCGCATCCTTCCATCTGCGGTCGTCACGTATCAGCCTTCCGTCGGCGTCAAAGCCCTTGAAGTGCCCGCACCAGTCAAACGTAAGGTAATCTACCTTCACGAACTTGAAGCCCCACCCACGGAAACGCCGAATGTCTTCTCGTATGCGCGCGAGCACATCTGGGTCGGACGGGTCGCACATATTGCCCTCCATGCAGAGCGGACGATACCACAGCCCAGGCCTCGCGCCAAGCGCGGCAATCTTCGAGCAGAAGGTCTTCATATCCATGCCAAAGTCCCGCGACGACTCTTCCCACGGCCCGTAGCCGGAATCGAATCGCCCTGTAAGCCGCTCAACTTCCGGAGGAGAGAACCTCTGCCAGCCGTCGTCCATCACCACATAAGGCTGAACCGCCGCTCCCTTGCAGAGCGACACGACGAACGCGGCATCCGCAAGGAAGTTTGTGGCCGTGTTTCTTCCGTATGCCGCGTACCAGTCGTTAAAGCCTATGAGCGGACCTTTCGGCAAACGCGGACTCGTACACATGAGCTTGCACAGCCTGCGTCCCGTGTCAAACGCGCTTTCTCGTGGCTTAGACTCGCACCGCACCACTTCACAGGCCTTAAGAGTACGATTACCCAGTTCAAGCGGATGCCCGCCAGCTCTAAGGTCAAGAAGAAGGACAATCTTCTCCGGCTCGACACGCCACGAGCACATCGCACGCGGCTGTACCTTCACGCCGAACCCATACGTTCTCTTCCCGTCGTTAAGCAACACGTACCACGGTACCGTCAGCCCATTGCCAACAGAACGCCATGCATTCGTCACGTTCATGCCCGAGCCTTCCTGCGCCAAGACGCGCCAATGCGCCTTGACCGGCAGGCTGAACGACACTTTCGCGTACTCGGCCAGTCCGTTGCTGGATGTCACCTGCACGCCACCATCCTCCCCCATGGCGACGGATACGCATCCGAAGGAGCCCGTCTGCCGATGCATGCCGCCTACCGTCTCATGCTGTGCGACCTTGATGAAATGCTCCTCATATCCTGCCAAGGGCTTTTTCCCGTTAATCATCACCGCCGTGCCCTTTGCTCCGCCCGGAAGCGCCGTCTGGGTCGCCACGTAACGCATAAAGTCGCCGTCCGTCGAATAGCTATTCCCGAACGCTGCCACGGCTACGCCGTGCCCGCGCGAGAGAACGATGTCGCGAAGGTTCTCCACCTTCCCCTCTCCGCCCGTCAGAGGATAGATCGCCTCGGTCGTGAAACGTCCGCAGGAAGTTCGGACGCGGACACCGCGAAACCTCTCCGCCGGCAAGCCAAGCGAAGTAGCTGCGCCGCGCACGTAAACTTCTGGACTTGCCGATATGACGTAGTTCTCCACGCCGTTCTCCTCCAGTGCACGAAGCATTTTCACGGATGAAGAGAAATACCATTTGCAAAAATCCTTTTCGCATTCGCCACGACAAAACGACTCCACCTCATCCACAGACTTGCCGAAGTACATCTGCGCACGAAACGGCCAGGCAAGCCACGTGCCAATGTCGAGACGGAGGTGCGGATAGTCGACCTCGAAAAACTGCTCGCTTCCGCCAACCGCCGGATAGACGCTGTTCAATCCCGCATCAATGGTCCTGACGGCCATTCCCCGGTACAGAATGTTCCCGTAGTCGTCCCAACCGCTCGCGATATCGCCCTTGATGATAGTGCCGTCAAAATCCCAAAACGCCATCGGCACAGCATCCGGATCCGCCGTCCTTACCTTTGCGGCATTTTCCAAGACGCGGGCTATTATACCGTCCGCATGAGTTTCCTCGCCCATACAGGCCACTACGCACAACGCAGCGGCCAACACCGAAACAGCAATACTTTTCATGCGCCACATCCTTGGCTGAGAACGGTCGCATGCTCGCGCGCTTCCCGAGCCATCGCAAGCGGCAAATCTATCACTATGCTCATGCAATTTCCTCCAACGCCGCATATTATAGCAAAAGCCCCCAGTGAACCGCAAACAACTTTAACTTCTCACCGCCTCAGTCCATACATCGTCCGCGCCGATGTCAATGTCGCCCGGCCAATTCAGCCAGCCGTATGAGACGCCAACGCGCTTGAATAAGGCGGGGTCGTTCAGCGGCTTATAGTAGCCCATGCTTAAATACGGGCGGCAATCGAATATCCCACGCTCGCCGTTCGCAAACACGACGGCAACGCGGTAGT
>CACYCL010000036.1 GCA_902772905.1 uncultured bacterium | reverse complement strand
TTGAAGAATTCTCTTTTGTTCATATCATTGCTTCCTTGTTTTGATTTTAGCTGACAAGTTCGCGTTCAAGTACGGCGGAAGGATGCCTGTGGGAGTGTGTGCCGTCCGCTCCGAAATGGTCGTGTCCGTGGGTATGCGTGATCGTATACGTGTGGATGTAGCCGCCGTGGAAATGCGTGAAGGTGTGTTGGTGCGGATGGGTGTGGTGCCGCACGAGCGTATCGACAACGACAAGCGTAACACCTTCGACCATCACTCCCAGCGCCGCTAGATACATCCACGACAACCCCTCCTTCAGCAAGACGAACGAAAGGAGCGCCCCCACGAACGGTGCAACGGCATAGTAGGCACTCGTTTTCGCCGCACCGAGCGTGTTCTGTGCGCGGACGTAGAGGAAGATGCTGAGTCCATAAGACACGAAGCCGAGCATAAGCGCGGCGGCGGCATGCGCAAGGCTTGGCATCGCCTCATGCCGGGCGACGGCTATCGCAAGCGCGCCAAGTCCGGAAAACACGCCTTTTAGGACGACGATTTCGTAGGTGTTCTTAGACGCGATGTTGCGCGTGCAATTGTTCTCGAAGCCCCAGCAGACCGTCGCCGCTATGACAAGCAGCGAACCATGCGAGAACCTGAAGCTGTCCGCTCCCTCGAACGAGAGCAGAATGCTTGCAAGCGTGATGAGCGCAATCGCGCCCCAGAGCCGCTTCGAGACAGCCTCCTTGAAAACTAAAAGCGCAATCATTGTCGTGGCCACTATCTCGAAGTTGCCGAGCAGCGACGCATTGGCTGATGTGCCGTACCGGATGCCAAGCATGAGAAAGACGGGCGCGGCGATATCAAGGACGATCATGCCGACTACGAACGGCATGTCCCGTCGCGTCAGCGGCGCGGACGCCTTGCGGTCATGGAAATTCAGGAACGAGAGCGCCGCAATGCCGATACCCGCGCCAAGGTAGAGAAGGGCGGCCATGGTGGTCGGTCCGACGTTCTGCAGCAGCACCTTTGACACCGGGATGCTGACGGCGTAGAAAACCGCCGCCAGAAATGCGTAGAGTATCGCTTTCATGGAATCGCACCGATGCCTTGCAGAATGCCTGCGATGCCGGTAGCGGCGACGTCCTTGCAGATCTTGCCGCCCAAGTCGAACGAGTAGAAGTTCATCACGGTCGTCGAGAACCTGCGGCCGTTTGGCTGGACGCCTGCGAATGGCTGTGTGCCTGTAAAAGTCCCGGAGCATGTCCATTGCACCGCGACGGTGTTTGCGTCGGCGACTATGTCTTCGAGCTTCCATTGCACGTCCGGGAAGCTGGCGCGCATCATCGTGACGACGCTCAGGTATCCCTCTGCTCCCATTAGCGGTTCAGGTGAAACCGGCGTCTTGAACGAGGCCGTCGGAGAAATGAGTTTTCTGCCGAGTTTGATGTCGTTCGTGTTGATGCATTTCTCGAAAAGCCGCATTGACTCGCGGTTTCTGTCAATTATCGATTGTTTGATATTGCGCACTGTCATGATTTTCTCAACTTTATTAAACCAGATCTTTCCCTCTTGCCGATCCATATCATTTTGATATCCAAAAACCAAGCGCTGCGGCGATGATGCCGAGCGCAACGCTACCTGCCACATAGAGCACGAACAGGCTATAGCGACCTCCCTCTATCAACGCCAGCGACTCCTTTGAGAATGTTGAAAATGTAGTAAATCCTCCGCACAATCCGACGGTCAAAGACAGCCGCAATGCTTCGCCCCAGCCGAAACGCGACGCCCAGCCGCCGAAGAGCCCGATGGCAAAACTGCCGACGGCGTTTACGGCGAATGTTGCCCATTGGAATGCCGCCGAGCCGATCCACAGCCCCGCGAGGTATCGCAGGACGCTTCCGGTTCCACCGCCGAGAAAGACAAACAGCGCATTCATCCCTCAAGCCTCCATCCGAAGTCGTTGTGGTAGATCATGTTGCGGGTCATGCCTCGCACCCTCTTGCGACTTTGCTTCGCAAAGCTCCTCGCGTTGCTCGTCGGGGA
>CACYCL010000035.1 GCA_902772905.1 uncultured bacterium | reverse complement strand
TGACAACTGGAAAGGATGGACGCATTCCGTCAAGACGGCCCATGTCGGCGGACGCGAAACCGTAACGGTCGCATTGTCTTCACCGACGAACGCAATGCCGCCGCCGTTCGGCGTGCAGCTGCGCGTACCGGGGATTGGGGTTCAGAATGTCTGGACGGCGGACTACCTGACGAACGACGGGCAGCATCTCTGGCCGCAGCTCTGGTGGAACGACCGGTCAACGTGTGAATCCCAACTGGCCGTGAATGCGCCCCTTGCCGTTGGCTACAATTCCATGGGCGTCTCGCCTGTCGCCTTGGCCTGTTCGGAGGCTTTCGACAACCTCAAGTTCGGGCTTTACGCAGATGACCGCACATGTGAAATCGTGGGGCGGTGCGAGTTTTTCTCGTGTCCTACAGCGATGTCGAAGGAGTACACGGCGACCATTCTGCTTGACCGAAGCGGACGTGGCTTTGCCGAAACGGTGCGCAGTTGTTCCGAATGGATTGCGAAGCAGAACGGCTTTCGCGCGGCAGATGTCCCGGAGGTGGCGTATGAGCCCCTCTATTCAACTTGGTACGCCTACTTGCAGGACGTCCATGCGGTGGAGCTGGAGAAAGAGGCTCGCCTTGCCGCTGCGTTGGGCATGAAGATCATGATTCTCGACGATGGATGGTACAAGGAGAAGAGCGCCTCTTTCTTCTCGGCAACGGGCGACTGGATGCCGGTTGCGTCCCGCTTCCCTGATTTCAAGGCGCATGTTGACGCGGTGCACAAGGCTGGTCTTAAATACATGCTCTGGCTGTCTGTTCCGTATGTGGGTGAAGAATCGAAGGCGTGGGCGCGTTTCAAGAACAAGCTCCTATATGTGCATGGCGAGAAGTCGCCTGGACATGTAGGCGTCCTCGACCCTCGCTTCCCGGAAGTCCGCGAGTACCTGATCAAGACCTATGAGCGTGTGGTCGGCGAATGGGGGTTTGACGGTGCAAAGCTGGATTTCATCGACCAGTTCAAGATTGTCGGCACCGATCCGGCGATCAAGGATAACTATGCGGGACGCGACTGCCGGTCTGTGCCGGAGGCGGTGAACCGCCTTATGAAAGACGTGCTTGCGAGGCTGAAGCGCATAAAGCCAGATGTCCTCGTCGAATTCCGCCAGGCGTACATGGGCCCTGCGATTCTCCAGTACGGGAACATGATGCGCGCTGCGGACTGTCCGGCTGATCCATGCGCCAACCGCAAGCGCATCTGCGATCTGCGGCTCACGTCTGGAAAAACCGCTGTCCACTCCGACATGCTCGTGTGGAGCAGAGATGAAACGCCAGAGGGTGCTGCGTTCCCGATTCTTAACGCTCTCTTCTCCGCAATACAGTATTCAATGGCCTTGGCGAAGCTGCCGTCTGCGCATGCAGAGGTGGTTCGTCACTGGATAGCATTTACCCGTGCGCATCGCGAGGCGTTGCTGAAGGGAAGGTTCGTTCCCCATCATCCCGAGGGTGGATATTCGTGGATAGAGGGGGAGAGTGACGCGGAACGCATCGTGACCGTGCATTCGGCGGAGGTGTGCGTGCCTGTGGATGCATCTGCGAAGCCGTCGTATGTGGTTAATGCGACGGGTGGGGCAGGGGTGCTTGTGGAGCTTGCCGCGCTTTCAAGGGTGAGGATGTTCGACGTGTTCGGAACGTTCACCGGCGAGAGCGAACTCCCGGCAGGGTTCCACCGCATCCCCGTCATGCCATCGGGCTATGCGCTCGTAAGCCCCCGGAATTCTGCTTGGCCTTCTACAGGCTTTGCAGGAATATGTCGGCGACTTCATCGCAAGTAAGCTGCTTGTAGCCGCCGGCAAGCCTGAATGTCGCCTTTACAAGCTGTGGAATCATCTCTTTACGTGAGCATGACAGTCGGGCCGAACGCGGCAAGCTCGTCCTTGAGTGCATCCATTGCGTTCTCGCCGAAGTGGAGCCTCGTGGGGTTGTGGAATGTGAAGTTCCCGTTCATCGTGTTTTCCTATTTCGTGTCAGTGTTGCTTGTTGAAGATGGCATTCATGCCCTGTTCGTCGAGCGGATGCATCGGAACAAGTTTGAGCGACTTGATCATGTGCGGAGTTCCGTCCTTGTACGCACGGAAATGAGGCGTGGCGAGGTGCGCTTTGTACGCCTCTTCGCTGCGGTAGATTTCGACAATGCGTATGGATGCCGGCGACTCCTTCTTCTGCATTGGGAAGATGCACACGACGCCAGGCTCCTTTGCGACCGATTCCGATCCGACCGTGCTTGCTGCAGCAAGATACGCCTCAAGCCATTCGGGGTGCACTTCTATCTCGGCGATTCTTACTACGAGCATGCTGCCATCCTTTCCCTGGTCGTCGGCATGGCTGGCCGAACTGAGCGACGAACACCCCAGCGCCGCCGCAATCGGCAGGGCGCAGAGGGGCGCTAGCATTTTCTTGGCTTGCGTAAGCATTTACTTGTATGTTGCCAGGTCTTTGATGTCGCGCTTCTCGAAGTGCATTTTCGTTGGAGCCGCGCCTTTCTGGGGGTATCCGACGTCGAGAAGGAACGACGGTGTGAGATTGGCTGGTATGTCGAATGCGGCTGACACTTCCTTTGGGTCGAAGAACTTCACCCAACACGAGCCGAGGCCCTGGTCGAATGCCTCCAGCATCATGTGCGTGCCGACAATTGACGAGTCCATGACGCCGGAATTGTCATTGGCGTCAAACGGGCTTACCCATGCATTGGACTTGTCGTAGCACACGATGAACACCACCGGCGCATTGTACGCGCAGCGCGAAAGAGCGTTGATCTTCGCTAGCGCCTCCTTGCTTTTCAGCACGTAGATGTGAAAAGGCTGGAGATTCTTTGCAGTAGGCGCAACGCGCGCCGCCTCAAGTATTGCGTCGATCTTTTCCTGCTCGACAGGCGTCTTTGCATAGTAACGGACGGAGAACCTTTCCTTCGCCAGCTGCAGAAAAGACGGTTTCGTCCTTTCTGAGTTTCCCGAGGCGGTTCCCCCGCTTGATTCGCCGCAGCCGCCTGCAAAGACGAGCGATGCGCAGGCGAAGAGGGCTGTGATGCATTCAACGGATTTCATACGTCTTTATTTCCTTTCTTTCTGAACGGCTTTTGCATAGGTTGCGTCATCCACAGGTTCGCACCATTCGTTGCTAGGCTCGGTGCCTGGCACTTCGAGCGCGATGTGCTGGAACCAGCAGTTCGGAGCGGCTCCGTGCCAGTGCTTGACGTTCGCCGGTATGTTGACGGTGTCGCCTTTTATGATGCGGCGTGCGGGCTTACCCCATTCCTGGTAGTATCCCTCGCCTGCTGTGACTATCAGCATTTGCCCGCCGCCCGTCTTCGCATGGTGGATGTGCCAGTTGTTGCGGCAGCCTGGCTCGAACGTCACGCCAAATGCAGGCACCTGCTCAAGTGTAAGCCTGTGCAGGTAGCTGTTGCCGATGAAATATCTGGCGTAGGCGGTGTTTGGCTCGCCCACGGGAATCGCCGACCAATCGGCTGGCAGGTTCTTCGGATCGCTCGGGCACTGCACGCGCCGCACTATCTCGGATGCCTGGCCGTCTGTGATTCCGTTCACTTTGCCGATCGCAATGTGTGCCTTCAGCTGAAGCTCGGTCTCTGGGCGCGCGGCGAGCGCGGCAATCGTGACGAGCTCTCGTGTCCGCCAGTCCAGGTTGTCGCGGGCGAATACATCTCCGAAAAGATGGGCCTTGAGGTATTCGTTGAGCTGCGGATGGAAGTCGAAAATGGCACCTTTGACCGGTGCGCCGCAGAGCTTCGTCTGGTTCGCGGCGCCATCCGCGAGAGCGTTGTAGCCGGTCTTGAACGGACTCGCTGCGCTTCCCTCGGTTGGATTCGATTCATTCGCGACTTTCATCAGGGTGGCTGCCGCGTTGAGCGCGCGAGGGAAGCCGCAGTATGCGTAGAGCTGCCCGACAAGTTCCTTCGCCTCGTTCAGCGTCAGCCCTGTGTCGAAGCCAGCCTTGAACGCCGCGCCGAGTTTGTTTTGCTCGCCGCGCGCAGTCCATGCGCCGATGTCTGCGATCGCCGCATCCTTCGAGGACAGCTCTGCGGCATTAGTAATGGCCACGCCCGCCATCATCATTCCTCCGATCATCAGTCTGTTCATATTGCACAAGAAGCCACAGTTGTCTTACTGCAATGCGATGCGCTCGGCGACAAACGCCTCCAGTGCCTTGGTGGCGCTCTTTACTGACGACCCGGCGAATGCCTTTGGCGGCAGCACTTTCGCCGCGTCTCCAATGACTTCCGCGAACTCCCTGCCGACGCGTTGCATGCCGCCGCCGCCATGCGTCTGGAAAAGGCACACAGACTTGCCCTTGAGAGCGTCCTTGTTCTGCGCAACCCATGTGCGCACCGGCGGCGCCATGGTTCCCCACCAGTTTGGCGTCCCGACGAAGACAACATCGTACTTGGCGAGGTCTAGCCTGTCGATTGGCTTTATCGGGCGCAGTTTCTTGCCGTAGCATTCGGGCTTCGCCTCGTCGCAACATGCGCTGAAGTCCGAGTTGTAAGGTGTCTCCGCCTTTATTTCGAAGAGGGCCGCGCCTGCCTTCTTTGCGATTGCCTCGGCGGCAAATCGCGTATTGCCGTCTGGACTCCATGAGAAGTACACTACGGCGACTTTCCCTGTCGCGACGCTGCCGGGTTCTCCGGCGCTTGCTGTTTCCTGCGAGCATCCAGCCAGTATACCCATCATCACAACTCCACCCTTTACTATCTTGTTCATTTTGCGTTCTCCCTGTTTTTCTCGTTGAAATGTCTACACGGAAGATTGAAGTCTGCGTTGCGCCCTGTTTCACGTCGATATCTTGCAAGTGCGTATTCTGGGCCCTTGAGCGCTGCAATGCCTTCCTTTTTCGCTGTCTCGTAGTACCATACCTTGAACGCAATGCGTTCTTCGCAGAGCTTGAGCGCGTCCATTTGGCGTTTTATGGACGCCGACTGGCGCTTCATGATGGCAAGGCGCTCGTCCACCGACTTGTCGCCTTTTGAGGAAAGCGCCATGTATCGGCGGATTTCTTCCAGAGGCATTCCAGTGTCCTTGAGGCACGTAACGATGCTTATGGCATAGCGGTCGGCATCGGTGTATGCGCGGCGTCCGGCATTGCGCCTTATGGCTGGCAAAAGCCCCGCCTTCTCGTAGAAGCGCAACGTGTCAGGCGTGTAGCCAGTTAGCGTTGCCATCTGCGAAATTGAGTACCTTGCGCCAGGATCTTCTCTGGGTGTTGAATTCATGATGTGTATTTTATCACATGGAGAGGACTCCAAGTCAAGCCGCCTTTATTCGGAATCCCAGTTTTTTTCGTTCGGGGTGAATTGCAAGTGAAGCAAAGCTGCGGTAGGGATGGTGCGCAGCGTTTTGTGCTTTGGTGCGCAGCAAAGCATGAAATGGTGCGCACCAAAACCCTAGACGGTGCGCACCGTGCGGCATTGCCTACTGGAGCGAGCTGCCAAAAGCATTATGCAGGAACTTCCACTATTGCGCCGGCGCGGCTTGCGGAATTGCGCGGCTTGCGGAATAAAGTGTTGCCGATGTGGAAGTATTGCAGTTCGTCACTTGCTAAAATTGATAGCCGCCGGGGGGGATAACTTTAATTCGAGCTTGTGAGGGGCAAACTCCGAAATGGGCTTCATTTTTGACGTGTTGCCGCCACAATCAGGCAGCCGGAGATGATAAAAATGCAGTATCTTTTCACGGGGGATTTTGGTATAATTTGCGAGCATGAAACCAAAGTACATGGATTCGGATTTCCTTCTTGACACTGTGGCTGCGCGCGAGCTGTACCACCGACATGCCGAGAAGATGCCAATCATTGACTACCACTGCCATCTTCCGCCGGCAGAGATTGCCAACGACCAGCGTTGGACGGACATTGCGCAGGTGTGGCTGGGCGGCGACCACTACAAGTGGCGGCAGATGCGTTCGAACGGAGTGGAAGAGCGGTACTGTACTGGCGACGCACCCTGGCACGACAAGTTCGTAAAGTTTGCCGAGACGATGGAACGATTGGTCAAGAACCCGCTCTTCGACTGGTCACATCTTGAACTTTCGCGTTATTTTGGCGTGAACGAGCGTCTCTGTGGCGAGTCTGCCGAGCGCATCTGGAAGAAGTGCAACGTTAAGCTCAAGGGCAAGGGCTTTTCTGCGCAAGGGCTCATGAAGAAGTCGAACGTCCGGGTGGTCTGCACAACTGACGATCCCGTAGACTCGCTAGAGCATCACATCGCCATTGCGAAGAGGCCGTTTGGGGTGCAGATTCGTCCGGCTTGGCGCTCCGACAAAGCGTCCAAGATTGAGAACACAAAGGTTTGGAACGCTTGGATGGACGCGCTTTCCGCCGCATCGAAGACTCCGGTGAGGACGATTGACGATTTCCGTGAGGCCATGGCAAAGCGTCATGCCTTTTTTGCCAAGGTTGGGTGCGTCGTCTCTGACTATGGCCTTACAGAGGTGTTTTCAGATGCGTATACCGAGGCGGAAGTATCGCGCATATTCCGCAAGGCCCGCTCTGGAAAGTCCGTAACGCCTGAGGAGGCGCGCAAGTTCAAGAGTGCGTGGCTTTTCGAGGGGCTCCGCGCCGACAAGAAAGCGAACTGGACTGCCCAGCTGCATGTATGCTGCCTTCGAGACAACAATTCCGACATGTTCGAGAAGATCGGGCCTGACACGGGGTTTGACTGCATCGGGGACTGGCCGATGGCTGTGCCGCTTGCAAGGCTCTTTGACAGGCTTGAGCGCGAGGATGCATTGCCGCGCACGATTCTCTATTCGCTCAATCCGAAGGACACCGAGTTGTTCGCGACGCTCATGGGATGTTTCCAGAAGGCTCCGGACGTTGGCAAGCTTCAGCTTGGTTCCGGATGGTGGTTTCTCGACCAGAAGGACGGCATGAAAAAGCAGCTTGAGGCGCTTTCGGCGCTTGGATGCCTCGGCAACTTCATCGGAATGCTCACCGATTCGCGCAGCTTCCTCAGCTACACGCGCCACGAGTACTTCCGCCGCATCCTGTGCCAGAAACTCGGTCAGGAAGTCGAGAATGGCGAGCTTCCCAACGACCTTAAGTGGCTCGGGCAGATCGTCGAGGACATTTCATTCAACAACGCCAACAGATATTTCGGATTCAACAGCTGATATTCTCAAGGGAAGTTATGGTGAAGATTAACAGAAGAAGTTTCATGAAGACAGCATTGGCTGCGGGGGCTTTCCCGTTTCTGCCGGGCTGCAGCACGTTTGGGCGTGACAAGGTTCGCATTGCATGTGTTGGCATAGGCAATCGCGCTGCCGAGGTGATCGAATGCCTGGAGAGGACTGGGCTCTACGAGTTCGTGGCGCTATGCGACACCGACCTTGATGGCGAGCAGTGCGCAAAGGTGCTCGGCAAGTACGCGAGCCTGCCGCGCTTCACGGACTTCAGGAAGATGCTGGATGCCACGGCCGGCATGATTGACGCCGTATCCGTATGCACGCCTGACTTCTCTCACTTTCCGGCGCTCATGGCTGCGATGAAGCGCGGGCTTGCCGTCTTCTCCGAGAAGCCGCTTGCGCACACCTTCGAGGAGTGTGAACTTTTGATGGCGGCCGAGCGCAAGTATGGAGTTGTCACGCAGATGGGCAATCAGGGGCACTCCGGCGTGAACTACTATCAGTTCAAGCATTATGTCGAGACTGGAGTCATTGACGTATCGAAGCTGAAGCGCCTAGTGGCGCACATGAACAGCGCGCGCCGCTGGCACAAGTGGAACGGCAGGGTCTCGGCGTTCCCGACAGGCGAAGCTCTTCCACGGGGCCTCGACTGGGATACATGGCTTGGAACCGCTTCGTATCACGCATATTCGAAGGACTACGTGGGCGGCGAGTGGCGCAGCTGGTATGATTTCGGAAATGGCGCACTCGGCGACTGGGGCGCGCACACGATGGATACCATGCACCGCTTCTTCAACCTCGGTCTTCCGACGGAGGTCAAAATAAAGAGTGTAAAGGGTTGGAATCCCTTTGTTTTCCCGATGCAGGACACTCTTCTGTATACGTTCGAGGCGGCTGGGAGACGGCCGAAAATCGAACTTGAGTGGTATGAGGGCATCAAGAACCTGCCGACGTTCGGCAAAGGCTACAAGTACATTACCGGCAAGGGCATTCCTGCGTCTGGCGCAGGGACTGGGGCCAAGAAGGGGCAGCTGCGTCCAGGAAAGTACTTCGAGCTTTCCGACGGCACGGCATGGGAGGGCGCGTCGCATGGAAACCCGATTCTCATGTGCGGCGAATCGAACGAAGTTCCTGACTATCCGTTCAAGGATCTTCCTTCCAAGGATCCTCGCCTTGACCACTATGTCAACTTCGCGAAAGCCGTCATGGGGCAGGACGAGGCTCATTCTCCGTTCTCGATAGCCGCGCCGCTCACCGAGGTGTTCTGCCTAGGGTGCATTGCGCAGCGCCTGAACCGTGGGTTCAAGTTCGATCCCGTTGCCAAGCAGGTCGTCGGCGACGAAACGGCGAATCGTCTGCTCAAGGGGTCGGAGGGCACCCCGCGCCGTGGCTGGGAGGAATTCTACAGGGTATAATCTGCACTACTGATAACATTAGGAGGAATGACATGAAGTTTGCAATGATTACGCTTGCCGCAGCAGTGGTTGCGGGCTGTGCGTCGGTTCAGGAGAGCAAGTGCTGCGGAGAGGCGAAGAGGCCGGCGTCGCGTCCGGCGAGCCCGAGCTGCCGTGTGCAGGATCGTCTGCCGTACAGGCTTGGCGTTGCACGCTATACGATGCACGCCAGGACGTTCGACCGTGCGCTTGAGATTCTGCAGGACATCGACTGCCATTATCTCGGGCTGATGGAGGGTTCGATAGCGCGCGACGCCACGGACGCAGAGATCGCGGCATACAAGGCGAAGTGCGCCAAGTACGGCGTAGAGGTCGTGTCGCTTGGGCCGCTATACTATTCCACCGAGAAGGAGCTTGCCGACGCGTGCAAGTTCGCCAAGCGCTACGGGATGAAGTACATTTCCGTCGTGCCGTTCGAGTGGAATCCAAAGATTGCCAATGTGTCTGACAGTGCTGAGCGAAAGAAGATATGCCCTTCGCGTGAGTGGAGGCTTGAGTCCGACAAGATGATGGATCTTCTTGAGAAATACTGCCGTGAATACGACTTGAGGGCGGCGGTGCACAACCACGGGCCGGACAACGCATACCTCTACCCGACAGCCGAGTCGGCTCTCAAGCGCATCGGCAGGCGAGACAGGCGCATCGGCGTGTGCCTCGACGTCGGCCACGAGCGCCGCGCCGGGCTTGACCCCGTGGAATTCATCCGCAAGAACGGCGACAGGATCGTCGAAGTGCACCTGAAGAACATCAAGATAGACCCTGTCAAGAACTACGCGAAAGAGGGGCCGCGCGGCGAGCTGGACATACCCGGAATACTCAAGGCCCTGGCGGATGTAGGCTACGACGGCTACTGCCTCGTCGAGTACGAAAAGGACTTCAAGATCAACGAAGTCCCGCTTGCCGAGACATTTGGCTATTTCCGCGGCGTGATGGACACGATCAAGATTTCGCCGCGCATGGCTCCAGTTCCGGATGGAGCGAACACGCTCACGGCGCAGGAGAAGGCAGAGGGCTACGAGCTTCTCTTTGACGGCAAGAGCCTGCCAAGCGACAAGTGGGTCGGCGCGAAGGACGAGTGGGGATGCAAGGTGTTTCCGGCGCGCGGCTGGTATGTGCGCGACGGAGCGCTCTCGATGCGCCCGCGCACGATGATTGCCGACGGCAAGTGGGTTCCGCTTCCGGAGGAGGACCAGAAGATGGCCGGTGGCGGCGACATCGTCACTAAGAAGAAATACTCGGACTTTGCGTTCAAGTTCGACTTCCGACTGACCGAGGCGGCGAATTCCGGCATAAAGTACTTCTACAACGAGGGCATGCACAAGAACTCCTGCATGGAGTATCAGGTGCTTGATTTCCGCCACCCCGACTACGACAAGCCGAATCCTTCCGGAGTTCCGCGCGTGCATCGCGTCGCTGCGCTGTACGATCTTGTAGAGGCGCCGAAGGCGGATGCGCTGCTGAAGCCGGTCGGCCAGTGGAACAGCGGCATGGTCGTGTCTAAGGGTAACATCGTGGAGCACTGGCTCAACGGCGTGAAGGTGCTTGCTTATGAGCGCGGTTCCAAGGAGTTCCGGGATGCGGTTGCCAAGTCGAAGTACCTGGCCTGGCAGGACAAGGGAACGTTTTGGGGAGAAGCGAAGGAAGGACGTCTTCTCATACAGGATCACGGCGACTCGACTGTCTCCTACTGCAACCTGAAGGTCAAGGAGCTTTGATGGACAGGCGAGAGTTTCTGAGATGTGCGGCGGCGGCGAGCATGTTCCCGCTGTTGCCGGGATGCTTCTCGCCGAGACGCTATGCAGCGAACGAGAAAGTCCGCATGGCGTTCGTCGGTGTCGGACAGCAGGGCTGGTACGACATACGTCAGTTCGGCAAGTTTCCCCGTCTGTTCGAGTGCGTTGCGCTTTGCGACACCGACATGGGCGCGCCGCATACGCACGACTGCCTCAAGAAGTACCCGAACGTCCCGCGCTTTCAGGACTTCCGTAAGATGTTCGACAAGATGGCCGACAAGATCGACGCGGTGCTGGTTGCCGTGCCGGACCACAGCCATTTTCCGATAGCGATGCACGCCATGAAGCTCGGAAAGGCCGTCTACGTCGAGAAGCCGCTCGCGCATACATTTGAAGAGTGCGAGCTCATGATGAAGGCCGCCGAGAAGTACGGCGTTGTGACTCAGATGGGCAACCAGGGCCATTCGACGGTCAAATACCACCAGTTCAAGTCGTATGTGGAGACTGGGCTTGTGCATGGCGTCGAAAAGGTCGTGGTGCACATGAACAACTCTCGCCGCTGGCACAAGTGGCAGGGCAAGCTCGCGAAGCTGCCAGGCCCGGAGCCGATCCCGGCCACGCTTGACTGGCGCACTTGGCTTGGCACTGCGTCGTTCCACGAGTATGCTGCGGACTACGTTGGCGGCGAGTGGCGCGCGTGGTACGACTTCGGCAACGGCTGCATGGGCGACTGGGGTGCGCATCTTATGGACTGCGTCCATCAGTTTCTGCTGAATGGCGACTTGCCGACCAAGGTCGAGGTGCTGAACACCGTCGGCTGGAACAGGTTCGTCTATCCTATGGACTCGACTCTCAGGTTCACGTTCCCGGCAACATGCTCGCACGATGCAATGGAACTGGACTGGTACGAGGGCGCGGACAATCTGCCTCCGCTTCCCGAGGGCTTCGAGTTCGCCGTTCCGGACGGCATTCCGAAGAACTCCGCCAATGACGACGGAGAGAAGGTCAAGCTGTATCCCGGCAAGGAAATGTACCAGAGGGACGGGACGGTGTGGCAGTCGCTGTCGCACAAGCACCCGTTGCACGTCGTCGGCGACTATGGACGCAAGCTCCCGGATTTCCCCGCCGAATTCTGCACGCACTACGAAGGCTTTCTGCGCGCAGTGCGCGGCGAGATGGACACGTTGTCGCCGTTTTCGGTCGCGGCGCCGCTCTCGCAGGTGTTCACGCTCGCGTGCATTGCCCAGCGGCTTGACCGTGGCTTTGCATTCGATCCCAATGCCAAATGCATTGTCGGCGACGCAGAGGCGGATGCGCTTCTTAAGGGCGTTCCGCCGGCAAAAGGCTGGGAATGTTACTACAAGGTTTGACACATTGAATGAGCATGAAAATAGAACTACTTGACAAGACGATTGACCTTGCTGCGTCGGAGCTGCTGAGGTCGTTCGACACGTTCAGCCCCGACGAATGGTCTATCGTCCGTCACGCGCCGAAATGGACCGTGGAACCTAAGCGCATCATGGGCGGCGGGCCGGACGAGCCGACTCACGGGCAGATATTCTGCAAAACACCGATCAAGGGCGATGTCGTCCTTGAATTTGATGCGCGGATCATACCGCCTTCCTATCATGACTTAGTGTGGTTCTGGAACACGCGCCTCGGCAAGCTGCCTTGGAGCGGCGGCTATCTAGGGTGCCTTGGTGGATGGTGGAGCGGCATGGCTGGAATAGAGAAACTGCCGGACTATGTGCCGTCCGCGATAGCGCCGTCGCATAAATGCGAAAGCGGTCGCTGGTATCATGTCGTCAGCGGCTCTTCCGGTTCGGCGCATTTCATCGCCGTTGACGGCGAGCTCGTCACGTATTTCTCTGATGCTGCGACGCCCGATCCTAATGAGCCGGGTTACTTTGGGTTCGGCATATACGAGTCGCATGCAGAGTACGCTAACTTGAAAGTGTATCGTCCGGCTGCGATCCCGTGTGCGCGAAAGTATATTCCGGGCACCGAGGTGGGCCGTGCGCAGGAAAGCAATCACAAGGCAAATTGAGAATCATGAAAAACTATTTGGCTGTTGACATCGGCGCGTCGTCTGGACGCGCAATCATCGGGAATGTGAAGGACGGCAAGATCGTTCTTGAGGAAGTCTTCCGCTTCGAGAACTCGCAGGTTCGGCTGAATGGCCACGACTGCTGGGACATCGACCGCCTCGTCGAGTCCGTAAAGGCGGGCATTGACGCGGCTATTGCGAAGGGGCCTGTGGAGTCGATTGGAATTGACACGTGGGGCGTGGACTTCGTGCTTCTTGACGAGAAGGGCGAACGGTGCAGTGACGCCGTCGCTTACCGCGACGAGCGCACGAAAGGCGCAGACGCCGAAATCGAGCGCGACGTTATGAGCTTCACCGAGCTCTACGCGCGCACCGGCATACAGAAGACGAGCTTCAACACCATATATCAGTTGTGGGCGCTCAAGAAGGAGCATCCCGAGCAGCTTCAGAAAGCCGCGCATTTCCTGACTGTGCCTGAGTACATCAACTACCGGCTTACCGGGAACATCGTGCACGAGTACACCGACTCTTCGACAACCGCGCTTCTTGACGCCGCGAAGAAGGACTGGGACTACGAACTCATTGAGCGGCTCAGCCTGCCGCGGAAGATATTCGGCAAATTGGAGATGCCGGGTGCTGCCGTCGGTGAGTACAAGGGCGTGAAGGTGATTCTTCCTGCCATGCACGACACTGGCTCCGCATATCTCGCGGTTCCGGCTCGTGACAGCAGGGCGGTCTATATTTCTAGCGGCACTTGGTCGCTTCTCGGCGTCGAGAACGACAGGCCGATCACGTCAGATGCCGCGCAGGCCGCGAACTTCACGAACGAGGGCGGCGCGTGGGGACGCTACCGCTTCCTCAGAAACATCATGGGCCTTTGGATGATCCAGTCCATCCGCCGTGAACTCAACGGCACGAGCTACGTCGCCGGCAGGGAGTCGAACGAAACGGCTGAGGCGCTTGCGTTCATGTCCGACTGGCAAAATGGCAAGAAGTATTCATTTGCCGACCTTGAAATGGCCGCTCGGGCGGCGGACTCAAACGCTGCGGTCATAGACGTGAACGACCAGCGCTTCTTGAACCCGAATTCCATGATCGGCGAGGTCATGAAGGCCGCCGCAACAGAGGGACGCGTTCCGAAGACCGTTGGCGAGCTGATGCAGTGCGTCTACAGGTCGCTTGCCGAATGCTATGCCGAGGCAATACGAAATCTCTCCGAGGTCACCGGTAAGACGTACACGTCGGTAAATATCGTTGGCGGCGGTTCGCAGGACAAGTACCTGAACTCGCTCACGGCAGACGCGACGGGACTTGAGGTGTTCGCCGGTCCGACGGAGGGAACGGCAATCGGAAACCTCATCGTCCAGATGGTGGCAGGCGGTGAGTTCGGCAGTCTGGAAGAAGCCCGCAAAGCCATTGTGCGGTGACATCATCGAGCATTTGACAGGAATAGCGCAAAACAAGAAACAAGGAGCAACATGGAAAAGATAGACATGGGCGAGGCCTTTAAAGAGGGCTGGATAGTTTACAAGGAGAACTTCGGTCTGTGCATTTGCGCGGCGGTAGTCGCAGTGCTGATAGGCAGTGTCTCTTGTGGGATATGCACTGGGCCGATGCTTGCCGGCCTGTTCATGATGTTAAGGCGGCTTGTTAAGAAATCCGAGCCCAAGCCGGTTTTTGGAGATCTTTTCAAGGGATTTGACTTGTTTCTGCCGGCGTTTCTGCTCATGTTCCTATGTGGAATCGCGGCTTTTGTGATCCAAGCAGTGCTTCTGTGCATCCCGGTCATCGGCTGGCTGCTTTTCGTTCCGTTCTGCTTTGTAAGCGGCCCGATTATCACATGGGCGCTCATGCTTGTTGCGAATCGCGGGATGAAGTGGACGGAGTCTGTTGGTTTTGTCGTGAGGAATACATTCAACGGAAAGTTCCTGCTGCCGATTCTGCTGGGCATTCTCGCCGGAGTAGTCGGAGGCCTGGGCGGCGTGATCTGCGGCGTAGGCGCAATTCTGACGTTCCCGTATTCGTTTTGCGTATATGCCGCTGCATACGAGCAGGTGTTTGGCTCGGAAAAGTCGGCGACCGATACCCCTGAAGTGGAAGTCGTTGCCTGATGGCGCGAGGGACGTCGCGCGAACTAGCATTGACCATCATAGTGGTGGGTGCCATGGTTCTCGCCGCTCATTCGGTGGGAATCGTGCTTTGTCCGCTTCGGCGCTTCGTCGGCGTTCCGTGTCCCGGGTGCGGTGCAACTCGTGCGGTAATTCATCTTTTTCATGGCGAGCTTGCCGCTGCGATCAGGATGAATCCCCTTGCCGTGGTTTTGAGCGCAGCAATTCCCGTATGGTGGTTTTTCATGCGCGACATGAAGTTGTCGCGTGTCGCATGCGCTATTGTCTGCATGGTTGCGGTTCTCTCCGTTGCGGCGAATTGGGCGTACGTCTTATCCTGTCGCCCATAGGCTTGTTGATGTTTGAAGCAAAGAAAGGATCATGATATGAGAGCAGTTGTTCTTCTTTCTGCCTTGGCGGTTGCGATTCAATGTTGCGGTGCCGAGACGCATGCCGACGCAATCGTTGCGCGCATTCTGGGCAACGTGGCCAAGGTCAGGGCCGCGTGTCCTGACGCGGTGCCAATGGCGTTCTGGGATTTTGACGGCACAATCATAAAGGGCGACATATCGGAAGGCGTCGATTTGACGTCTGGCAGCATGGTAAAGCTCTACAAGGGACTAATTGAACGCACGATCGAAGAAGGGCTGAATACGGTGTATCCTGCGAATGGCGGCTGGACGCAGTACTGGGAGCATGACTATCCAAGGCTTAATGAGATTGGCCGCTGGATTTCATGGCCGTACAACGCACAGATGTACCATGGACAGTCGGTTGCCGCGCTGGATGCGTTCTGCGAAGCCGAATGCGACAAAGTGTACCGCAAGTGGTATTTCGTGTCGTCGATGAAGATTTGGCGTGCGCTTGAGGCGGCCGGAGTCGAGAACTACGTGGTATCCGCGAGTCCAGAGCTGTTTGTTCGCAACACGGCCAAGTCACTTGGCGTGCCTCGAAGCCGTTGCCGTGGAATACGTGTCGCGCTTGTCGGCGGGCGTGCCACGACGAACTTGGTCTATCCGGTGCCCAACGGAGAAGGCAAAGTCGAGAATGTGCGAGAGCTGGTTCTTTCGCGTCCAAATGGCGTTGCCGTGGCGGCTTTCGGCAACAGCTATTCGACAGACGGCGCGTTTCTGCGCTACGTCGCCACGCAGCCGTCGCTTCCCGGTGGTGCCAGTGGCACAGCCGTAATGATAAACGGCGGCAAGGTGGTGCCGGGCTATACGGAACATTTCATAACTGTAGACCAGTCGGAAACAGTGGGCGAAGCCACACAAACGCACAAAACTGTGATATAATTCACATGCCCTTGAACTGCTCTGCGGTGGAGCATGGAATTCGGGTAGGAAGTAGAGAGTTCCAATCCTAGAAAGGAGCGGTATAATGGCAAAACGTGTAATGCTCATAGGTGCCGGCGGGGTCGCCGGAGTGGCGGCTGCGAAGATGGCGCAGAACCCCGATGTATTTGGCGAGCTGTTGATCGCCTCGCGCACAAAGGCGCGTTGCGATGCGATCAAGGCCGACATCGAGTCGCGTCCCTGGTTTGCTGGGAAGGGTGCAACGACGAAAATCACAACGGCGCAGATAGACGCGATGGATGTCGCCGCGACGACTGCGATGATCAAGGAGTTCAGACCGGATCTTGTCATGAACATCGCGCTTCCATATCAGGACCTCGCCATCATGGACGCATGTCTTGCCGCCGGCGTGAGCTACCTCGACACGGCGAACTACGAGCCGCCCGAAGAGGCGCATTTTGAGTATTCATGGCAGTGGGCCTACCGCGAACGCTTCGAGAAGGCGGGACTCACCGCGATTCTCGGCTGTGGCTTCGACCCTGGAGTCACGCAGGTGTTTTCCGCTTACGCGCAGAAGCACTATTTCGACACAATCGAGACCCTCGACATACTCGACTGCAACGGTGGCGACCACGGCTACCCATTCGCAACCAACTTCAACCCCGAAATCAACATTCGCGAAGTCGCCGCGAAGGGCTCGTACTGGGTTGACGACCCGAAGGACGACAAGCCGGAGGTCGCCGTAGAGAACAAGAAAGCGTTCGACAAGGGTTGGTGGGTCGAGACGGCCCCGATGGCCATCAAGCGCGTCTACAATTTCGATCAGGTCGGCGAGAAGGACATGTACCTCCTGCACCATGAAGAGCTTGAGTCGCTTGGCTGCAACCTGAAGGGCATCAAGCGCATCCGCTTCTTCATGACGTTCGGGCAAAGCTACTTGACGCACCTGAAGTGCCTTGAGAACGTGGGCATGACTCGCATCGACCCAATAGACTTCAAGGGACAGAAGATCATACCGATCGAGTTCTTGAAGGCGCTCCTGCCCGATCCCGCGTCTCTGGGGCCGCGCACAAAGGGAAAGACGAACATCGGGTGCATCTTCCACGGGCTTAAGGACGGCAAGCCGGTAGACTACTACGTCTACAACGTGTGCGACCATCAGGAGTGTTATGCAGAGGTCGGTTCTCAGGCAATCAGTTACACCACGGGCGTTCCGGCGATGATTGGCGCCAAGATGTTCCTGGAAGGCAGATGGACGGCCAAGGGCGTCCATACGTGCGAGGAGTTCGATCCCGATCCGTTTATGGACGCCCTGAACAGCCAGGGTCTGCCCTGGAAGGAGAGTTTCAACCCCGTCAAGGTTGATTGATGCCGAGATATGTGATTGACGAGGCTGCGCTCAGGCGCAATCTGGAAGTCCTAAAGGGAGTCGCCGACAAGACGGGCGTCAGGATCCTTCTTGCGCAGAAGGCGTTTTCCTGCCCGGCGACGTATCCTCTTTGCGCGAAATATCTTTCGGGCACGACGGCAAGCTCGCTCTTCGAGGCAAAACACGGGCACGACAACTTTGGCGGAGAGACCCACGTCTTTGCCCCTGCGTTCATTCCTGGGGAAATGGATGAGATGCTGGGGCTTGTTGACCACATTGTGTTCAATTCTCCGCGTCAGGTTGCGCTTTACGGGGAAAATGCGCACGCGCGCGGAGTGTCGGTTGGCCTGAGAGTCAATCCGGAGGTTTCCGTAGCAACGACGCCTGCGTATGATCCGTGCAGTCCAGGTTCGCGGCTCGGTACGACGCGCACGGCGCTCGACTCGCAGCTCGCAACTCCCGACTTCCGGCTTCCGGCTCTGGACGGACTACATTTTCACTGTCTATGCGAACAGGGCGTAGACGAGCTGCGCAAGGTGCTTGCCGGGTTCGAGTGTAGATTTGGCGACCTTCTGCCGCAGATGAAATGGGTTAACTTCGGCGGTGGACACCACATTACGCGCGAGGGCTATGACATTGACGGGCTTGTGGCTCTTTTGAACGATTTTCGTGCAAGGCATCCGCATCTGGTCGTGTACCTTGAGCCAGGCGAGGCGATTGCGCTGAATGCCGGAACGCTTGAGGCCAGTGTGCTAGAGGTGCAACCTGTCGGCGCGGACGGCGTTGCGAATGTGATTCTCGACGTAAGCGCCGCATGTCACATGCCGGACGTTCTTGAAATGCCGTACACCCCGCCAATCCTCGGAGCCATGAAAGTGGAGGATGGAGAACTGGGGAGAGGAAAGGGCGCGTTCAGGCCGCCGTTCTTATATAGATTCGGCGGGCCGACGTGTCTTGCCGGCGACGTCATAGGCATGTATTCTTTCGGCAAAAAGCTCGCCGAGGGCGATGCCGTCGTGTTTGGCGACATGGCCATTTACACGATGGTAAAAAACAACACGTTCAATGGACTCAACCTCCCAGACATCGCGATCCGTCGCGAAAACGGTTGCATTGAGACGTTGCGACATTTCGGCTACGACGACTTTGCCGCACGCATTTGACACCACTGCGCGCTTATTTATGGTATAATAGCCACACTAAACATCAGGACAGAGGGAACGAATGGACCAGATACTCCAGATTTTGATACAGAACGGCTACATCGACGAGGCTGGCGCGAAGGATATTGCCGATCTGGCGAAGACCGAGTCGAAGACTGTGCGCCAGCAGGTCATCGACTCCGGCGTGCTCGACGAGGATTCGCTCCTCGCCGCCATGGCCGCATATCAGGACACCGAAGCCATAGACCTCGGCGGCATGACCATTGACTCCGAAGTGACGGAGGCTATTCCAGCGTCCACGGCGAGGATGTACAACGTGTTCCCGGTCGCGGCAGACGATTCGTCCGTGACGCTGGCCACGTTCGACCTCGTGGACCCGCGCATCTCCGACGAAATGCTGTTCACGCTCTCGAAGGAGGTGAAATTCGTCTTTGCGCGGGAGAAGGACGTCATGGACCGCATCGCCCAGTACTACGGCGATGCCAACGAGTCTGTCGCGGACATGATCAAGTCGCTTGGCGAAGGCATGACCGACGACGAATCGCTCGTGGCGGCAGGCAATGCGAACGACATAGCGTCGATGGAGTCGGCGGCGAACTCAAACGCCATAATAAAGTTCGTGAACCTCGTCCTGTACCAGGGCGTGGTTGACCATGCCGCCGACATTCACATCGAGCCGTTTGAGAAGGACTTTAAGATACGCTACCGTGTTGACGGCGCGCTTTACGAAATGAAGGCGCCGGACGTGTCCATGGCGCCGGCCATCATCTCGCGTGTGAAGATTCTATCGGGTCTCAACATCGCCGAGCGCCGCGTTCCGCAGGACGGCCGCATCGCGCTCACTGTGGCGGGTCGCCCCGTCGACCTTCGTGTAAGCTGCCTGCCAACGGCGCACGGCGAGTCCGTCGTCATGCGAATCCTCGACCAGACTACTACGTCGCTCGACCTTGAAAACGTAGGCCTGCCTGAGGATGTGTACGAACAGATCACGCTTGACATCGAGAAGCCGAACGGCATTTTCATCGTGACCGGGCCGACTGGATCCGGCAAGACGACGACGCTGTACTCTGTTCTCCGACGCATCAACCAGATCGACACCAAGCTCCTTACGGCAGAGGAGCCGGTGGAATACAACGTGGACGGCATCGTGCAGGTTCCGATCGACTCGCGCGCGGGCAACACCTTTGCGAAAGTGCTGCGCGCGTTCCTGCGACAAGACCCTGACGTAATGATGATCGGCGAGATCCGCGACCTTGAGACCGCCGAGATCGCCGTGCAGGCTGCGCTTACCGGCCACTTCGTGTTCTCCACTCTGCACACTAACGACGCCGCCGGCGCTGTGATGCGACTGGTGGATATGAACGAGGCGCCGTACCTGCTGTCGTCAACATTGGAAGGCGTTCTCGGCCAGCGACTTGTGCGTACGTGCTGCAAAGAGTGCAAGCAGGCGTACGAGCCGGACGACGAGACGCTTGACCGCATCGAGATGACTCGCGACCAGATCGGCGGGCGTCCGTTCTACTTCGGCAAGGGCTGCAAGGTCTGCAACGGAACAGGCTACAAGGGGCGCAAGGGCGTGTTTGAATATCTGAGAATGTCGAATCCGCTGCGCGAACTCGTGAACAACAAGGCGCCTACGCTCATCATCCGCGAGAAGGCACGCGAGCTTGGGATGCGCACGATGCGCGAAGACGGCATACGATCCATCCTAGACGGCTACACGACAGTGGACGAAGTTCTGCGCTACACATAATACGAAAAGAGAGGACAACAATGGACATAACGATAAGCGATCTGCTTGACGCGACTATCAACGAGGGTGCGTCAGATCTCCATATACGGGCGCAAATGCCGCCGAAGCTGCGCGTACACGGCGAGCTTCTGCCGATAATGGACGAACCTCTGTCTGACGAAGACTCCTATACGCTAGTAAAGGAGATGTCGACCGACGAGCAGATGGCCGAGGTAGAGAAGAACGGCGGCGCCGACTTCGCCCTCGCCCATCCAGACGGCACGCGCTTCCGTGTCTCGATATTCAAGGAGCGCAAGCGCTACGGCGCGGTTCTTCGTCAGATCCCGAACAAGCTGCTGTCCATGGAGCAGCTGGGTCTGCCGCCGGTCGTGAAGGAGTTGCTCTTCAAGCCACGTGGCCTCATCCTTGTGACCGGCCCTACTGGCTCAGGAAAGTCTACGACGCTCGCCTCGATGCTTGACGTCATCAACAAGGAGCGCAACGTACACATCATAACCATCGAAGACCCGATAGAGTTCTACCACACCTCGAAGAACTCTCTCGTCACCCAGCGCGAAGTCGGTGATGACGTGCCGTCCTTCGCCGAGGCAATCCGCCGTGCCCTTCGTCAGGATCCGGATGTCATACTCGTGGGCGAAATGCGCGACCTTGAGACGATTGCAGCGGCGATAACCGCCGCTGAAACCGGTCACCTCGTCTTCGGAACCCTGCACACCACCGGCGCCGCCGAGACGATCGACCGAATCGTCGATGCGTTCCCGATGAACCAGCAGTCGCAGATACGCACACAGCTCGCAGCAGGCCTGCAGGCCGTCATTTCGCAGATACTTCTTCCGAAGCTTGACGCGAACGGCGCGGTGCATGGCCGCGTTGCGGCGTTCGAGATAATGACAACGACGGACGCGATTCGCTCTCGCATCCGCGACAACAAGACCAACATGATCAAGTCCGACCTGCAGACCGGCGCAAAGTTCGGCATGCAGACCCTCGACTCGCACCTCATGCAGCTCTACAAGCAGGGCTTCATAGCCTACGAAGAGCTCATCACAAAGTCGCAGGATCCGGATTCCGTCGTTGCCAAGCTGAGGGAAGAGGGATACGGAAGCTGATCGCTGACGCAGAGTTTCTATCTGACTCCGACAAATTGAGCAGGATTCACATGGTCGGCGTAGGCGGGGTCGGCATGGCCGGCCTCGCCGTGCTTCTAAAGGCTCGAGGACATGACGTGTCAGGCTGCGACCTTCATGCGTCGCCTCGTACGCGCTGGCTTGAGGGCGAGGGCGTCAGATTCTACGAGGGCCATTCGCCAGATCATCTTTCGGGCGTGGACGAAGTAATCGCAACTCCCGCCGTGCCGGCGGACTCCTCGGAACTTGCGGCGGCGATGACGCTCGGCGTCAGGATTCGCATGCGAGGCGAGGTTCTCGCGGAGCTTGTCGATGAGGCAGATTCAATAGCCGTATGCGGCTCGCACGGAAAGACAACCACTGCAACGTGGACTGCGAAGCTTCTTCTTGCGCTTGGCGAGGATGTTGCGTGGTGCATCGGCGGCGAGACCGGAGGTTTCCCCGTTGCCCACGCCGCGCAGGGTCCGCTTGTGGTCGAGGCGGACGAATCCGACGGAACGCTTGCGCTCTACCATGCGAAGACGCTCGTCGTGACCAACTGCGAATACGACCACCCTGACCACTTCAAGACGCTGGAGTCGTACTTTGCCTGCTATGACGTCGCCAGGCGCAATGCCGGAGATGTTGTAGAGAGCGAGGCCCTGCCTGCGCTTGGATGGTCGGCGGAGCAGTGCCTTGTGCCGCTCGCACCGCACAATCGAAAGAACGCTCGCGCCGCAATTGAAGTCGCCATGAAGCGCGGGCACTCGCTCGAAAGGATACTGTCAGCGATTCCGTCGGTTGTGGAGGAGCTTCCGGATCGGCGTTTCCAGAGAATACTGAATTCGCCCGTCGTCATTGCCGATTACGCGCATCATCCTACGGAGATGTCCTGCGCCGTGGGCATGGCGCGAAGCATTTGCCGGGGAACGCTGCGAGTGTTGTTCCAGCCGCATCGCTATTCGCGCACGAAGGCTCTGTGTGCGGATTTCCCCGCCGCTTTCGCGGATGCGGACGAGGTGGTGCTATGCCCGACATACGCGGCGTTTGAGAATCCAGTGGAAGGCGGCGACGTTGCTGACATATACGCGGAGTGCCGCGCGTCGGGGACCACGGCGAGGGTTCTGCTGGCTCGTTCCTGCTTGGAGGCGTGGGAGCACGCGCGAAGGTCGATGGCAAGCGATGACGTGACGCTTTTACTGGGTGCGGGAGACATAATCGACCTTGTGCCAACTGTACGTTCGTCATTTGCTGAGCCTGCAGGTTCGCCGCGACGCATTTGGATCGGCGCTGGGTCGAATACGTGGCGGAGCGACCTGAACCTGTCGGTGGAATACGTCAGGACGTCAGGCCGGGCGGACATTTCCGGCTCGTCTCTTGGCATCCCGTGGATGGCTGGAATACCAGGCACAGTCGGCGGATGGATAAAGATGAACGCTGGTGCGTTCGGACATTCCATTTCCGAGGCGCTTGAGGCAGTGAAAGTTGACGGGGCATGGGTGGCGGCTGCGGACTGTGGCTTCGCTTATCGTCATTCCGGCATCGACGGCGAGATCCAGGATTTTCGTTTACGCACCGAAATACCGGATGGTGATATGTCGGCTTCGGAGTGCCTTTCGCGGAGAAGGCGTTTCCCTGCCGGAACGTACGGTAGCTTCTTCAAGAACCCGCCAGGAGAATCCGCTGGGCGACTTCTTGAGTCTGTAGGCGCGAAGGATATGCACGTAGGCGGCGCGTATGTTTGGAGCGAACATGCCAACGTGATTGTGCGCGGGAGCGGAGCGACGGCTTCTGACGTGCTGGCGCTTGCGCGGCTCATGCGGAACCGTGTGTTGTTTCGACTTGGCGTTGAGCTGGAACCAGAGGTGTGCGGCATTGTTTTCTAGCCGCTTTCATACTTCAACATTTTGTGGTTTGCAGGCGTCATTATGTCTATAGGGTGTATCGTCTGTCGGCATATTGGGGACGCATGTCCACTACTAGTTGTGTGTCGAGGCGTCTCCGACACACAATTCGGAAAATATATGAGGACTCTGCGATGTGCGTTTCGCCCAATGAAACCAGGGGTGTGGCGCATGCCATGTTTGCCATGACCCAGTGTTTATTGAACTTTTTTCATTTACCCCCTTGCAAAGCCAATAAAATGTTGGTATATTACGCATCAGACGCGGGGGAATGGTTCTTCTGCGGCAAAAAAAGGATCAATCAACATGGCCAAGAAGGAAGTCATCCCGACCACGAAGAGCGGCATCATGGCGGCTCTCGCCGAGGCGGGCGAAATCAGCAAGAAGCAGGCTGTCGC
>CACYCL010000034.1 GCA_902772905.1 uncultured bacterium | reverse complement strand
GCGAACTCCTCGTCGGTGAGGTGGATGCCCTTCTTCTCGTCGTCCTTCTTCACCTTGCCGTCCTCGGCCTTGTAGAAGCGGGTGTTCTCAAGAAGCGCGACCTCGCCGGGCTTGAGAGACTTGACGACATCGTCTGCCGCAAGGCAGTCGGGAACGAACTTGACTTCGATTCCCAGCTTCCTTGAAAGCTCTTCCGCCACCGGCTTGAGCGTGAACGCGGCGTTGTCGGGATTCGGAGCCGCGCCGATCTTGACGCCCTTCGGGCGACCGAGGTGGCTCATGAGAACAAGGCTGCCGCCCTGCTCGAGAACGTACTTGATCGACGGCAGAGCCGCTACGATGCGCGTGTCGTCGGTAATCTTGCCTGAGCCGTCCTTGGCCATCGGCACGTTGAAGTCGACGCGCATGAGAACGCGCTTGCCAGCGAGCTGAACATCGCGAAGTGTCATTTTGTCCATTTTTGTTTTTCCTTTCTGGGTTTAGAGTTTAGAAGTTGAACGGGCGAACCATTTTCAAGATTGCGCAAAGGGCACCAGAATGATGTACCATTCCGATGCCCCTGCCAATCACATTCCCGTAATTCCTGATATGTTACTTGGCGGCTTCAGCCTTTGCCATCTTGTTGATCTTGAGCTGCGCGCGCGACTTCTTGCGGTCGGCGGTGTTCTTGGTTATAATGCCCCTCTTGACAGCCTTGTCGAGGCCAGAGACGAAATCTCTCAGCTTCTTCTCAGCATCTTCCTTGGCGCCGGCGTCGGCGGCCTTGAAGAGCTTCTTATGCGCATCATGAAGCTTCGCCTTGCAGACCGCATTGCGCTTGCGGGCCTTCTCGTTCTGACGATCACGCTTCCTGGCGGCTCGGCCGCCCTTTATATTAGCCATCTTCTTATTTCCTTTTGTGGGAATGTTCGTGCGTATTATACTATTTCTGCTCGCGTAAATCAAGTGCACACGTAGAAAAAGCGAAGACGGCCGCGGTTTAAACCGCAGCCGCCCACTTGCCTGCCTGGAAAAGCAGAACCCTCGTTACCAGGCGTAATGCGCGAACGCCTTGTTGGCCTGAGCCATCTTGTGCACGTCATCGCGCTTCTTGATGACGTTGCCCTGGCCCTGAAACGCATCGATGATCTCGGCCGCGACAGCTGCGGGCATGCCCATGCCATGACGGGAGCCGGCGTACTGCGTAGTCCAACGAAGCGCGAGCGAAAGCTGACGATTGGCGGCGATCGGCACTGGAACCGGATAGGTCGTGCCACCGACGCGGCGAGTCTTCACCTCGACCTGCGGCTTCATGTTGTCGATCGCTGCGGCGACGACTTCGAGAGGGCTCTCGAATGTCTTGTCGTCCTTGACGAACTTCGACGCATCTTCCTTCATCTTCTCCGCAACCTTTTCGATTGCGCCGTAGACGATCTTCTCTGCGACGGTCTTCTTGCCGTCCTTCATGATCACGCGGAGCATGTGCGCGACGAGCTCCGAATTGTACTTCGGATCGAGCACTACGCGCTTCTCAATCTTCTTGGCTCTGCGGCTCATGGCTTACTTCTCCTCTTTCTTCGGCTTCTTCACGCCGTACTTGGAACGGCTGCGATTGCGACCAGACACACCAAGGGAGTCGAGCTTGCCGCGGACGATGTGGTAACGCACGCCAGGAAGATCCTTTACACGGCCGCCACGAACCATGACAACCGAGTGCTCCTGGAGATTGTGACCCTCGCCGGGGATGTAGGCCGTAACTTCGTAGCCAGACGTAAGGCGCACACGGGCAACCTTGCGGAGAGCGGAGTTAGGCTTCTTGGGAGTCATCGTCTTGACGACGAGACATACGCCGCGACGCTGAGGACAACGCTTCAACGCGGGCGACTTTGAATGCTTTGCAAGCGGGCTGCGCCCCTTGCGGATCAGCTGATTTATAGTCGGCATTTAGTTGTTATTCCTTACTTTTCCAGACAAGTTTCGTGTAGTATAGCATATTTACCCCCATCTTGACAAGTGGGATATGCAATTTTTTCTTTTTACAAGCGAATTTTCAGAAGGTGTGCCTGAGCATGAGTCATTCATCAGTCTACGACTCCAAGAAGATCCTTCAGGGCGGCAATCTGCGCACCATCACCGAGAACGCCCAGCGTGTCGCCTATGCGAAACTCCCACTCGGGCCCTATGTTGCGGTAGAGATGCCCGTCACGCACCACCGACACAACTGAAGCCCCGGTCTTCGCTCGTATGTTGAGCGTGACAACCGTTCCGCCAACTGCAGGCGAGCTAGCCCCGAGCGTAAGACGATGGATTGTTCCCTCAGGCACGACGATAGTCATCGTACGCCTTAGGCTCTCGCGCCTCTCCTCGGCGGAAAGCGATGCATGGAGACGCTGCGTTGCCTGGCGCCCCATTTTCACGAAGAAGCGCCAACCAAACACGCCAGCCCCTATTATGATGCCGAGAGTTATCCACGTCGCATAGGCTTCCGTAGGCGTAATGGCTACATTGAGCATCGCCCACTCGGCGAAGAACAGCGCCACCACCACGACTTCAGCGACAAAGCGGATCAGCTGCCGCGTCGAAGTCTGCCAGGAGGCATCGCCATCGCCGACCAGCAGCGAAGCCAGTTCGTCGCCTGTCTGCCTGCCAAACACAACTATCATGGGCAGTAGCGACACCGCGAACAGGTTGGCCAGCAGAAAGCAGATGGGCTTCGAGTATCGGTTTATGAAGCTTGAGAACGGCGAATAGTCGAAGCTGGGCAGCATCGCAAAAACCACATACGCGGCCAGGAGAAGCACAGCCAGCACTCCGAGCCTCAGGACCGTGCCCTTCAGTTTCTCGAACATGGGATTGCCGCGAGAGGCGCGAATCTTCTCGACCCAGGCGCGATACGACTCTAGCAGCTCCGCCATTCGCTGCGGAACGCGGCGTTCCACGGCTTCGCCGGCCCTTTCCGAGACGCGCAGTAGAAGCGGATTGAGTAGCGTCGTCAGCAGGGACGCTCCAACGGCGATCTGGAACATCGGGCACTCGCTCTCCTTCACGAACGACGACGCGAGTATAGCCACCATGAATGCGAACTCGCCTATCTGCGCAAGCCCAAGCCCGTTCTGGACAGCCGTCTTCACGTCCAGCCCGACCAGCAGCGAGGCGACAGTTATGTTGACGAACTTGCCAACTACCACAAGCGCCGAGACGGCCAGGACCTGCGGAAGCAGCCGCAGCTGCGCAGCGGGGTCAACTAGGAGTCCGATGGAAACGAAGAACACAGCCGAGTACATGAACTTCAGCGGATCCACAAGACGCCCAAGCCTGTCGCTCACGTCGCTCGACGAACCGAGTATGCCGACGAGGAACGCGCCAAGCGCGAGCGAAAAGCCGAATGCGTTCGCCAGATGCGACACGAGGAAGCAGCATCCCAGAAGCGTAAGCACAAGCGCCTCGTCGTCGTGGCGCTTGCCCACCGATTCGAGGAAGCGCGGCACGAGCACGAAGCCAAGCACCAGCACCGAGAGGAAGAACACGGCAAGCCCGCCCAGCGACGAGAAAAGCGCCTTGGCCGACACCGCGCCTCCGCCGGCGAAGCCTGTCGCAACCGCAATCGCACCGACGCAGACAATGTCTTCGCATACGGACGTGCCCATAACGAACCTAGCGAACGGGCGTTTCGACCAGCCCTTCTCGTCCAGCACCTTCGCAAGAAGCGTGGTAGCCGAGTCGCATATCGCCACGCCCAGGAAGAACGACGCCGCCGGAGACCATCCGAAGAGCCGCGTTCCCACGGTGTAGCCTATCCATATCATCACCACGGTGTCGAGAATCGCCGCAGGCAGCGCGACATCGCGAATCTTGCCCATCTCCTTCGCTGAGAACGAAAGACCAAGGCTGAACATCAAGAACACCACGCCCAACTGCCCGGCCGTGCTGACGCTCTCGGCGTCGGCAAGGAAGCTCCCGCCCCACGTGTGCTCGCTCATCACGATTCCGGCGAGAATATAGCCTATCACCTTCGGCCAGCCAAGGCGCGAGAAAAGCGCCGCCATGAGGCCAGCCGCCGTCATCAGTACGGCGATGTCCCTGGAGAAGTCGCTCAGAACTGCGTCCGCAAAAAGCATCAGGCAACAGGTGGAGGCGGCAGACGCCCCTCCAGCGCATCGGCTGCAATCATTCGCGCGTCTGACGCGAAGTCGCCCTTAACCATCCATCTGAGGTAGTTCGGCTCGTTGAGCATTATCTTCTTCAGGCTCTCGCCTTTCTTGCGCCCGAAGTTGATCGTCCACTCGCCGTTCTTCCAGCGGAAGTACCCATTGCGGTCTGCATTGAGGGGATCACGCGGCGCTATCCACTCGTCAAGAACGTCCACGTCATGCGGGATATCCGGATAGCGCGCGAACTGTTCCTTCAGAACCTCAAGCGTGGCCGCCGAATCCGCCTCTGCGCCGTGTGCGCCGTCATGCGGTCTGCCAAGGTAGAATTCGACGGCTGCCGACAGGTCGCGCGGCTCCTTGCGGTGGTAAATGCGCTGCACGTCAACATGACACCGGCGGCTCTCCGCGAAGTTGAAGCCCGCGCGCGCGAACTCCTCCTCGATGCACGGTATGTCGAACCTGTCGGCGTTGAAGCCAGAAAGGTCGCATCCGTCAAAGAAATCAAATATCTCGCGCGCCTTGTCGGCGAACGTGGGGCATCCCTTCACATCCGCGTCTGAGATGCCGTGTATCGCCGTAGTCTCCGCCGGGATCGGAACGGTTGGGTTCAGCAACCAGCACCTGCGCTCCTCTGTGCCGTCGACATTCACCTTGATTGCGGCAAGTTCGATGATGCGATCGTTCCGCGGCGACACGCCCGTGGACTCAATGTCGAAGACGACCAGTGGCCTCTTCAGTGTAATAGGAAAGCTCATGGCGTGTATTATACCACAGAACGGCGCGCGGCACTAAGGGTATTCCACATCAGCATGGTAATTGTCATCGGCCCGACTCCGCCCGGAACCGGCGTAATCGCGGACGCGACATCCGCGCAGCTGGCGAAGTCCGCGTCGCCAACAAGACGATAGCCGCGCGGACTCGTCGCATCTGGAACGCGGTTCACGCCAACGTCTATGACCACGGCGCCGGGCTTCAGCATGTCGCCGGTAAGCGTTCCGGGGCGACCTGCCGCCACGACAACCACATCGGCCTCGCGAGTGAACCTGGCGACGTCCGGCGTACCGGTGTGGCAAAGCGTGACCGTCGCATCGGTTCCCTTGCGGGCGAGAAGCGCGGCAACTGGTTTGCCCACGATGTTGGAGCGTCCGATGACGACGGCGTGCCTGCCTCGCACGTCAATGCCGGCGAACTCAATCAACTTGACTATGCCATGCGGCGTACACGGAAGAAAACACTGTTCGCCTATGATCATGCGCCCGACATTAACCGGCGTGAAGCCGTCGACATCCTTCTCCGGAGATATCGCGTCAATCACGCGCTTTTCGTCGAAGCCCTTCGGAAGCGGAAGCTGCACGAGAATGCCATGCACTGCGGAATCCTCGTTGAGCCGCGCTATCTCGTCCAAAAGCGCCCGCTCCGGCACGTCGGCCGGCATCCTGATCTCGCGCGAAAGCATGCCGACCTCGGCACAGGCCTTCTCCTTCGCCGTTACATAAGACACGCTAGCGGGGTTATCCCCCACAAGAATCACGGCGAGACCTGGCACGATGCCATGCTCCGCCTTAAGCGCGGCCACGCCAGCTGCAATCTCCAAACGAGTGCGACGTGCAAGTTCTTTCCCGTCGATGACACGGGCACTGCTGTTGTTGTTAGTAACGCTCATGGCGAAGATTATACCAAAACGGCAGGAACTGCGTTTGCAAGGCTCGTCAGCCGCGTGAGAAGCGACCGTCCAGCTGCATGGTCTCGGCCAGAGAACGCGCACCGCCTATCGAGTCTGGCGAAGCGAGGTTGCACGCCGCCGCACACGACGCAAGACGAAGCGACGATTCGGGATCCATGCCCTTCATGAGCGCGTAGAGCATTCCGGCGCAGAACGCATCGCCCGCGCCAACTGATCCACGTATCCATCCATCGGGAAGGCGCAGCGAGGGAACAGCCGTCCAGTCGCCGGCCTTTCCAAGCGTCACGCCGATCTCTGGGCAATGCACCGTAACCCGCTCCTTCACGCCAAGCCTGAAAAGCCCCTCGCATATTCCGCGCAGGTCGGACTTGTCCACACCGGTCGCAAGCGAACCCTCGACTTCGTTTATTACGGCGTAGTCGCAGTACCTGAGAGCGGGACGCACAACGCGCGCGAACCTTTCCGACTGCTCGCTCACAATGTCTACGGACGTTTTTATCCCCGCGGCCTGCACCTTAGCCAGAAGCCTAGCCGCCTTTGTGCCAAATTCATCGTCCGGCGCATCCATGCCGTCAAGAAGCAGGAGATATCCGAAATGAAACACGTCGCAGCCAAGCAACGCAGGATCGATGTCGTCGGGAACAAGCGACGAGTCTGCGCCATGCATGTTGAAGAACGTGCGCTCGCCAGTCGACGCGACGGTCATGACGTCTGTAAACGAAGTCGGCACGCCATCTACGCGGGCAATGCCAGACACGTCAAGGCCATGGTCGCCAAGCGTCTTCACGACAAAGTCGCCATTGTCGTCGGCGCCGACTTTGCCTATCGCCTTGACATCCACCGAAGGGTCGAGCGTCTTGAGGTCTATGCCGCTGTTGCACACCGACCCGCCGACGGCGCGCGAGACGGACGAGATTGGGACAAGCATGCCCTTTTCAGGCCATGACGAAATCATCTTGATCTCGTCAACAAGCATACTTCCGCAAAACGCTATACTGTTCACTTTGCAAGTCTCCTAAAATATTCGATTGTCTTGGCAAAGCCCTCTGCCAGCGGAACCTTCGGCTCCCATCCAAGCAACTCTTTGGCAAGCGTTATGTCGGGCCGGCGCTGTTTCGGATCGTCGCCCGGAAGCGGCCGATAGACTATCCTCGACTTGGATTCCGGCAGCATCTCAAGCGCCAATTCGGCAAGCTGGCGTATGGTGTACTCTCCGGGATTCCCGGTGTTGACGACCGGTGCGCCCAAGGCGTGCCTGCGCGTGAACGCGCGCACTTGCTCCTTCGGAAGCTCCATGTACGCGCGAAACGCGTCTATGAGATCGGTGCAGTACTGGAATGAGCGCGTCTGCGAACCGTCGCCATAAACAGTAATGTCCTCCCCTCGCAGAGCCTGCATGATGAAGTTCGAGACAACGCGCCCATCTTGCGGATGCATCCTAGGACCGTACGTGTTGAATATGCGCACCATGCGCGCATCGACATCAAACTCGCGAATATTGTCCGACACGAGCGTTTCGGCAACTCGCTTGCCCTCGTCGTAGCAGCTTCTCACGCCAATAGTGTTGACGTTGCCCCAATACCTCTCCGACTGGGGATGTACCAACGCATCGCCATACACTTCGCTTGTGGAAGTGTGCAGAAGCTTCGCCCCATCGCGCCGGGCCAGGGCAATGCACAGAAGAACGCCCTTTATTGACGTCATCGTCGTGAAGAGCGGACGTTCCTGGTAATGGACAGGCGACGCAGGGCATGCGAGGTTGTACACCTCGTCAAAATGCCGCACAGTTCCATCGGCGCGAGATGCGGCAGCGTCAAGCGCGCCAAGATCCAGCTCCGTCACGTCGCCCTTCACGAAAGTGAACGCCGGATTGTTCTCAAACGACTTGATGTTGGCGAGCGAACCAGTGTAGAGGTTGTCCAGCGCAACGACCTCGTAGCCATCGTCTAGGAGGCGTTCGCAGAGGTGGCTGCCCAGAAACCCCGCACCACCAGTCACAAGAGCGGTCTTCATTGGGCATGTATGCGGTCGTTTGCCGCAGCCACTTTGGACTTAAGCGATTCCTTGTAGACCCGGAACTTCTCGCGGAGCCCCGCATCGACAGTGCCAAGTATCTGCACTGCGAGCAGCGCGGCGTTCGTCGGCCCCGCACTGCCACAGGCAACAGTCGCAACCGGAACTCCTGAAGGCATCTGAACAGTGGCATAAAGAGCATCCAGCCCATTGAGCGCACCTCCGGCAACCGGAATGCCGATAACGGGCAGGACCGTGCCTGCAGCCAGCACACCACCAAGATGCGCGGCGCCGCCAGCTGCGGCAATGACAACCTTGAGCCCTCGCCCCTCTGCCGTCTTTGAATACTCAATCGCCATTTCGGGCGTACGGTGAGCCGAAATCACACGCGTCTCGTACGGCACTCCGAACAAATCAAGCGCGTCGCACGCCTTTTTTACGAGCGGCCAGTCGGAATCGGAACCCATCACTATGCCGACAAGTGGTTTTTCCATGTTTCAATTTCTCCTTTATCGGCGCAATTATACCAAAACCCTTTCGTCCGCGTCAATGAACAACGCTTTACCGCCCTAGGCTCTCTTCCTGGCTTTCGAGAAACTCACGAGCAAGTGACAGCCCCTCCACGGAGGCGAAGTCTCCTACGGCGTCCTTCAGCTCAGAACGGGCGATTTCATATTCGTCGCCGTTTCGTCGGTGCAGAAACACAAGTTCGAAGTCGCCGTCGAACGTAAAGAGGGAGAGAACCGCCGCTGCCAGGTCGCCCATTGGCGGCAGGTCGATGTTGTCGGCCTGGAACGTACATGTAAGCGTCGTTCCTACGCCCTTCTCGCTCTTGAGGTCCACAGTGCCGCCGCATGCGTCGCACGTCTGCTTGACGAAAGGCAGGCCCATGCCGATCTTGCGCTTGTCGTGCTTGCCCGGCTCGGTGTAGAAAGGGTCGAACGCCCGTGCGACGATCTCCCTGTCCATCCCCTTGCCGTTGTCCTCGACCTTGAGCGTAATCGTGCCGCCCTCCTCAAGCACAGAAACCCGAACGAGGCCCGCATGGGCCTCGATCGAGTTCGCCGCAACGTCTGCGACGATGTCGGATAGACTGGCGTGCACCGTCTTACGCGAATTTGTACGTGTCGCGCTTGTGGTACTTCGTGTGCAGCAGGTGGTGGGCCTTCTCGCCGCCCTGCGCACCGGTCTTGCCGAGATAGTTGTCGTACAGCGCCTTGACCTCCGGGTTGAGGTGCGACATGCGGAGCACCGACTTCTCGTCGTCGGTGTAGATGCCGGCAGTGCGCTTGGCGCGGACTTCGTCCGTCGCCAGGCACGGCTGGCCGCCGCCGCCTATGCAGCCGCCGCGGCAAGCCATGACCTCGATGAAGTCGTAGCGCGGCTTGACGCCGTTCTTGCGGTCCTCGCGAATCTGGTCGATGACCTTCTCGACGTTGCCCATCTGGTGCGCGACGGCGATGTTGACCTTCGTGCCCTTGATGTCAATCGTGGCCGTCTTGACGCCTTCCATGCCGCGCACTTCCTTGAAGTCGATGCTTGGCGGCTGAGCCTCGCCGGTGATGAGGCAGTACGCCGTGCGCAGTGCCGCCTCCATCACGCCGCCCGTGACGCCGAAGATCGTGCCAGCGCCGGTATAGGCGCCGAGCAACTTGTCGGCAGGCTCCTCGGGGAGCGCGTTGAAGTCGATGCCGGAAGCCTTGATCATGCGGGCGAGCTCGCGCGTGGTCAGCACGACGTCCGTATCCTGGTAGCCGGAGGCGGACATGTTCTCGTCGCGGCT
>CACYCL010000033.1 GCA_902772905.1 uncultured bacterium | reverse complement strand
GCTGCGGTGGAAGCTCGCCGAATGCGCCCAGCGTGTTCTGCAAAAGAACTCGGCGGACACAGACCTCAAGGTGAAGGGGCTGCGGATTTGCGCAAGAGGCGGGAAGATCGCCAAAGGAAAGTCCATAACGGCGGTCGCCAGAGGGCTGGCAGTGCTGATGGTTGCCATGCTTAAGAAGCCGAACGAGCAATACGTGCCGCTCTCGGATGCCAAGGCGAAGGAACTGGAGCAGATCAGAGCGGCGATGACTGCCGCATAATGCGGCGCCTGGAAAAGACGCGTCGAATTTAGGAAAGGAGCAGCGCCAAGGAGATGCCGCAACCCAATCCAAGTCAGCTTGAATGTCCCGTCCGCAGGTGAGTGCGAGCGGCCCCTAGTGCATCAAAGCACGTCCGCAAGGTGGCACCCCTGCAAGACGGATTATAGAATGCAGACTGGTCCAACGGCCTTCACTGCGAATAGGAGAGAGACGTAAATCAGGCGCTTCGGAACGGAATGCGGAAATCGCCAAAGCGATTTTACCCACTTGACTTTTGTTCTCATAGGAGGGCCCGAGCTCTCTCGCCCCGTATGCAGTTCTTGTTGGAAGGCGGATGCCAAAGGTGTAGATGTTCCAAAGCGAAAAGCCCATTGTCACGGCAGGGTCGAGTATGGTATAATTCACCTGCAATGAGGAAAGCTTTCACACTCGTCGAGCTGCTCGTCGTGGTGGTAGTGATTGTCACGCTGATGGCGGTCACTTTCCGTCTCGGCAGCGCAGGGGCTGACCAGACGGCGCGTGCGCGAACGGTCAACCGCATGCAGCGGCTGGAGAACTGCCTGTCGGGCTACTACGCCGCCTACGGCAGCTATCCGCCCGTCGCCCTGCACGGCAGCCGCGACTATACGTACAAGGTTGACGGGCACGGCATACAGCAGGTTGGAACAGGCTCCGGCTCTGGCCAGCATGAGGACGAGCTCTCCTGGGAACGGGTGGAGGCCGCCTGCCGCAGCCAACCTGTTGCATTTAACTATCCGTTTGCGAACGCCGGCATCGCCGACTATGTGGACGAGATATCCAGATTGCTTATGGAGAAGGCGAATTCGAACGAATCGCGCTACAAGGCGTTTCAGGACAACGAGGCTCTAAAATACGGCTTTTTCGCGCTAACCGACAACTCTGCGCTTTCCGGGAAGTCTCAGTATTCGGAGTGGACGCGCGTGCAGATGTTCCGCTTTGGGCTTATGAGCTATCTGCTGCCTCGCCTTTTGGTCATATTCAACTTCTCCGGCTCGTCGAGCGCGCCGTCAGGCTTTAGCCAGATATTTCAGCAGCAGCGGCAGTGGACGATGAACAACGAGCTGCCGTGTGACTTCGAGTCCGGTCAGCCTTACAGGGACTGGTCCGACGTCCTTTCCGAAATGTCTACGGAACGCTGGAAGATCGCGGCCCTCCCTTCTCAGGCGACGTGCGCCCGCTGGATGCCAAACCTTGAGGGTATCGTCGCTGGGGCGGAGCGCACGTTCTACGGGGTCGACGTGCATGATCCCTACTATGGCGGCACGGCCGCCGGCGTCTCGGCCGACACGACAAACCCCAAGCTCTATTCCGCCGGCGAATCGCAGAGCGGAGGCTCCAACTATTCGCAGCAGTATCTGCTCGACGGGCTTACGGTGCAGGACGGCTGGCACAACGACTTCTACTATTATTCCCCGTCTCCGCACCAGACCTACACGCTGTGGTCGGCCGGCCCGAACGGCAAGACTTTCCCTCCCTGGGTGACCGACGAGGAGTTGAACCAGATGAAAGAGCAGGACAAGGCGTCGGCCCTGTCATGGATGTCCGATGACATCATGTACATGCAGAATTAAAAGGAGCGATGGAGATGATGAAAAGAGGTTTTACGCTTATTGAGATGCTGGTGGTGATCGGAATCATTGCGATTCTGATCGGCGCCGGCATGACGACGTTCTCCGCCGCCACGCGCAAGGCCCAGCAGGCGCGTGCGAGGGAGGTGGTTTCTAACGTGGCGACGGCGCTGGAGGCCATCTACCAGAAGGAGGGCAGCTTCCCCCGCCGGGTGCTTGCCCAGGGGGGCAGCGACGGCGAGATGGACGCCGACGTGGCGTACGAGCTCGCCAAGCGCAACGCGATGACGCTCACCTATGACTCGGCGAGGAAGAAGACTACTGGCGCTGACCGCTGCGGAATTCTGACGCCATGGGCGCAGGATCTTGTAAAGCGCAGCAAGTCGAGCGTCGCCGACAGCACCAAGGTGCCGTCTGGCGGGACGGTCAAGGACCATCGGGTCCATTTCGCGGTTGACATCGAAGGGCGCGGCTACGTAAACGCGAATGTAGGCGGCGAGTCGCTGAAGATTAGGGCGTCGGCCGTCGCGTGGTGCTGCGGCAAGGACGGCAAGCAGCTGAAGTACTCGGAGGGTTTGCGGCGCGACTGCTCCTATAGCTGGAGCCGCCAGCAGGTTCAGAAGTAAGGGAGGGGATAATGAAAAAGGGGTTTACGATCGTAGAGCTTCTGGTTGTCATAGCCATCATCGGCGTGTTGCTTGGCATCGTGACGACGGCGGCGACGAGTTCGGTGAAGAACGCCCGGACGCGTCGTGCCGATGCGATGGGCAAGGCGCTGCAGCAGGCAATCGCTGCGTATTATGCGCAGGAGGGCACGTGGCCGGGGCCGATCGAGGCGAAGACGAAGAGCATGGGAGACAAGACGAAGTACACGTTCACCGGCGACGAGGCCGACCAGATATT
>CACYCL010000032.1 GCA_902772905.1 uncultured bacterium | reverse complement strand
CAGATTGCGGGGTGGAGCAGCCTGGTAGCTCGTCAGGCTCATAACCTGAAGGTCGTTGGTTCAAATCCAGCCCCCGCTACCAATTTTTAGTTCTTGGTCTTGAATTAGCAACATCGGCCCTTTTCTCTGTGACGGGATTTTGGTATAATACACCAAAAATGGAGAGGATAGATACAGCGCAGGCGAAGGCCGCGGCACTGACCGAGGCGCTTCCGTATATTCAGGACTTCAGGGGATCTGTCGTGCTGATCAAGCTTGGCGGATCCGTCATGGAGGTCGAGTCGAGCCTAGACGGCATAATGGACGACGTGGCGTTCCTTAATGCTGTTGGCATAAAGGTGGTGATTGTGCATGGCGGTGGCAAGGCCATATCGAAAGCCATCAAGGCCTCTGGGCATGAGCCAAAGTTCGTCGAGGGATTGCGCGTCACTGACGAGCCGACGATGGAAATTGTTCGCAAGACGCTCAACAACCTCGTCAACCCCGACATAGTCATGCGTCTTTGCCATCGAGGGGCTAATGCGAAGCCGCTGCACGGCAACTGGCTTTTCGGGGCTAAGAAGATAGCCTCGCCAGACCGCGGTTATGTGGGAGAGGTCAGCAAGGTCTCTCCGCGCGCGGTTCTTGAAATGCTTGACGCTGGCATAATACCGGTTGTGACGCCGCTAGGCACAGGCGAAGATGACGGCCACCTCTACAACATCAACGCCGACTATGCGGCGGCCTCGCTTGCCAAGGCTCTCAAGGCCCGCAAGTTCGTATTGGTGTCTGACGTGCCTGGGCTTCTCAAGGATCCCGATGATCCGTCAACGCTGTTTTCGACGCTGCACCTATCGGAGACGGCGAAGCTTAAGGAAGAAGGTGTGATTTCGGGGGGTATGCTCCCCAAGATAGAGAGCTGCGAAGACGCAATCCGCGAAGGCGTCAAGAAGGTTCATCTTGTCGACGGACGGATGGCGCATTCGCTGCTGCTTGAGATATTCACGCGACAGGGCGTGGGAACGGAGATAACGCAATGAGCAACAAGTCACAGGAAATTCTTGGCATCTACAAGGCGAAAGTCATGCCGACTTACACGCCGTCAATTGTTCTTTCGTCCGGCAAGGGCATTACCGTGCGTGACGCTGACGGTCGTAGCTACTATGACTTCACGTCCGGCATCGGCGTGCAGTCGGTCGGCTACGGCAACAAGAAGGTGGTTGAGGCCATACAGGCGCAGGCCGCCGCGCTCACGCACTGCTCGAACCTGTTCGTGAACGAGCCTGCCACGCTTCTCGCGGAAAAGCTCGTCGAACTTTCTGGCCTTGGAGGAAAGGTTTTCTTCTGCAATTCTGGCGCCGAGGCCAACGAGGCGGCGATCAAGCTCGCTCGCAAGTGGGGCGCGGCGAACGGCGGTCGCTACGAGATTGTGACTTTTCGCCAGGGTTTCCACGGGCGTACGCTTGCAACCGTTGCGGCAACCGCGCAGGCTTGGTGCCAAGATGGCTACGATCCGCTTCCAGTAGGTTTCGCGTACGCCGATTTCAACGACATTGAATCCGTAAAGGCCGCCATCGGCGACAAGACCGTCGCGATAATGCTGGAGGCGGTGCAGGGCGAGGGCGGTGTCATGCCTGCGACCGACGAATTCATAAAGGGAGTGCGCGCGCTTTGCGACGAGAAGAATCTACTCATGATCGTAGACGAGGTGCAGGCTGGCTTTGGGCGCACCGGCACGTGGTTTGCATGGCAGGGTTATGATGTCAAGCCCGATCTCTTTACTCTTGCTAAGGCGCTTGGCGGTGGTCTCCCCATGGGGGCACTCGTGTCCAATGCCGCGCTGGCGGATGTGCTTACGGCTCCTTCGCACGCTTCCACGTTCGGTGGCAATCCTGTCTCGGCTGCTGCTGGCCTTGCTGCCATTGACGTGATAGAGAGCGAGGGGCTTCTTGAAAATGCCGTCAAAGTCGGCGAACTTCTGCGTGAGGCGCTCCAGGGGTTTGTGGACAAGTATGATCAGTTGCTCGCCGTGCGCGGCAAGGGGCTGATGCTCGGCCTTGTCGTGAAGTGCGAGGCGAAGGAAATCGTAGAGGCGCTCAAGTCTCAGGGGTTGCTTGCGCTTACTGCGGGAGCGAACGTCGTGCGTTTCCTACCGCCGCTTACGCTAGCCGAGGATGACTTGGAAGACGTTATAGACATGATCTCTGACGCGCTGGATTGCACGTTTGGTGAATAAAGCTAACGCGATTTGCGCGCTACAAGCGCCATGAGAATAGTCGTAAAGGTGGGAACTCACGCCATTGCCGCGAAAAGCGGCAGGCCTGACCATGCCGCGCTAAAACGGCTTGTCGCCCAGCTCTGCGCGTTGCGCAAGGCCGGCAATGACGTCTTTTTCGTTTCTTCGGGCGCTGTGGCTGCAGGAATCGAGGCGCTTGGCCTCAAGGCTCGCCCGAAGGACGTGAATGACGTGCAGATGTGCGCTGCAGTTGGCCAGGCTCGCTTCATAGGCGAGTACGAGCAGCTCTTTGGCGATGAAGGCGTGAAAATTGGTCAGGTGCTTCTCACACACTATGATTTCGAGGATCGCCGCCGTGCGCAGAACGTCAGGAAATCGCTCGACCATCTTGCTCGCGCTGGCATAGTGCCAATCATAAACGAGAATGACGTTGTGGCTGACGAGGAGCTGAAGGGGCAGACTTTTGGCGATAACGATTGGCTGTCGTTTCTCATAGCAAAGCTCGTCAAGGCAGACATGCTTGTGTTGCTAACAACGGTTGACGGACTTCTGGATGCAAATGGGCACCGAATTCCCGAGGTCGTGTCCTTGCGGAATGTTGGACGGCTTGTGCACGATGGCGAGAAGGGCAAGCTTTCGAAAGGTGGCATGGATTCGAAGTTGAAGGCAGTGAAAGCGGCCGTTGCTGCTGGAATCGATACATATATTGCCAATGGGAGGAAAACCGTGTTGCCGGCGATTATGGCCGGCTTGTCCACTGGCACTTTCTTTCCTGCAAGTGCGCTCTGAGACATATGGGCGCACGGCATGAAAAAGTTTTTTGTCAGAAACTGAAAGGCGCAGCACCTAACTCTATGTAGCGGCGGAATGGTCTGCCGCGAAAACAAGAAAGAGAAGGTGCAGTATGAAGAAGATGACGATCAGGAAATTCCTCGTCGCTGGGCTTGCCTGCGTGGCGGTTTGCAGCGTGGCGGTTGCAGGGCCTCGCCATGGGCCTGGGCCGCGTCCGGGTGGCGGGTTTCACCACATTGGGCCGCGTCCTAGCCATGCGTTCCACCACCGTGGACCTGGTTTCAGGCCAGCTCCATTCCATCGCCACCATAGCCACTGGGGGCGTGGCGGACGCCATTTCTGGCCTGGGTTCGCTGGTGGCGTTGTGGGCGGTGTGATTGGGGGCGTTCTCTATGATGCAATAACGCCTGCCCCGGTTGTGGTGTCAACTCCTACCGTGGTAACTACGCCAACTGTGGTTACGACGACTCCAACTGTGGTGGCTCCTGTTACGTCTGTTCAGAATGTATGGGTTGAGGGGCGTTACGTTGATCAAGTGCAGGCGAATGGAACGGTGGTGCGCATCTGGCAGCCAGGCCACTATGAGCAACGCACCATTTACGTGCAGTAGCAACGACTACAATCGCGCAATTCGAGTCGATGGATTGAATAGCGAAAGTTGAACCATTGACTGCGCGAAGTGCAACCTTGCACTTTCGCGAGTGCATCCGATGCAAGTTGCCGAGTGCAACCATGCACTTTTGCGAGTGCAAGGTTGCACTTTCGCGTTTCAATCCATTGAATATTTTTCGATCATTCTGGCGTGTTTTTTTGGCCCAAAGGGCAAAGTCGACGCCAATATATAACGCGCGCGCGCGCGGTCATTATATATAATTGGGAGGGGGACCATTCTGGACGACATTGCATATTTACAGGGCGGCGCATTATTTGGTACAATACGTGCGGAGTTTGGAAAGGCTTCGATACGGTAACGAAAGGCACATACAAATGAAAACACGTTGGAGCAGTGGTGTTGCGTGCGCAATTAGCGCGGCAATCCGTCAAGCGCTTTCCTGATCAGGGTCTGACGATATTTGACAAGCAACAAACATAAGGAGAACGATAAATGAATAAGGGTCATACAGCAGTTGGGTTCATGGTGGTCAGCGCATTGGTTGCGACTTGCGGATGCGTATGCGAGAGCGCGTGCGGTGCGAAGTCCAAACCCATAGCCAAGCATGTTGTGCTTATCGGCGTTGATGGATGCGGGGCGCGGTGGATTCCGTGGGATTACATGCCCAATCTGAAGGCTCTCAGGGACGATGGCCTGTACACTGTCGGGCGTTGCCACAGACCGACGGCATCCGCAATCAATTGGAAGAGCATTTTCAGTGGCGTTTCACCAGAGATTCACGGCTTCACGAAGTGGAACAGCTCAAAGCCCAACATCGAGCCGCCCGTCAGCACTTTTGACGCAGATGGGCGAATCCCCTGCATCTTCAGCGAGATTCGCCGTCAGACGCCTGATGCGTATACGGTTAGCCTGTACACATGGGACGGCGTCGGGAACTGCCACAACACAAACACGACGAGCTTCGTGCACTGGTACGGCGGCAAGGCGGCGGAGTATCCGACGCGTGACACGGCAGTGTTCGAGGAGGGAGTACGCCAGCTCGCGAACAAGCCAAAGTTGATGCTGCTCTATCAGGGCGGCGTGGACGAATGCGGTCACTCGCAAAACTGGGGAAGCCCTGAGTTCACCAACGCGCTCGTAAGGCTGGACGCCAACATCGGCAAGTTCATGACGGCGCTGAAGAGTTCAGACATGTGGAAAGACACGGCCGTCATGTTCGTGGCCGACCATGGTGGACTCGGCACAAAGCATGGAGGTGTGGAGGACATCCGCGTGCTTGAAGTGCCGTTTCTCGTGAGCGGACCAGCTGCGAAAGGGCTGCGTCTGAAAGAACCAGCAATGAATGAGGATGTGTCGCCCACGATTGCGGCAATTCTCGGATATGAATGTCCTGGTAGCTGGCGTGGACGTTCGATGGTAGAGGCAAAGTGAGTCGTTTGGGGAACGTGGACATGAAGCGCAAGCGCGATCAGTTGAGACGTATAGAGTTCGTTAGGAACTTTACCAAGCACGCCGCAGGCAGTGTGCTGGTGAAGTGGGGCGACACGTGGGTTCTGTGCACGGCCAGCGTCGAGGAGAAAGTGCCGCCGTTTCTCAAGGACACGGGCAGAGGCTGGGTGACAGCCGAATATTCGATGCTCCCGTCGTCCACTGGCGGCGGACGCAAGGAGCGCGACATAAAGAAACTTCGCCAGGACGCCCGCTCAACCGAAATACAGCGGCTCATCGGACGCGCCCTCAGAGCTGCCGTCGACACAACGAAGCTTGGTGAACGCCAGATAACGATAGACTGCGACGTGCTTCAAGCCGACGGCGGCACGCGATGCGCATCCATAACCGGCGGCATGGCTGCGCTGGAGGATGCGATTTCGAAGCTCCTGGCGACCGGGGTGCTCGCCGAGAACCCGATTGTCCATCGCGTTGCCGCCGTGTCAGTCGGAGTCTGCGAGGGCAAGCCCACGCTTGACCTCGACTATGCGCTTGATTCGACTGCAGAGGTCGATTTGAACGTAGTTATGACGGACGACGGTCGCTTTGTGGAGCTACAGGGCACAGCCGAGCACAATCCGTTCACCGAAGAGTCGCTTGACGCGATGCGTGCGCTTGCAAAGAAAGGCCTCGCAAGTATATTCAAGAAGATGGCAAAATGCTGACTGCATTCGCATTGCCATAGACGACATGAGTGACGATTTCCAACATTCAGAGACTTGCGGATTGGATTGCAAGGCGGAGGGCATGGCATTGGTGAAACGTCTCATGCTGCTTTATGACGGCTATGTGGACATGTTCCGCAATGGCGATGGTGTGTTGGAGCCGATGATGCAACTGAAGCGAGTCCATACAAGCTTTGTAGTAAAGAACGCTGAGCTGATAGCGAATGGCGAAGGTTTTGACGCGCTTGAACGCGAGACAGCTCTTGCCGCTGCTCTGCTGCATGACACGGGACGCTATGAGCAGCTGCGGCGGTACAACACTTTCCGCGACTCCGACTCAGTGGACCACGCCGTGTTATCCCATGACATCGTTAAGGAGCGAGGCTGGCTGGATGAAGTTGGCGCGTCACGTCCCGACGCCGTGCTCGCCGCAGTGCTCTATCACAACCGCCGGGATCTTCCAGATGGCCTGGACCATATCATGCGCCTTGCGTCCGACACTGTGCGCGATGCCGACAAGCTGGATATTTTCCGTGTGCTCGAGGATCAGGTGTCGCACACGGATTGGAGATCGGACTCGTGCGCATTCTGGAACCTCGCGGTTTCCGCGCCGCCGACACCGATCGTCGTTGCGAGCATCGAGAATCGACGTCCTGTGGACTATCAGGACATCCAGTCGCTTGCCGACTTCGTTTTGATACAGGTTGGGTGGATGATATCGGGCCTTGTGTTTGCGACGTCGCGCAGGATATGCATGGAGCGCGGTCATCTTGCGTACAGGCGCAATTTCCTGCATCAGCTGACAGATTCGCCGTCCGTCGACAGAATCTGCGAACTGGCCGAGCGCAGTCTCTGAATCGGGGCAGTTGCCATGCGAGAAGAAAAATGATACAATACGCAAGATTTCTTTTCAAACAAGGCAATAGGTAAATGGCGAAAGAAGAAGACCAGGCAATTGAGGTAACGGGAACCGTGACGAAGGTTCTTCCCGCTACCATGTACAAGGTGCAGCTTGAGAACGGGCACGAAGTCCTCGCGCACATCTCTGGCAAGATGAGGAAGTTCTTCATCAAGATCGCGATTGGCGACAAGGTCACTGTCGAAATCTCGCCGTACGACCTCGGCAAGGGGCGCATCACCTATCGTCACAAGGTTTAACCACTAACTCAACTGGAGAAAACAACATGTCAGGTCATAGCCACTGGGCGACAATCAAGCGCGCGAAAGGCGCGGCGGACGCGAAGAAGGGCAAGATATTCTCGAAACTCGGGAAGGAGATAACCATCGTCGTAAAGGCGAAGGGTGGCAATCCCGACAACAATCCCACGCTCCGTACGCTCATCGCCAAGGCGAAGGCGGCGCAGATGCCCAACGACAACATAGAGCGCGCGATCAAGAAGGGCACAGGCGAACTTGAGTCCGCTGAAATGGTTGACGCCCAGTACGAGGGCATCAAGGGCGGGACGGCCGTCGTCGTGCGCGTGCTTACCGACAACAAAAACCGTGCAGCGGCGGAAGTCTCGAATGTATTCAAGAAGAACGGTCTTGAGCTTGCCAAGCCTGGCAGCGCCTCCCGTCTCTTCGACCGCATGGGGCAGATCATGATTCCGGCCGCCGACGGCGTGACGGAAGACAGGGTCATGGAAGTTGCGCTTGAAGCCGGGGCCGAGGATGTTGTTTCCGAAGACGGCGGCTTCACGGTCAAGTGCCAGCCCAACGACTTCACGACGGTGCTTGAGGCCATAAAGGCGGGCGGCATCGGAGTCGACGAAGAGAGCTCAAGTGTCGGGCTTGTCCCGAACATGACGAACCCCGTTTCCGACGTGGCCACCGCAAAGGCGATCAACAAGTTCGTTGACATGCTCGAAGACCTCGAAGATGTGCAGGACGTCTACACCAACATGGAGACGACAGACGAGGTTGATGCCGCCCTTGAGGCGGAGGGTTGATTTTCTTCCGCCAATCATGGTATAATTAGCACCATGACAGTCAAGAAGACATTATCGCTTAAGCGTCCGGCCACCGCCTCGGCACAGACCGAAGGCGCAGATGCCGGGACGGTTGCTACAGTCGCCGCTTCAGGCGGCGCAACGATTGCCGACCGCTTCAAGCTGGATGTACCAGCCGAGAAGAAGTCGTCTGCAGCAGGTGCCGGCACAAAGGCTGCCGTAGCGGCTGGGCTACTGGCCCTCGTCCTCGTGGGCGTTCTGGCGTACACGCTTTTCGGGCATTGGGAGTTTCTGAAAGGCGCATGACAAGGCGCGACGTCATGTCATCGCAACGTGCGCAGGCTGCAGTGCGGCTTGCGCTCGACGAGGATCTTGCCGATGCGTACCGCCAGAAGTCTGGGCCGTGGCTTGATGCGACGAGCGAGGCGCTCGTTGATCCGAAAGCGGTTGCCACTGGCGAGATATACGCGAAAGGTACTGGTTGCGTCGTCGCTGGCGCAACTGTCGCGCGCGCCGTCATGAAGGCGGTCGATCCGAAGATAAAGGTAAAGATTCTCAAGCCGGATGGTTCCGTGGTCAAGCCGCGTGAGCCGATTGTCACGTTTCGCGGCAAGGCGCGCTCTATTCTGGCGGCAGAACGCACGGCTCTCAACTTTATGCAGAGGATGTGTGCAACGGCTACTCTCACGCACAAGTTCGTGGCGGCCACGAAACGATATGGCACGCTTGTGCTGGATACGCGAAAGACCACTCCTGGTCTTAGGGTGTTCGAGAAGTACGCGGTTCTCTGCGGCGGCGGGGCGAACCACCGCATGGGCATGTACGACCGTGTGCTGATGAAGGACAACCACCGCCGTCTCTGGCGAGGCGGCGATCCCGATGCGTTGGACAAGGCCGTCGAGGCGGCGCGCAAGGCGTTTCCGAGGCTTGATGTCGAGGTTGAGGTGGAGAGCATTCGTGAATGCGAAAGCGCGCTCAAGGCTCGCCCCGAGTGGATCATGCTCGACAACATGTCGTGCGCCGACATGAAGAAGTGCGTCAAGATGTGCCGCGGCATAGCGAAGACCGAGGCGTCCGGCGGCATAACACTTGACCGCGCCCGTGAAGTTGCCGCAACGGGCGTGACTGCGATTTCGCTGGGCTGTCTCACTCATTCGGCAGGCTCTGTTGACCTGTCTCTAGAGTGGAGCGAGGTTGTGCGGCAGAAGAGGATTTGACAAAGGAATACGGGTGAAGACATGAATATGAAGCTTATTCTAGGAGTTGCTGCGCTTGCCGCTTTTGCTGGTTGCTGTAGCGAGGAATGCAGCAAGTCCTTGTGCTGCGAAAAGTATTCCGACACGGTTGAAGAGGGTTTTGTGCCGCTCTTCAATGGCAGGGATCTCACTGGGTGGTATGGCTCGCAGGCATACGGAGTGGAGACCATTGAAGTGAAGCTGAGGAATGGCACCGTCAGGAAGGAAAACGTTCTTGCGTGCCAGCCGGAGCGCAAGGCCAAGGGCGACCATGGCAACCTTCTAACGGAGAAAGAATATGAGAACTTCATTCTCCGCTTTGAGTTCATGATGCCCGAAAACGGCAACAACGGCCTTGGCATTCGCACTCCGTCGCCAGATGTGGACGCTGCGTACTATGGCATGTGCGAGCTTCAGCTTCTGGATGACGGAGGCTCAGCCTACTACGATGCAGCGGTTGGGCGTGACAAGCTGAAACCATACCAGTATACCGGTTCGATCTACGGCATTGTTCCGAGTCTTCGCGACAACAAGGGAAAGCAGATTTGGGGCAAGGACAAGAACTTCACCGGCGGCGGCAGCTATGTGCGCAAGCCTGGGATGTGGAACTTCGAGGAGGTAAGGGTCATAGGCGAGGAAATCGAGGTGTATCTGAACGGCTACCTGATTACTAAGGGCAATCTCGCTGGGCTCCCTACGGATGGAACAACGCCTGACGGCAGGAAGCATCCAGGTCTTCACAACAAGGAGGGTCACATTGGCTGGCTTGGGCACGGGCATCATGTTATGTGGAAGAACATTCGCATCAAGGAGTTGCCATCGGATGCGAAGATGGGGCAGGTTTGTCCATGCCAGAAGGCAAAGGCTCCAGCGGGGTTCAAGACCTACTTCGATGGATGTCCGAAGCAGCTCGGCACAATGTGGAAAGGCGTTACAACAGAAGAGAAGTTCGACAACCCCAAGGTACGTCAGGCGGCCACTGCCGAAAAGCGCGCCGAGATGCAGAAGAAAGCCGATGCGCAGCGTGATGCCCACTGGCATGTCAGGAACGGCAACTTGTTCTTCGACGGATACAGGGGCGGCTACTCTCTTGCCACAGTCAATGATTTGAAGGACTTCGAGTTGTGGGCCGACTGGCGCATAATGTCGATCACAGGCGATTCCGGTCTGTATCTTCGTGGTGCTCCGCAGGTTCAGATTTGGGATGCGCACAACGAATGGGGGATTGGATCGGGCGGACTCTACAACAACAAGAAGAACCCCGACAAGGCGCTCAAGATTGCCGACAGGCAGGTTGGTGACTGGAATCGTTTCCACGTGATCATGAGGGGCGAGAAAGTCTCGGTGTGGCTTAATGGCGAGCTTGTGGTTGACAATGTGACGCTTGAGAACTATTGGGATCGTAATCAGGCGATCTTCCCGGTGGAGCAGCTTGAGCTGCAGTGCCACGGCGATCCCACGGAATGGCGTAACATCTTCATCAAAGAGCTGTAAGGCTTTTATGTCAGGGGCGGTTAGCTCAGTTGGTTAGAGCAGGACCTTTACACGGTCAAGGTCGGGGGTTCGAGTCCCTCACCGCCCACCAGTCCACGATGCCGAAAGGGAGAAGT
>CACYCL010000031.1 GCA_902772905.1 uncultured bacterium | reverse complement strand
GTGCGTGGCGAAGATCGAGAGCGCGACAGTCCACGTAGGCAGCCTCCCTCCGCCCGTTGTGAAGCTTTCGGCGTCACCGCGCCGCCGGAACGCGAAACTGCACCCGAACAGCGTAGTCCCGATCAGGTACGCTCCAATCACCAGCAAATCAATCCAGTTCATCATGGCTATCAAAACTATCCAATATGTCCGTATTCCGGTGATTAGGGACCTCATTTCGCGGCTGAGCGGATCTGTATCGATGACAGGTCAAGATTGACGGCATTCGCCGCCTTCACCACATCCCCACCCGACGCAAGGCGTTCTACCTCGATATCGCGCACCTTCACATTCTCCACGGGATTGTCGCGGTCGCCTGCGATGTCCACACAGGCGGCCGACACTTCCTTGATGCGAATCCGAGAGATGGATATGTTACGGATTGCCGTCGGTGCCATCTTCTTCGAAAGCGGCGAAAGCGAAGATGCCGGATAGGCGGTAGCGATCTTGAACAGACACACGGCCATTTCTGCATCTATTCCATCCACATAGAAGTTCTCCACAAATCCTCCACGGTAACGGTTCGTCTTGATAAAGAAAAGATTGTTGGTCTTCCGGGCCCGGCAACGCCCGACGAACACATTGCGGATCCCCGCCGAAAGTTCGCTGCCAAGACACACAAGACCATGCCCAAGCTTCGCTTCGCAGTCGCGCACCACGATGTTCTCCGACGGCATTCCGCGCAGATAGCCATCCGGTCCGCGTCCGGATTTCACAACAATCGCATCGTCCCCCTGGCAGAACGAGCATCCCTCCACTAGAACATTCCGGGACATTTCCACATCCATGCCATCGGAGTTGTTGAGATAAGTCGCGGAGAAGTAGTCGTCACTATGAACATCCCCGGAATGGCAGCAGACGTCAAGTCCCCGCGCAATCACATTTTCGCTGCGGAAGAGGTGTATCGTCCACCAAGGGGTACCTTTTATCTTGAATCCGTCAAGGAGGACATTCCGACAGCGGTTGAATTGGAGCATCTGCGGGCGCATTCTCGATCCCGGCATCTCCGCGATCCGCCGTTCGGACACGTCCGTTCCGAGATCGCCCCATTCCGTCAGCTGGTTTGCCGCTGCCCGGCTGAGGGCGTTGACCGCCCTTGATCCTCCCCATTGAAGCCAGAACCCTATTCTCGAGCGCAGCATTCCAGGCCCTGTGATGGCCACGTTATCGCATCTGTGCGCATACACAAGAGGCGATCGGTTCATGCACTCAATCCCTTCATACCCCGAGATGACGGGAGGCATGTAGTCATCGGGATCGTCAGAGAATTCAAGCACGGCCCCCGATGAAAGATGCAGGTTCACATTGCTTTTCAGATGGACCTTGCCGGTGAGGAAGGTACCTTGCGGCACGACCACACTGCCGCCGCCGGACTCGTTGCACGCGGCAATCGCCCGCGCGATCGCCTCCGTGCACTTCGTTCCGTCAGGCTTGGCGCCGTAGTCCGTTATGCAGAAGCTTCTCTGCGGATAGGCAAACTCCTTGAGAGCAGGCATGTCGAACGGGATTCCATCGATGCGGATTTCCTTGCATTCCCCTGCGAAGGCTGCAAACGCACCCATCACCACGCCCAGTCCAATCGCAAACGAAAATATCTCTTTCATCCGTGTGTTTCCTTATAGGGTATGGGTGTGTCGAAACCACCCTCGAACGACAGCGGCATGAGATAGACGTTCAAATCCCAGTCGCAGAAGTAGAGCAGGGAAATCGATGGCTTGCGCCGTCCTCGACCTCGCCGCCACATAGCGCTGGGTGAAACTCTGGTCTATCCCGAAGTTCTGCAGATGGATGAACATGGAGCAGACGAAGATCACCATCCGAGGGCAGTGGATCGGCATTCCTTTCAAACATTCCTTCATTTGCAAGACGGCGGATGGCTGCTATATTCCAGTTCTGGAGCCTCGCTCGGACGGTCTGTCGTACCATGCAGCGGAACGAAAGTTGCAACCCACGGGTTGTGGGTGCGAGCGCGCGTACGCATCGGCACTGTGAGCTTCACATGATTCCAACCCTTGTGAAGCTCAATCATAGTCGGCTCTCGCATATAATATTCCTCATCGGAGAACGC
>CACYCL010000030.1 GCA_902772905.1 uncultured bacterium | reverse complement strand
GAGTTTGCCGATGCTCTGCTTTATGGCAATCTCCCAAAACGAAACGACGCTGACCGACAGATCGATTTCTCCGCGAACAATCCGCCGCGCCCACGTTTCATGCGCCTCGCCCGCGTTTCATTCGTCACGTCCCGAACGCCGCCGCGTGGGGGACAAGTCCCTTACTTGCTTACTCACTTGCGGGGTGGCAAGTTTATGCGATATTGTTTCCCCTCCTCAAGCGGTACATCTGCACCATTCCATCGAAACACGCCCGAAAGATTCTCCGGCAGAGTCACGGTTCCATAAACCACACCGTCGTCAAACGAAAGGTCGAGTCTAACATCACCCCTCGGCGTGGGCGTCACGCTGCGAATGCGCTTCAAATGCGCGGGCTGCGGCTCTATGAGAACCTTTTCGTAGAACGGCGCGGCGCTCTTCACGCCAGCGACGCCAGAGTGGAGATGCCAGAGCGGATGCGAGCCCCAACCGTGGCAGTCGCTGCGCGAATTGACATTTGGAGTCTCAAGAATGGTCGAAAGATTCCATCCGATGCAGTCGCGCCAGAAGCCAAGGTTCCCGAAGAAGAGATCGGCACGGCGGAACTTGAAATACGTCGAAAAGAGGTAGTGCTTGTAGTAGATTGTGCCGCGAGCGAGATCCGGCGTATCCACGAGCGCCTTGAAGCAACGCTCCGCGTCCTCTCCCGTAACAACATCGGCAAGGAGCGCAAGACACTGCGAATGCTCGCTGAACTCCGACTTGTCAACGTTCGAGGCGAAGAGCGCCCTCTCTTCACACCAGAACGTCCGGCGGATTGCCGCCTTGAGGCGTTCCGCGCGCGCCCGCCAGTGCGCGGCAAGCGTTGTGTCGCCAACGGCCTCTTCTGCAATCACCGCCGAGAGGATGGCGTGTAGGAACTGAAGGTTTATCTCCGCGTTCGGTCTATCGGTATCGCCGTCTGGCGGAACGCCGCCTTTCCATGAAGGCACCCAGTCGACGAAGTTCCATCCTGGTGTCTTGCCAAGAAGTCCGTCCTCGTCAAGAAAATCCTCCATGCCCATTAGCGTATGGTTGAGTCCGGGCAGCCGCGCCTTGAGCCAGTCGCGGTTTGCGTGATTCCAGGCGTAGTCGCCGAACATCATCGCTTCGCAGCATGTGAAGCCCAGCGCGTCCTGTGTGCCGCGCGTCGGACAGTTCATCGGAATCATCCCGTTTTCGCGCCGGTCCGTGTCGTAGAGCGTGATTGCGTTCCTTACCATGCGGTCTTCGGTGTCGAAAAGCCCCGAGACGAGATACTGCACACGGCTGTCGCCGGGATACATCTGCTGTTCGTAATAGGGGCAGTCGAAGAACATCTCGTGCATGCACATCTGGAGCGAACGCACGCAGACCGGCTGCATCTTCATTATAAACGGATCGTCGCAGTCGAACGACGCGGCCATTTCCACCGGGTATCGCGTCTCTACTAGCTCGACCCTGCCGATCTTGAGCGGCGCGTCCGCAGTCTCGACCGTCAGACGGCACCATCTGCCGCACCGCCACCACGGCGTCGTGAAGCACGCCCCATCGCGTCCGTCGGGAAGGAACGTGTCACCGAACGGTTTTATCATGTCCAGCCCTTCGCCGAACGCGGCTCGATCGCCCTTTCTGCCATCAGGTCCCGTAAGACATTCGGCCCAGTCCCAACATACCTTCGCGCCCTTGCCGCCGGACACCTCAAGGCGCGGATATGCACAATAGTAGTTGCCAAGGTCCCACCACGCCGTCACCTTTGTGTTCGCCGGAACGACCGCGCCAGGGGCAAGCACGTCGAAACCTCGCTTCACCGCGCCCGGCGTCTTAGCCTCGCGCATCATATCCTTGAGCGGCGACGGGAACAGCTTCCAGCCCTGCACGGTCAGCCCCGCAAAGGTCTTCACCGGCCCACGCACGACGACGGCATCTGTCCACACAGCAGCATCCGGCACCTCGGCAAGAAGCCCCGCCCCGCGAATCTCGCACTGCGAGCCGACGCCGAACGCACCGGACTTCCCTTTGTGCGTCATGCGAGTACCGACAAGCGTCGCAACCTTCCATGCCGCCTTGCCGGTCGTCAGCTGTTCATCATACACGCCATATCCCTTCACTATGAATCCACCGCGAATGGAAACCTGCGCAAGCGGCGCATGCTCGCCAATCTGCCAACAGACGGCCTCAAGGCGGTGCGCTCCGGGCTCAAGTCCCGTGACGCGATAGCTCTGGTAGTGCCAGCGGTTAGGAAGCCCCCGCATCGGGCCACGTGCAATCTCTTCGCCGTCAAGCAGCAGAACAAACCTCTCGTCCGCCGAGACGTCAAGTTCCAGCGCCTCCGACGTGGCCGTGAAGTCGCGACGGAAGCGAAAGAACGACTGCGGCATCCGCGCCAGAACCTCAGGAGTCGTGCGCGTATCGCTGAACACCGCGCCGCCCCATGTGTCGCAACCCTCAGCCCATATCCAAGAGGCCTCGTCTATCGGCTGCTGCACTCGCACATTCGTGTCACCGCGCGAATGCCGCTCGGCGCGAAACACCCTCTCGACCGTCGCCGCGCAGAGCGGCAGCGTCGCCGCCAGCAGCCATCCTAAAAAGGATGTCGCCGTTTTGGCGAAAATACTTTCGCCATCGACCTTAATACTGTCATTATCAACTTTCATATCGAGATTGTAGCAGAAACCTTTTTGCTGCGCAACACTGTATGTCAGTTTACCCAGGATTTGTCCGCACGCCGCAGAACCCGTTCGTCAGTGCACACCAGCCGAAAGCCGATTGTCGCCGGACAGTGCGTCACGGCGTCCTTGTTGCGTATCCACGAAAGACACGACTGCGCGGCGGAATTGAACGCGCCGCCGCGCGTGACGCGCCACTGATTCCTGACGGGCGAACCATCGGCGTTGCAGAGTCCCTTCGCGTTGACCGCACCCACGTAGATGCCTCCGGGAGAGACTGCGTCAACGTCCTCCGACCACCAGTCGAGGCAGAACTCGTTGACGTTTCCGTGCATGTCGTAAAGCCCCCAAGCATTGGGCGGATAGGAACCGACCAGCGCCGTGCGGTCCTCGGCGGGCGGCGCATCGCCCTTTGACTGCCCCGGATGCCGCGTGTTCCACCCGTAGCGCCCCGGCAAGTTGTCGTCTTTGTTCGCCATCGAAACGAGCGTCCCGTTGTTCCAACGGTCGTTGCCGTAGCCCGACCTGCACGCGAACTCCCACTGCGCTTCGCTCGGCAGGTCGAGTGCCAGCCCGCCAGCCCTTTCACGGAGACGGCCTATGAGCGATTCCGCCGCTGGCGGCGCGGGATATGGCGACTTTCCTCCGGCCTTGGATACGCCGTCGCGTATCTCCAGGAAAGACGAAGAGGTAACAGGACGCATTCCGCCCTCGATGACGTAATCGCTCGGACGCTTCGTGCCGCCCACCAACGCCGCCTGCGCCTGCGTCACCTCGAATACGCCGATGTAGAAGTCGGAGTCGAGTTCTATATGCCGCACGAATCCGTCCGCAAACGGCCCCATCGTCCACGGCACCCCCTTCGCGCGTATCTTTCGAAGCACCATCTTTGTCGTGCGGTAGGCTGCGTTGGAGATCAACCCGCCAGGGAGGGCTTCGGCCGCGGGGTAGAACGCGACACGCCGCAATGCGCCTGGTTCGAGGTCTATGACCATGTAGTCGGCATACTCCCCCCGCGCCAACGGCGCCAAAGCCGCGACGCACATCGCCATGGCTGCGAGACGTCTCATTTCGCGCCCCCTTCCTGAACTGCCACGACGAAGGCGCCGCACGACGACATGATCGGGAAGCTCCAAATGCCGTCTCTTGTGCGATAGACGTCTTGCTCGCCATTCACTCCGACGACGCGAGGGGTCAACCCGTCGGCCAGCCTGAAGCGCACCTCACGCGGCTTCGGAGAGAGGTCGTACGGGTCGTCCGCCGCGAAGACGAAAACGGCCGACGCCCTGCCCGAGCGCGCTGCGTCTACACGCGGAACCATCTCGCCTACCACGAGCCGTCCGCCGTCAGTGGCGTGCAAGTCGTGGAAGCCCGCGTTGTCGAAGGCCCTAAGCGGAACCACCATCGGCATGGTCTTCAGCGCGTGCTCGCCCGGCGCGAAGCCTACGAAATGTGTCGCCGCATTCCGCCAGCGCATGTACTCCGGCGCGATGATGCGGATCTCTCGGTTCACCGTCTTGAGCCTGTCGTACTGCTGCGTCTTCTCCCCCGAGGCAGTGAGCACGGAATTCGTCCACCATCCCGGCGAATAGCACGCCCACGAGATGTTCTGTGCACCGAACGACATCGCCGCGAACGCCTGGAAACGCAGCATGTTCTCGCTTATCCAGAGCTCGGGACGAATCGAGTTGACCTGTCCGACGAACCACATGTCGCGCTGCGTGCGGCGGCAGGCATCGGCCACGATGCGGAAATTGTCGTAGAAGAGCGGCAGATGGCTGTCGCCGCGACCGGAGTAGAGGTAGAAGTCCCAGGATATGTAGTCGAGCGGAATCTCGCGACAGTATTCGTCGATGTACCGCTGGTACGACTCGACGCCAAGCTGGCTCTTCGCCTCGGCGTCGGTGTTCTTCGCGACGGACGCATAGTTGGGGAACAGGTTCACGTAGAGGAACCTGCCGGGGAAGAGCGTCTTCACGTGGGCGACGGCCTTGCCGAGAACCGGGAAGTCCCTGGCGGACGGCTCGTCGGCGAGACTGACGCCCCAGATGGACGGTTCGCGCCCGCACGAGGAAGAATGGAACTTCCTCGCGTCCTCGCTGCACAGCACCAGCATATCCTGAAGGCGATCCGCGTCACCGGCCTTCGGCATGTGGCGAACCACAAATGACGCCACGTGACCTAAGCCATATCTTCGAAAGAATGCGTGCGGTACTGACGGACCGAACACGAAGTCGACGCCGCATTCGGCGAGGTCGCGGACGTGCCCCTCGGTCGCAGCGTTGTGGTTGAGGTAGTAGACCCCAATGTTCAGCCGCGACCTGTCGAGTCCCGCCGCGCCGCACTCAAGGCACAGCGCGACAGCGGCGGCAAGGCATGAAAGGCGACGGATCATTTCACGGTGACAGGGCAAATCAGACGGAAGCCACACGTGACGCCATGAGACGAGATTGCATTCTTGTTCCTAAGCCATGCAACGCAACCGGAGGCAGAAGCGTTGTGAGCGCCGCTACGCATGCATCGCCACTGATTGGCGGGCACAGTTGTTCCATCCCCATAATACTGGCCATTGGCGTTTGGCGCACCCGTGTACACGCCGCCAGCCGATGTTGCGTCCCGCGCTGCAACGGTGTCGGTCCACCAATCCAAGCAGTATTCATTGACATTGCCGTGCATGTCGTACAGACCCCAGCTGTTTGGCCTGTAGCGACCGACAATGCTCGTGTTGTCATCAGGTGTGGCATTGTCGATCGTACCGCTGGAATTCTTGCAGTTATGTGCGTAGCGTCCCGGCAGATTGGCGTCAGACGCCGAACCCAGAATCCTCGAGCCATCGCCCCAATACCCCTCGCCATGTCCGGCACGGCAGGCATATTCCCACTGCGCCTCGCTGGGCAGATCCAGATCGCACAAGTTCTCGGACCTTGCAATGAACTTTCCGATCAGTGAGCCGCTGTATGGAGCCTGCGGATACAGCGTCTGGTCGGAGCTGTTGTTGGCACTGTCGCGTATCTCGCGGTATGACTGCGACTCAACGGGACGGCGAACACCCTCGATGGTGTTCTTATAAGCCCATGCCGGGCCGCCTATCATGGCAAGCTGTCCCTGCGTAACTTCGAATACGCCCATGTAGTAGTCGTTTGTCAGAGTGACCGTGCGTGCGTCGGCCCCTATGCCGATGGACCACGGGATACCCCTTGCCTTGATCTTGCGGAAAACCATTGACGAGGTACAGTAGATGTCGTTTGATGTGATGCCGCCTGGCAAAAATGCCGCGTCGGGATAGAATTTCAGTCGCTGCGGCGAAACCGCCGCGAGGTCAAGGACCATGTAGTCGGGAGGATTGTCGAGCGACCAGGCAGTGACAACCGCTCTCGCTCCGCCAACAGCAACCTTCTGTCCGTTCCATGAGAGGTCAGGGCGCCAGTATATCCGCTTTGTGCCATCGGACGTCACCTTGCAGTTAACGTCCCCCGTTAGCCCATATATGTTCTCTCCGCCAATGGACGCCCAAACTGTCTTGCCGCCGACCACGGCATTCGTCTGTATGTCGACAGTCACTATTGCCGGCGCATTGTCCAGTGCATATTCTATCGTAACAAGCCGGGTGGCATTGTTCTGCGACATGATCACGGATGTCACCTCTGGCGCATCTGCACCGGATGCAGCGTACATCGCGCCAGCAACAGCATACATCAAAACAAGTCTTTTTACTGTCTTCGCGTTCATTTCAGTGTCTCCTTTTGTTTACAATGGCTTTCTGCCACATTAACATTACCACAGTACCAGTATAGTTCCCCTGGGAGTCGTTGCGTTAAGGCTCTGCGCAGCCGAAGCGAACCACGTGCTGCTGCGACCCTCCATCGCGACCGAAGTCTCGACGGCAACGACATGCGCAGACCACGCATTCAATTGAATCGGCTCCGATGCGCACACGCTCGCCGTGAAGTCGGCGAAAGATGTCTCGGAGTCATTCATAGCGAATATTGCCGTCGATGCAGTCGATGTGAACGCCAGCAGCAGGGCGGCGAGTTTCGCCGTCATTGAACCAATAATGGTCTTCAGCTTCTTCATTTGTCTTTTCTCCTTATACCTTATTATATAGGAAAGTGAAGCCTCCATGCCACGGAACTGACACACCAAGGGTCACGTGACTCTCAGGGCAACGGATTTGACATTCCGCTCACGTGTCCTTCAGCAGGATCGTGCTCTTCAATTACTTGCGTCAATGTACAATCCTCTCAGTTATGACTGCGTAATTGTAACATATTTATTCCGCAGATACAAGTGGGAAATTGCAAAGAAAGTTGTACGCAGTTCGTTTAGCTCTTTTGATGAGTTAGCCGAGAGACTTGACGTTTCAGTTCTTTGTCGTTTGTACGTACCGTTACCTTGTCCGCGTAGCCTAGCCATGCCGCCATGCGCACATAGTCAACTATCATCCTGTCCGCCCGCTGAGAGCCTTCGCCGCCTGTGTATGTGACCCTAACGCTCCCTTCGCACCTCGTCGCCTCCCTAGGTCCGTCAAGCACAATCCAGACGTGCAGACTTCCTCCGCTTTCCTCTGTTCTTCGCCTCGCCTGTTCAATGAGCTCATTTCGCCCTCGCGACTCCTTCTTCGCACCAAGTATCAGATTCCAGCCATCCCAGATTTCCAGGCATCCGCCAGGCGGAAGCGTCCGTAGATCCTCTGCTGCCAGCAATGCCTCGGCGAAGTGCGCCCGTAACGACTCTGCATCGTCACGGAGCCGCGTGTTCTCCTCTCGCAATCGCGCAATCTCTGCCTTCAGCTCGCGAACATGCGCCATTCGCGCACCAATAACTATGTCCTGGGAACTCATGGCAGCGTGGCGTATGCGTACCTGTCATGTCCGGCAAAGTCGCGGTCAATCTTTATGTCGGCGAACCCGTAGGCTTCCATTAATTCCCTGAGTGCAAGGCCCTGGCTTTCGCCGATCTCGAAGAACACCGCTCCGCCCGGCTTGAGCAGATTAACCGCATCGCCCAGATAGCGGTCGTAGAAGTCGAGTCCTTCCGCCCCGCCGTCCAGCGCAATGCGCGGTTCAAAGTCCCTGACTCGCGGATCAAGCGCATTCCAATCCGCCGTCGTGACGTATGGTGGATTGGACACTATGACATCCACGCTCTGCGGCTCGTCGAAATCGTCCAGGCCGTCCGCAACCGCGAATTTCACTTTGTCGGCCAGTCCACACCGCTTGGCGTTCTCTCGGGCTAGACCTATCGCGTCCTCGCTCACGTCCGTGCCAAGGAGCACGGCCCTGCCCTTGAACTCGGCGGCAAGGCTCAGCACAATCGCACCGGTGCCAGTGCCAACATCCACCACGAACGGAACATCTGCACAGCCTGAAAGGTGCTTGAGCACCCGCGTGACGAGCTCTTCCGTCTCTGGACGCGGAATGAGCGCACGTCGATCGCATGAAAGCGTGAGCGTGCGGAAATCCCACTCGCCAAGAACATACTGAAGCGGTTCGCCTTTCGTCAGGCGCGACATCGCCCGGCGCAGCGCATCGACGCAACGTTCGGGCACGGTGCCTTCCTGCCGCCCTGCCAACATCCCACGGCCAATTTTGAGCAACCGTGCGGCAAGCAACTCCGCCGCCACCTGCGCTTCGGGAACACCCTTCATCGCAAGATAGCTGGACGTCTTTGCAATCGCTTCGCGCCAGATCATCGGGCGCAGGGTACGTCAGAACGGCATGTCATCAACATCGCCCGCATCTGCCGGGAAGTCTGGCTCGGCAGGCTCGGGGACCGGCTCGGTGCTCGTACCGTCGCCGTTGAGAACCTCTATCTTGAGGCCTGTGAGGTCAACAAAGTACTGCGTACCCTTCGGACCGTCCCAGCGGCGACCGTCTATGACGAAGTGTATCTTGGCGCGCTGCCCTTTCTTTACGCCGTCAAGCAGAGAGCAGTTGTCCTTCTTGAACGAGAACTTTACCGGATTTGGGTACTTTGACGGCGAGTCAACGTCATTGCCGACGATGAGTTCGCGCTTGGTGAAGCCGCTGGCGAAAGTCTGCACCGGCATGACCTCCTCAACAACGCCCGTATAGTCGAAAAACTGTGACATCTTCCTTGTTGTTCCTTTTACATCGTATTATATCATTTTCACTCTGGCGCGATTCCATTCAGGTTTCTACAGCCCCTTGACGACGAACGAGAGCTTGTAGACGCCTGCGCCCGGCATGTACTGGTCGTGCGGACGCGCACCCCAGCTGTTGTCTCCGCCGACGCCCATCTGCACTGCGTCGATGTTCACGGTTAGCTCGTCTGCCTCGGAAAGCTCCCACTGATGCTTCTTGCCCTCCAGCATCGTCTGCGGATACGGCCAGACGTTGAAGCCGAAAGGCGCATTGAGCGCGTTGATCTCGACTCCGCCGATTCTAAGCCAGCGTGTTCCTGTGCGATAGCCCTGCTCGCCTGGCTCGATATAGTTGTCGGGGTTGAGCGCATCCTTGGCATACACAATCTTGCCCTTCGCGTCCGCAATGCCTTTCGTGAGCGCAATGGTCGCCCTGTGGATCCCGAGTATCGCCGCAGTGGCGCGGTCGGAGTAGTTTTCCCACGGACCAAGGCCGTACCACGTGGCATCCACCACCTTCGGCACGGTGAAAGTGAGGCCGACGCGCGGGATGGGCGGCAGGCCCTTCGGCACGGTGAGAGTCCAGTCGACACGCACGGAGCCATCGTCCAGCTTAGAAGTCTTGAGGTCGCTCACGACACCAGCAGGAAGTCTCTGCGTATCAGTTGACTCTTTCCAGACCTTGCAGACCTCTGGCATGTTCCAGCCGCGGTCGTTGTCGGTCGGCGCGCGCCAGAAGTTGAGGCGCGGACGGAACGAATCAGCTGGCGCAGTTCCGGCGATGGCCGCAGCCGCCGGAGGCGTGAATGGCTTTGTGAACTGTGTCCATGCCGAAGGAGTGCGGTCGTTCGAGAAATTGAAGAGCACGGCGTCGCCGTCCTTGGTGTCAACTGTGAACGTCTTCGATTCGCCAGGCTTCAGTCCCGTCACGTCCAGATCAATCTTGGCGATGCGAACACCGGCCTTCTCGATGACGGCCTCGCCGTCGAAATCGTCAAGGGCGACGAACTGGAAGCCGTTCTTTATCGTAGCCTGACCGGTCTTCCAGTCGAACGACTCAACGCTGACCGGCTGATAGGCGTGCTTCAGCTCATACACGCCCGGATGTGGATTGCGCAGAGCGTCAAAGAGCCCATTGCAGTTGAAGTTGTCGTCATTGGGGAGATCGCCCCAGTCGCCGCCGTAGGCGAGCCACTTGCCGCGCTCGTCGGTCTTCCATAGCGCCTGATCGACAAAGTCCCAGACATACCCGCCCTGGAACGACGGATACTTTCGAACCAAGTCCCAGTACTTCTGCACGCCGCCGTTCGAGTTGCCCATTGCGTGCGTGTACTCGCAGAGGATGGCCGGCTTCTTCGGGTTGTTCGACACGTACTTCTCAACGTCGTTTGGCCTTGCGTACATGACCGCCCAGATGTCGGTGTTGTCGCCGTCAATCGCGCGCTCATAGTGCACGGGACGCGTCTTGTCGACCGCGAGAATGGCCTTGCGCATCGCAGTGAAGTTCTCGCCGTCTCCGCACTCGTTGCCCATCGACCAGTAAATGATGGACGGATGGTTGCGGAAGAAACGCACCATGCGCTCGCCGCGCTCGACCATGGACTTCTCGTAGTCCTTGCGGTGTGCAAGCGACTCCTTGCCGTAGCCGTAGCCGTGCGACTCAACGTTGGCCTCGCAGCATACCATCATGCCGTCGCGGTCGCAGAGGTCGTACCATTCCGGTGCATTCGGATAGTGGCACGTCCTGACGGCGTTGATGTTGAACTCCTTCATTATGGAGATGTCGCGCCTCATCGACTCCGGCGTTATGGCATAGCCCGCCTCTGGAATCATCTCATGGCGGTTTACTCCCTTTATGAGCAGCCTCTTGCCGTTCATGTAAAGCACGGAGTCCTTTATCTCGACCTTGCGGAAGCCGAACGCAACGGTGTAGTAGTCGACGCCGCCGAATATCCACCAACCCCAGTGATGTTCAATGGGCGTGACATAGACACAGGGGAACTCGGCATTCCAAAGGCGCGGTTCGGGAACGTCACGTACCTTTAGCTCATTGCCCTTCTCGTCGCGGACAACGAACCTGGCCTGCTTGAAGTCGTCGGAAAGTGACGTTTCGACGATAAGGTCCTTAGGCGCCTTCTTGTGCTCCGAAATGAGCATCACGTCGCGGAAGATGCCAGAGAGGCGCCAGAAGTCCTGATCCTCGATATATGTTCCGTCGCAGTGCTTGTAAACCTCCACTTCAAGCTTGTTGACGCCAAACCACTTTAGGTACGGCGTAAGGTCGAACTCGGAAGGAAGGCGGCTGTCCTCGGCATAGCCGGCAAGCTTGCCGTTGACGCGCACGTAAAACGCGCTTGAGACGCCGTTGAAGCGAATCACGGTGCGGCGGAACCACCAGCGCCACGGACGCTTGAACGTCGTCGTGTACAGGCCGACGGGATTGCGGTACGTGTACGACGTCCAGTTCTTGTCCTCCGGCTCGGACATTACGCGAGGAGCGTCCTTGGCGATCGGATACCTCTTGTTGGTGTACAGCGGCGGATCGTATTCGCCCTGAAGCTGCCAACAGCTCGGGACCTTGATCTTGGCGGACTTCTCCCAGTCACGCGATGGCTCGCGCTTCCACTTGAAGTCCCATTCGCCATTGAGGTTGATCACCCATTTCGAATCGGTCTTCTGCTTCTCGCCTCTCGCAATGGCTATTGCGAGATCCTCAGTTTCGCACGGAACGATCAGTTCACGCGCCGGAAGCCGGTTTATAGAAGTTACAGAGGCATCCTGCCAGGGAGCAAGTGCTGTTGCCAGCATAAATACTGTTGCTATATTCATCATGGTGCGAATTATAGCAAACTACCTTCCCTCTCGTCAACTGGAGCTTACCCATTTTTTTGCTTCCTGCCTTTGTTCTGTCTACCTTTTGAAGTCGCTGCCGAGCATTCTGGGAGTCTCGTGCCGTTCTATCGACATACTCACCATATTATAATGACCGCGCGCGCGCGTTATATATTGGCGTCGACTTTGCCCTTTGGGCCAAAAAACATGCCTGAATGTCCGAAAAATATTCAATGGATTGAAAAGCCCCCTCCTGAGGCCCCAAAACACACCTTCTCGCCGCTCCGAACGCCATCGCCGTAAAGGGAGAACTGCCTTTCGACCGCTCCAACGAACCCCTCTAATTCGCTCCAACAACCCCTCTAGACCGCAAGCCGGAGCATAGGCTATGCGAAGCCCGACCATAGCCTATATGATCTCGGACTATAGCCTATGCGATCTCGGACTCTAGGCTATGCGATTTCAGATATAGGCTATGCAACGCGACGGCATAGTCTAGACTCAGGCTTCGCATAGGCTATGGTCGG
>CACYCL010000029.1 GCA_902772905.1 uncultured bacterium | reverse complement strand
TACTCCGCGCGGATGTAGATGAAGCCCTTCGACGCGCCGATCGCGTAGCCCGCGATCGTCATCGCCTCGAGGATCGAGTGGGGGTCGCCCTCGAGCGTGGAGCGGTCCATGTACGCGCCGGGGTCGCCCTCGTCGGCGTTGCAGACCATGTACTTCTGACCCTTGGGCTGCTGCTGCGCGAACTTCCACTTCATGCCGGTCGGGAAGCCCGCGCCGCCGCGGCCGCGAAGGCCTGACTTGAGCATCTCATCTACGACCTGCTCAGGCGTCATCTCGAAGAGCACCTTCTCGATTGCCTTGTAGCCGTCGCGGGCGATGTAGTCCTCGATCTTCTCCGGGTCGATGACGCCGCAGTTCCTGAGCACGATGCGGTACTGTTTCTGGTAGAATGGAATGTTCGCCTCGGCGACAAGCTTCTTCGCCTGCTCGGGGTCATAGCAAAGGCGCTGCACGACACGCCCCTTCACGAGGTGCTCGGCGACGATCTCCTTGACGTCTTCGGGCTTGACCTGGACGTAGAACGTGCCCTGCGGCAGTATCTTTACGATCGGCCCCTGTTCGCAGAAGCCGAGACAGCCGGTCTTGACGACCTGGACGGTGTCCTTGATGCCGGCGGACTCCAGGTTCGCCGCGAATTCCTCTACGAGCTTGTCGGCGCCGCCGGAGCAACACGCCGTTCCGCCGCAGATGAGGACGTAGCTTTGATAGGCCATTGTTCTCTCCCCCTCAGGCGTTCTTTACGATGTCGATCGAGGGCTTATCGAGGATCTTGTCCGCGATCAGCTCCTTGCCGATGATGTGCTTGTCGACGATAGCCTTGGCCGTCGCCGCGTCCACGTGGCCGTAGATCACGGTCGGCATACCGGGAACGACGACCTCCACTGTCGGCTCGGAATGGCAAAGACCCATGCACCCCGTCTGGCGGATGAGCACGTTCGTGAGGCCCTTCTCGCTCAGCGTGTCGACGAGGGAGGTAAACGTCTCCTTCGCGCCCGCCGCGATGCCGCATGTGCCCATGCCGACGATCACCTGGATGTCCTTGTTGGAGCTGTCGCGCATCTCCATCGCCTTCTGCTTCTCCCCGCGCATCTTGCGCAGGTCTGCCAGTGTCAACTTAGCCATTGTTGAGTTCTCCTTAAATTGTCAGCCAGGCCCTAGCCCAGCTTGCGGTACTTCTCGATGATGCCGGCAACGCCGTCCTTCGTCAGCTTGCCGTACACCTCGCCATTGACAACCACCACCGGCGCAAGGCCGCAGCAGCCGAGGCAGCGCACCGCCTCGACCGAGAAGAGGCCGTCTGGCGTAGTCGCGTTTACGCCGACGCCGAGCTGCTTCTCGAACTCCTTTATGAGGTCGTCGCCGCCGCGCAGATAGCACGCCGTGCCCAGACAGACCTGTGCAATGTACTTGCCGGCCTTCTGCAGCTTGAAGAAGTTGTAGAACGTCACCACGCCATATATCTTGGCGAGCGGCACCGCCAGCAGCTCGGATATCTCTATCGCGATGTTGCGGGGAATGTACCCATACGTCTGCTGGACCTGATGGAGAACCATGATGAGGTTCCCCGGCTTGTCCTTCCACTCTTCAATGAACGCCTTCAGTTCAGGCGTCATCTGCTCGTTTTTTTCGCTCACGGCGATTCTCTCCCTTTGGTTGTGAAATTTTCTGTATTATACCATCGATGCCATTTGTTAGGCAAGTATAACTTTCAGCGTCGTCATCAACCCGCAAGCCATCATGCCACAGGCAGGCAACCGGCTCATCTTCGACCAGTTCCAGAGATGCATCTAGGAGGGGCAGATACGCCGCGCCGGCGCAATAGTGGAGGTTCCTGCATAATGCTTTTGGCAGCTCGCTCCAGTAAGCAATGCCGCGCGGTGCGCACCGTCTAGGGTTTTGGTGCGCACCATTTGATGCTTTGCTGCGCACCAAAGCACAAAACGCTGCGCACCATCCCTACCGCAGCTTGGTTATTTCCGCCGCCCATGAGCGGGCGTCCTATTCGCTCACGTTCGCGCTGTAGATGAAAAGGCATTCGCCTTTTCAACACGGGAGACAAACGGCGACACAATCGCCGCTAACGCAACGAGCGCGGCGATTTCGGGCTTCTGGGGCTACAAGACTCGTCCTTCGGTTATGAAAT
>CACYCL010000028.1 GCA_902772905.1 uncultured bacterium | reverse complement strand
GGGCGGCTCTTCGCGGCGGACATGGCAGGCATAGTGAGGATGTTCAGGATATGAAGAGATTCAACAAGACCCGTATAGGATGTTGTCACATGATGTAGCGAAGATGGCCGGAGCCGACGGCGGAATGGTGGCTGTGTGACGCGCGGGGCGCGGCAAGCAACGCGGGCGCGGCAAGATCACCTCTGTTGTCGTTTCCGCCGATATTCTGGACGTCGAAGGCGCCGCGTTCGGCGGCTGCCCGAACCTCGTTTCGGCGACGTTGGAAGGAAATCTTGAGAAATGGAACATTCTTAACAGCGACACGGCGGGCGCGTTCAATGACTGCCCCGCTCTCGAGCGCGTGGCGGGCCGACTCACGCTTCACCGCTCTTGCCGACATCGAGAACGTGTCGTCCAAGCCGAACTACGCCGTTATGGTCGAGTGCTATGGCCGGGATCTCGTTGGCACATGGGAAGGCAAGTGGTTCTTTCGTCATGGTGCCGCCCTTGGTTTGATAATTAGCATTTGGTAAACACTTGCCCCACCGCCGTCCGCTCTGGTTATGGAAACCACGCCCGAGACCGTAAACCAGAGCGCGAGGAAATATGGTATACTAACCGCAACATATACCGAAACTGACGTTTGAATGGTGAAGACACGATGAGTTGAAATGATGACAGATGACTCTAGGCAGTTGATGAAACCGTTTTTTGCAACGATCGCCATGTGCTGCGGGCTTCAGGCCACGATTGGACACGGCGACAGCTTCGGCACGGCTGAGATGTTCACAATGAAGACGTGGACAGGTTGGACGGACTGGAAAGGCGTCGAGGACAGATATTGCAAGTGTCCTCGCCAAGGTGCCTTTCTCAAGTATCTCCGCGACAATCCCCGCTGTCGGTGCATGGAACGGCGGGTTTATTGGTGGAATAAATGACGATAATTTGTGCTATAATGCACGAACCTCATTCAAGAAGGGCATATCTGAACATGAAGTCTGCAACAGTACACACTCTGAGTAGTGGCTTGCGCGTTGTCCTCGCACCATGCGAGGCGGAGAGCGTTGCCATTGGTATATTCGTAAACAGCGGGTCTCGTCACGAACCGGCGCGTTTCGCAGGTATTTCACATTTCATCGAGCACATGCTGTTCAAAGGCACTCCGACACGCAAGCCAATAGACATCACCCGTGCGATCGAAGGGCGCGGCGGCAATTTCAACGCCATGACGGGCGAGGAGGCTACTTGCTATTACGCGCATCTGCCAGATGAATATCTTGGCGAGGCTGTTGACATTCTCTCTGACATGTATCTCAGGGCGACGATTCCGGATGAAGAGTTCGACCGCGAGAAGCAGGTCATCGTTGAGGAAATAAAGATGTATGCCGACGAGCCTGACGCAGTCGCAATGGAGAATCTGCAGCGGGTGCTGTTCCCGGATTCAGCTCTTGGCTCTCCTGTCGCCGGAACAGCGGAGTCGCTTGCGCCGATGAGGCCAGCCGATCTGAGGCGCTACATCCGATCGCACTACAGGCCTGACAACACTGTCGTCGTAATCGTTGGGTCGTTTGATCCAGATGATGCGCTGGGCATTGTGTCGGAGAATTTTGCATCGTTTCGGAAACATGCTGGAAAAACTGACGATTCCGCATATGCCGGATGCGCAGTGGCGTTGCCATCATCTGTGTCGGTCGAAAAAGACGTACAGCAGGTGCAATTGGCGTTGGGCTATCGCACGTTCGGGATATCAGATCCGCGCAAGTACGCCGCTACGGTGATGGACGCGATTTTGGGGCGAGGGATGTCGTCGCGGCTTTTTCAGGAGGTGCGCGAGAAGCGAGGTCTAAGCTATGACATATCGTCCAGAATGCAGTTATTCTCAGATGCTGGAATGTTCACCGTGACGGCCGGGGTTGATCCGTGCAAGGCCGAACGCGCTTTGTCTACGACCGACCGAGAACTGCGGCGTATCTGCGAGCGGCGCGTTGGATCGATGGAGCTGAAGCGGACGAAGGACTTTCTTGTCGGCAATTTCAGACTGTCGCACGAAAGAGTTACGTCGAAGCTATTTTTCTATGGGCAGACGATGCTGGCGTTTGGACGGCTTCTGGAACCCGCCGAGCAGGTCGAGGGAATCCATGCGGTCACGGCAGCGGACGTTCAAGCTGTTGCGCAGGGGATCTTTTCTCCAAGCACACGCGCTGTGAGCTGGGTAGTTCCACGCGGACGGTAGTGCGTTGGATACTTGGAGCCGAGGGTCGGATTCGAACCGACGCGTCCTTGCGGATCCTGATTACAAATCAGGCGCAGTCAACCACTGTGCCACCCCGGCAT
>CACYCL010000027.1 GCA_902772905.1 uncultured bacterium | reverse complement strand
TGGAGCCGCAGGAACCGCAGCCAAGACAATTCAAAACCAAGAAAGAGTTTGTGGATGCTTATTCTTCTTACAAGGTTAAAAATGCCGGCGAGGATATTAAAGCCAAGTATGCAAAAAAGCTGAATGGAATGAATTCATATCGTTTCGAGATGAAGCGCGAGGCAGAGACTATCTGGAAGGGTGCGCAAAAGAAATAATGCGGAAGATTCGCGTTGCGGTCTTGACCATGTTCTCGCTTCGGGCAAGAACATCAAGATCCTCGTCATGGACACTGAGGTCTACTCCAACACCGGCGGCCAGGCCTCCAAGGCGATGCCTACTACGATTGAGCTCGCAGGGCGGCGACATGGCCGAAGCGTAGCATAGGCCGCGCGATCGCGAAGTTCGCGGCGTCCGGCAAGGTGCAGGCCAAGAAGAACCTCGGCCTGATGCAGATGCAGTACAAGAACGTCTACGTCGCGTACGCGCGCGAATCCTTGCGGATTGTTAGCTGTTGTCTTCGGTAGTCTGCCCTCCGAAACCGCAGACAGTTTCTTCGGTGCATCGCAAGGAGAACTACGCCCTCCTCAAGAAGCTCGCCGAGACGTAAGCTCACGGCGAAGCCGCGCTTCGGCGCGGCCGTTCCAAACGGGGAGCGGCACTTGTGCCGCGTCCTCGTTTTTTGGTATAATGCCCGCATGGTAGAACTGCCTGAATACAAGATTGGACGTATCGTGTTTGGAAGCGCAGCCGCAATTGATGCTGCGTACGAGCGATTCAAGTTGCAGGAAATTGACGAGATGCGCCTTGCAGAATCGCGCACGTGTCCGTTCGGCGAGCGGCGCTTGACGCTAGCCCGTGAAGTCCCGGTAGCAGGGATAGGCACTTTCGAAGGCAGCCACAAGCGGACGCTGGTATTCGCGCCTAGCGGCAAGCCTGGCTGGTGGATACGCAGGATGGATCTGCCGGAGCAGCTTGACACCAAGGTCGACATAGCGAACCTCTGGACCAGCGCGCAGAATCTTGTTCTGCGCTCAGGGTCGCCTCACAACTACTTGCGTATGGTCGAGCACATCGTGGCGCTGCGCGCTGGCCTTGGCGTGGACGACGTTCTGCTCAAGGTGTATTCCGGCGACCCGCCGCTCTTCGACCAGTCGTCGTTGCCGCTGGTGAAGGCCGTCGAGCATGCAGGCGTAGTGCCAGAAGATGACGCGGCCACATACGTGACAGTGCGTGAGCCGGTTGCCTTCGGCGGTTCTCGAGGCGATTTCCTTCTGTTTCTTCCGGCCGAGAACGGCGAGCGCAACCTGCGCATCGACTGCGCGATTTCGTGGGATACCGTCATTGGTCGCCAGCGAGTTCTGTTTGATGTGACGCCTGAGACGTTCCGATATGCATCGCTTGCGCGGACGAACGCAACGCGTCGCCAGTACATATTGGCCAAGACAATTGGCAAGTTGTTCGCTTCTACGCGCAACATGGGCTACAACGAGAGCAACATACTCATTCACGGCAAGCGGCGCTTCTATACAGAGCCGCGCTTCCAGCTGGGCGAGAAGTTCCTCGAACCGGTGTGGCACCGAGCGACGCTCGACTTGATGGCGGCAATCGCACTCATAGCTGAACATCGCTTTTGCGGCACGGTGGTCAGTTTCCGCGCCGGCCATACACTCGACTGCGACGCTATCCGTGCGCTTTACCGCAACGATTTGCTCGTGCGGTTCTGATTTGTGCCCAACGGCGTTGAGCGACCGCAAGTGAACGCAGTGGGCACGGCCTTCCTCGGCCAGGACCCGCAGGCTGCCGCCATGCGTCGTTCCAGGCATGGTTCCGGTCGCCTCGCTAGTCTCCCTGTGTGTATGGTCTGGGGCGACGCATCCGCTTCGACAAGCGTGAGCTAGGTCGAAAATCGTGAGACTCCAGGCCAGGTCGCGTTGACATTGCGGTCAGGAAAATGATATAATTATTCATTGAAAAGTTGATGCGTCGGAGTTGTGTGATTACAGCATAATTACACAACAAACCGACAAGTCAAAGAGATTTGACGCGACTGTAGCTCAATTGGATAGAGCGTTGGCCTCCGAAGCCGAAGGTTGCTGGTTCGATCCCAGTCAGTCGCACCATGTCCGTAAATAATTAAGGAGGTTGAATGAACGTATTGGCAATTGGCTGTCATCCAGATGACGTTGAAATCGCGTGTGCGGGTACACTTGCGAAGTGCGTCAAGCGTGGCGACAAGGTTGTCGTGTCGCATCTTTGCACGGGTTCGCTCGGACATGTCGTGATTCCGCCGGAGGAACTTGTTCCAATGCGCGCTGCCGAGGCGCGGGAGGCTGGCAAGCTCGCAGGCATAGAGGTTCTTGACGGGTTCTTTGGCGACCTCGACATCTATTCCGACAACGCAGAGAGCCGCAACAAGGTTGTCGAGGTGATCCAGTACGCCAACCCCGACTTCATCATTACGCACAATCCGGACGACTATATGCCCGACCATACGGCGACAGCAAAGCTAGTCTTTGATGCCGCGTTCACGGCGACGCTCCCGAACTGGCCGTCCAAGACGAAGAAGCCCGCCAAGCTTGTGCCAATCTACTACATGGATACGCTCGCCGGCGTGAATTTCATTCCAGACGAGTTCGTCGACATTTCCAAAGAGATAGACCTCAAGATACAGATGCTAGAATGTCACCACTCGCAGCTCGACTGGATGCGCGAGCACGACCACATCGACTTTGCCGACATGGTCCGCACGTGCAGCCGCTACCGCGGTTACCAGTGCGGCGCCGACTATGCCGAAGGCTTCAAGATGTGCAAGGCGTATCTTAAGGGCACAACAAAGCGGCTGCTTCCATAATGGCTGCACTCAAGAGGCTCCTTTCGCCTGGCAGAGGATCGGTCGCCAGGGGCTTCTGTTTGATTATGCCGTATGCGGCATGGATGGCCATGATGGCGATCTTGCCGCAGACGGCGTATTTCTATGCCTTGCGCGGAGCGGTGACGGCACTCATGCTGTTCGCAGTTCCGAGAGCCTACGACCTTGTTTTTCGAGGCATCGTGGACAAGTTCTCGCTGAGGGTGGTTGGTGCAGGCATTTTTGTCGGCCTCGCCGTGCTCGTGGTGTGGATAGCGCCGGAGATGTGGTTTGGCGTGGGGCAGGAGGTCGCAGCGTCGGACAGTCCGTATTCGCCGCAGGTATGTGGCTGGGCACTGACCATTGCGAAGCTTGCTGCGAGTGCTCTTGTGATTCCAATTGCCGAGGAACTTTTCTTTCGTAGATGGCTTGTAGATTTCGCCGGTTTCTGGTGGATGGTCGCTCTTTTTGCTGTCGAGCACGGGGATCGTTGGCATGTAGGAGCGGTTACGGGAATCGTGTATGGAGTTATTGCGAAGCGTTTTGGACTTGCTTCTTCCATTGTCGCCCATGTTGTCACGAATCTTGGGCTTGGTCTCATCGTCATACTTGATGACCGTTGGCAGTTCTGGTAGCCGACGAATTTCCCGCCAATGAAATCTAGCCGCAGAGAGCGCAATGGGCATGACGAAATGGAGTTAGATGGGTTCAAATGCCGCAGGTGTGGGGCGTGTTGTCGCGTCAAAGATGGAATCGTGCGAGTCTCGGATGCCGAAATCGCGTGCATCTCTGCGTTCCTTGGAATGGATGAAGATGCGTTCATTGAGCACGAGGTGGAAGTTGCGCCAGACAGAAAGAGCTTGATGTTGAAAAGTCGCCCTGACGGTTCGTGTGTCTACCTGACGGACGACAACCTCTGTCGCATCAATCCCGTAAAACCCGACAAGTGCAGGTCTTTCCCTTTTGAGTGGACAAATCATGACTCTGCGTCTGTTTGCCCCGCGCTTGCAGAATTGGTGATTTTGGAGCCCCAGGAGGGGGCTTTTCGAGTCAATGGATTGAAGCACGAAAGCTGAACCATTGACTGCGCGAAGTGCTACCTTGCACTTTCGCGAGTGCATCCGATGCAAGTTGCCGAGTGCAACCTTGCACT
>CACYCL010000026.1 GCA_902772905.1 uncultured bacterium | reverse complement strand
CGCGAATTGTACCATATTTATTCCGCAGATACAAGGGGGAAATTGCAGAAAAAGTAAAATGTGGAAGTTCCAGACCACCGAACACACTGAAGCCGCCGCCTGGCGGACACGGAAGTGGTTATGAATGGGAAACCTCCGGCGCAGAGAAACCCCGTTGCCGCCATTGATCAAGTATGCCTGACGAATGTGTTATTGCATCCGACGTATCCATCTTTATCCACTGACCGAATTTGTCGATTCTCACCCCCCCGCTGCTGTCCAGCGTGAAAATCTGTGTGTATTGTTGAGACATCGCCTTGATTATGTCCTCAGGAGAGAGACGACACGGGCTGGGCGCACCGAAGCTCCGTCCTCGTCGACTGCCGCACGGAAGGAACTTCGCGACCGGCGGAAGCTCTACATGTACGGCAACATATCAGGCGGGACTTGTGACTCAAACTCCATTTTGACATTTCTCACTGGATGCCAGAGAGCGAGTTTCTGCGCATGAAGCATCTGCCGCTGTGGAATCGGGTCAATTCTGCGGTCCAAGGCTCCCTTTCCATAAGTCTTGTCGCCAATTACAGGACATCCCAAGCTCGCCATGTGAACGCGTATCTGGTGCGTTCGACCGGTTTCTATGCGACACTCGATGAGCGACACATGATTCCTCGTCGACTGGCCTACCTTGCGCCAGTTGGTTATGGCGAGCTTGCCGCCCTTTTCCACTATCGCCATTCGCTTGCGATCCACAGGATGACGCCCAATCATGTTCTCAATGCGTCCAGAGTCAAGTCGTGGGCGACCATGCACAACAGCGAGATAGGTTTTCTCCACGTTCTTGTGCGAGGCGAATGCCTTCGCCAATGCATCCATCGCCGCCTGCGTCTTGGCAACGACAATCAATCCGGACGTGTCCTGATCAAGACGGTGCACTATTCCAGGGCGCGCGACGCCGCCTATCCCCGAAAGTGACGGGCAATGATGTAGAAGAGCGTTGACAAGGGTGCCGGTGAAGTGCCCGGGAGCCGGATGCACAACCATTCCCGGAGGCTTGTCCACAACCACGATGTCATCGTCTTCATACACGACAGAAAGATGGATATCCTCAGGCTCCGGCACTGCCGGCACGGGCGGCGGTATCTCGACCACGATGTCGTCGCCCTCGGAAACCTTCATGCCAGCCTTCGACGCGACTGCGCCATTCACCGTTACGAAGCCGGCCTTCACCAGCCCCTCGATTCGCGAACGCGAGAAGTCGGGGTGGCGCGAGAGGAGAACCTTGTCTAGCCTCTCCATGCGGTGTTTCCTACGCGATGAGCGACAGGAACTCCTGCCTTACCTTCTCGTCCGTGCGAAACGAGCCGAGCACGGCGGATGTCGTCATCTCCGAATTCTGCTTCTCCACGCCTCGCATCATCATGCAGAGGTGCTTGGCGCGTATGACGACACCAACGCCCTCGGCGCCGGCTTCCGACATGATGGCGCTCGCTATCTCCTCCGTCATGCGTTCCTGAATCTGGAGGCGGCGGGCAAACATGTCCACAATGCGCGCGAGCTTGGACACTCCGAGAACCTTGCCCGTTGAGATGTATCCTATCGCGCACTTGCCGTAGAACGGCAGCATGTGGTGCTCACACAGCGAATAAAGCTCTATGTCCTTGAGGATGACCATGTGGTTCGTGCCAGACGCGAACTTGGCACCGTTTACGACGGTCTTGACGTCCTGCCTGTATCCGCGAGTAAGGAACGCGAGCGACTTCGCAACGCGCTGCGGCGTTTTCTTCAGCCCTTCACGCGCCGGGTCTTCGCCAAGCTCCACAAGAAGCTCTCTGACAAGCGCCGATATGCGCTTTTCGTCTGGCTCTCTATGCGCCATTTTCTTCATGCCATGATCTCTATTGATGTGTTTGTCACCGTCAGCCGAGTTTTGGTGTATTATACCATAAGTTGCCGTACATGTAGCGGCAGGCGCTTGACGCTATTGACGGCGGGACGTACGGAAATTGCGGTCGTATAGAAACGCCGCATTCATGACAACAAACACCGAACCGCAGTTGTGGACAAGCGCGCCAGTAACCGGGTTGAGGAATCCGAACACGGAGCAGACGATTGCGACTGCGTTTACGCACATCGACAGCGCGATGTTGAAATGTATAAGCCGCACACACGCCACAGATAGCCGTTTCAAGTATGCGAGTTTCAGCAGATCGTCCCCGACAAGCGCGATGTCTGCCGCCTCAACTGCAATGTCGCTGCCCACTCCGCCCATGGCTATGCCGACGGACGCCGTCTTAAGGGCTACAGCGTCGTTCACGCCGTCGCCGACCATGCAAGCCTGGCGTCCGCCATCCTGAATTGCGGCAACAGCCGACGCCTTGCCGTCGGGCAGCAATCCTGCGCGGACATCGACGATGCCAAGCTCGTCTGCAACGCAACGCGCCGTCTCGGCATGGTCGCCGGTAAGCAGACAAGGCGCAACTCCTTCGGACGCAAGCTCTTCTACCGCCGCTTTCGCATCCGCACGAACCGCATCGGCAAGCGCGATGAATCCGAGGGCCCTGCCGTCCGCAGCCACGAACACCACGGCCTTGCCCTCTGCCCTTGGCGCCGATGCCTCTTGCTCCTCGCCCTGCGCCAGCAACACGCCGTTCTCCGCAAGCCACTCAGGCGAACCGCACACGACCTTCCTGCCGCCGACCTCTGCGCTGACACCACGTCCCGGCACCATGCGGAATCCCGATACGGACGGAGCGGACACAGCCCCGCCTGCCGCCACTATCGCCTGCGCAAGCGGATGCTCCGAAGACGACTCCGCCGCCGCCGCGAGCGCAAGCACCTCGGCGCGGTCTATGCCGCCGAACGCCCTGACTGCTGAAACCGCGAGCTTTCCCGTCGTGAGCGTCCCCGTCTTGTCCAGGCAAGCGACTGCGACGCGTCCCATGCGCTCCAGCGCCTCGCCTGATTTTATTATGACGCCGAACTTCGCGGCCTGACCGATGGCCGCCATAATAGCCGTAGGCGTAGCCAGCGCCAGCGAGCACGGGCAGAATACGACCATTATGGTGACGCCGCGTTCCAACGCCGTCAGCAGGTTGCCGCTCCACGCCCAGATGCCGAAGAACACAGCCACCGCGACACCAAGCGCAGCCGGCACCAGACGCGAGGCCCATTTGTCGGCAATGCGCTGGATTGGAGCCTTCTTGGACTGCGCCTCCTTTACCAGCCTTATCAGCTTTTGAAGAGACGAGTCGGCATCAACCTTCGCGACCTTTACAATGATTGCGCCAAAGCGGTTGACAGTTCCCGAATAGACTTCGTCGCCAACGGCTTTGTCCACCGGAATCGACTCGCCGGTCATGACGCTCTGGTCTACAGTCGTCTCTCCCTCCGCAATCACGCCGTCAACGGGAATGGTCTCTCCCGGCAGGACTTTAACTCCATCGCCAATCTCAAGTTTCGCAAGCGGAACGTCACGGAACTTCTCGCCCTTCGCCAGACATTTCGGACACGTCACTACATAGCGCGCCGTTGCCGGAACAAGCGTCACGAGCTTTCGAAGGCCCCTCTTCGCCTTCTTCAACGTCGCCTTCTCAAGCGTCTCTCCCAGCGCCATGAGAAACGCGACCTCGCCTGCGGCAAACGTTTGACCTATTGCGAGACATGAAACCATGGCGCACGATATGAGGAGCGAAGTCTTTATCGTCCGCTGCACGAACACCGCCTCCAGCGCCTCGCGCAGGAGCGGCAGACCGCACACGAACACCGCAATGAGAGCCGGATCCAGAAAACCGGGCCGGGATGCGCCGTGGCATCCGCCTCTCGACATTATAAAGCTGGCCACGAGCCCCGCCGCCGCCAACGGCAGAAACTGCCATCGCTCCAAGAACTCGCAGAACCTCTCAAGCGATGCCGCCATTCCCTTTTCGGCCGTCTCGTCCCCGGCCCGATTCTCCCTGTCGGCTATGCTGCAGCAACTTCCCATTGCATCCCTCTTATGTCTCTATGCCATCCTTGCGAAATTCTCAAGCGACTCAGCAAACGACTCAATCGTCTCCTCTGCATTTCCACGCTCTATTCCCTCACGCACGCAATGCCTTAGATGACCTTCAAGAATCATGAATGAAATCTTGTGCAAGGCTCCGTTGACAGCTGTGAACTGCAGGAGTATGTCCTCGCATGGCACATCCTCGGACAGCATCTTCTGTATGCCGTTCAGCTGCCCAATCACCTTCTTCAGCCGCATCTGAAGCATCTTTGCGTCTTCTATGCACTTCTTCATGTTAGACTTCTCGCTTTCTCAAGAACTGCGCGCATTATACCATACCCCCGTAGGGTATGTCAAGCCGACGCGATTCGCCAAGCCGATACGCCGAAGCGCAGCCTGGCCTGGCGGCAACAAATTCCCATTGCCCCAGGTCGTCTGGCGCGCATTATGCCATTTTGGTATACTGCACGTCACAAGAGGAAGGGGACTGGATGAACACACAGACAACCGTGGGCCGCGAACTTTCGCGTCGGTCGTTTATAGGGGGATTGGCTTCGCTTGGCGCAGCGGCTGGATGCAGTTCGCTGCCATGCGCGGCGTGCGAGAGCCCGCTCGTCAGGTTTGGCGTCGTGAGCGACGTGCACGTGCGGCTCGCCAATGGCGGCAGAACGCTTGCAGCCGGGTATGACACAGAAACGCTTGAGAAGACGTTCGCGTACTTCCGCGACCATGGCGCGGACGCTGTGGTAATAGCGGGCGACATGGCCGACAGCGGGCTAGTCGGCGAGCTCAAGGCCGTGGCGGACGCGTGGTACAAGGTATTCCCTGGCGACCGTGCGCCGGACGGACGCAAGGTGGAGCGCGTGTTCGTGTTCGGGAACCACGACTCTTTCGGCCTCAAGAACGGTCAGAAGGTGTTCAAGGACGCTGCCGTGCTAAGGCGCGAGGCCATCGAGGCGGATCCTGCGCGCGCGTGGGACTTCTGCTTCCACGAGGAATGGAAGCCGTACTTCGTGAAGAACGTCAAGGGCTTTGACTTCTTCTGCTCGCACTGGCAGCCTGGCATCTGGTGCAATGGCATCGCCGAGACAGGCAGCGTCGGATGCGCAGACGCGTTCCGCGAAGCGATGGCTCGCTGCGACCCGGCCAAGCCGTTTTTCTACGTGCAGCATTCTCATCCGCGTGACACGGTCTACGGCAAGAACGCATGGGGCGTGGACGACGGCACTGCGACGAAACTTCTCTCGGCATTCCCGCAGGCGGTGTCGTTCTCGGGTCACTCGCACGAGCCGCTTACGAACGAGAAGTCGATATGGCACGGCGCGTTCACGTCGGTGGCGACCGGCTCGCTGCGCTACCTTTCGGCAAACGCCGTGTGGAGCTTGACGCGCACGTCCGGCTACGAGAACGGCATGTGCAACTACTATCTGCCTGGCGTCACACGGGCAGACCGCCCGAAGTACATCTCGAAGTACGATGCGCCGAAGGTCATGCCGTCGGAGCTGCCGCGTCCCGACATCCGCGTCGGCCAGCTCGTCAGCGTGTACGACGACCGCGTCGTGTTCGAGAGGCGCGAGTTCGTGAGCGGAATGTCCCTTGGCGACGACTGGGTGGTGGAGCGTCCCGCCAGTCCGCGCAGCTACTCCAGCCGCGCCGCAGCGGCGGTTCCCGCCGAGTTTCCCGCCGGTTCGAGGCTCAAGGTTGAGCGCACTGTTGCCAAGACACGCGGGATGGACAAGAAGGGTGTGAAGATTCCACGGCAGAAGACCCAGGCTCTCAGGCTTTCCTTCCCGGCCGCGACAGTCGGCGGCCAGGTCGCCGAGTACGAGGTGACGGCCGTTGGAACGGGCGGAAGGAAGTACGACACGCGCATCTGCGCGGTCGGCGGTCTGTACCCGCGCCGCCACGCCAACTTCGCGAAGGATGTCGTCGCTACGCTCCGCCTGGACACGCTTCCTGCGGGAGTGGGCGAGATAAGCGTCGTTCCGCTCGACTCGTTCGGCAACGCCGGCAAGGCCATATCAGCCGCAATGGCGTGAAAGGCCCACTAAGCATGGCTATGACGACAAGACGCGTTGTTGGTGGCATACTGGCCGCAGTTGCGGTCTCAACCTGCGAGGTGGCATTCGGCGAGGTGGCGCATCTGGAGCAATGTGAAGTGCAGGAAGTGGACGTGCGGCTCGGCGATGGGTCCTGGCGGCTGCGCATGCGGCGAGACGGGTCCCGCACCCGCTTCGGACGTCCGCTCGTTCGCCCTGGACGACACTCCGCCGAGTGCGGGAAATAATGCTTGATTAGCGAGCAGACGTTCCCTTACAAGGCATGGCTTTTGACTATTCCTGCCTGGCATAATGTCCTGCACTGCCAGTGGTTGACGTGCGCAGACGATTTCGTGTATAATAACGCCAATGGCTATGATCACACGAAAGCAGTTTTCAATCGGGGCGACTTGCTTCGCTTCGTCATCGCTTGTTCCAAAGAAAGGACACTCCACAATGCAGGAAATAACGCTCGCACCCCTTCCATACCCACAAGACGCCCTTGAGCCGACAATCTCGGCAAAGACCGTATCCTTCCACTACGGCAAGCATCATGCAGGATACATCAAAGCGCTGAACGGGCTCATCGGCGGAACGAACTATGAAGGCAAGTCCCTAGAATCGATCATTCGTGACGCGATCGAACACCGCGACACGCCTGCCTTCAACAACGCCGCGCAGATATGGAACCACGACTTCTACTGGAATTCCCTTGCGCCAGCCGGCAAGGGCGGCAATCCTTCGCCAGAACTTCTCGCGGCAATCAACACATCGTTCGGCTCGTTCGACTCTTGCAAGGCCGCGCTCTCCGAGGCGGCGGTGAAACGTTTTGGCAGCGGATGGGCTTGGCTCGTCTCCGACAACGGCAAGCTTGCAGTCGAGTCGACCGCCAACGCCGACACGCCAATCGTCCGCAGCGGAGTGAAGCCCCTTCTCGTCATTGACGTATGGGAACACGCCTATTACATCGACTGGCAAAACCTCCGGGCGGCGTATGTAAAGGCGATTGTGGACAAGCATCTCGACTGGAACGCCGCCTCGCGCCGCTTCGCACGGTAGGAAAATTCTCATGAGCAACATGGCTATGTTAGACCGCCGTGCATTCCTCAAGGCCACGGGCGCAACTGCTTGGCTTCCATGCATGGTTGGCTGCGGAAGGCTGTTGTTTCGAAACTGCGCTCCGTCTTATTCCGTCGCAATCCTCGGCGACACGCACTACGACGCCGAACCGGAGAGCGTCTACCATTCGCATTACGACGAATCCAACAAGTGGGCGAAGATCCAGCACGCCGAGTTCAAGCGCAATGGCGAAATGTGGCGCACACGCTGTCCGCAACTGCTTGAGGCAAGCGCAAAACTCGCGCATCGACTCGACACGCGCTTCGTGCTGCAGATGGGCGACATCATCCAGGGCGACTGCGACGACGTTCCCACGCACAAGAAGATGCTCAGCGACTGCATCAAGCTTCTGCGCAGACCATACCCAGACGACCTACCGTTCATGACGGTCATCGGCAACCATGACTTCCGCGGCAAGGGCGCGCGCAAGGCGTACTTGGAGTTCGCCGAGCCGTTCATGACGAATGAAATAGGCAAGGAGGCGAGGTACCCGGTATTCTCGTTCAGGCAAGGCGACGACCTCTGGGTGTTCTGCGATTTCGAGACAAAGAATCTCGATCCTATTTCAGATGCAATCGAGGCCGATCCGTCGGCACGGCACGTGTTCCTCGTGACACACGGCCCATTCACGGCTCCAACGCGAGGATCTTTCCGCTGGCGACTTGGAGGGCACACTGAAGATACTCGTCCGCGCCTATATGAAACGCTGTCTCGGCGGCACGCGATAGTGCTTTCGGGCCACACCCACACGACTAACTTCTACCGCCACGAGAACAAGTACGGCGGCTTCACCGAATTCACGGCAAATTCTGTCTGGGCAAAGCCGGAGTATGCAACTGCCGAACCAATCCACAGCAAGCCAAGCGACTATGTCCCGATTGCGAGCCAGCCAAAGGACAAGCTTGAGAAGCACCAGCAAGCACTGGACTTCTTCAAGCCTGGGCTGCGTGAATATTTCTACGGCAACGGCGCGGGGCACTACAGGCTGAACGTCTCGGACAAGGCGGTCACAATGGATTTCTACCCCGGAGCCGCGCTGGAACCGGCGCGCACGTTCACTCTCTCATAGCGCTCTCGACATCTGCGGCGATTTGCCGTCGCAGGCTCTCAACGGAATCGAACTTCGCCTCTGGACGTATGAAGCGGCGTAGCTCGGCCGTTGTCGTCACTGCGTCCATGCAATCCGACGGAGTGTCAATGAAGTGCAGCTCAAGCACAGGCTCCGTCCACGCCGCCTCGCCCATCGTTGGGGCAACGCCGTAGTTTGCGACGGCTCGCGCCCCGGCCGACATCGCCGAGTACACGCCATGAGGCAAAAGCTCCGCCGGAGGCGCGCCAAGCTTAATGTTGACTGTCGGAAAGCCGATTTGCGCACCCTTGCCTTTCCCTCGAAAGCGCGTTCCGGAGACGACGACGGGTCTGCCAAGCATCGCTGACGCCCGTTCGATCTCTCCAGCCTCAAGGCATTGCCGTATCCGCGACGATGAAACTCGCTCGCCATCGCACACGGCATAAGAGACAACCGTCACATCGAAGCCCAGCGAGCGAAGCAGTTCCGCGTCGCCACGCCCACCCGCTCCGAAGCGCCAGTTCTCGCCGCAGACAATTGCTGGATGCAGTCCGCCACGCTCAAGATACTGTGCGGCGAAGTCCTCCGGTCTGAGCGCCGCGACTTCAGGCGTGAAGTCCACAAGCTCCACCTCGTCCACGCCGCACGCACGAATCGCCGCAACCTTCTCTTCCGGCGACATGATGAGGCGCGGCGCACGTTCCGGCGCAAGGACAGTGAGCGGATGGTTCCTGAACGTCACCGCGCGCACTGCACGGCGAAGCAGCTTCTGGTGTCCAAGGTGAACGCCGTCGAAGAAGCCTACAGCAACGCTTTCGAGAGCGGCATCACGCACGACTCAAAGTCCTTCATCTCGGTTTCCAGCAGGCTGTCGAATGAAATTGCGTCTGCTACGTCGAACTTGCCGATGGCAGTCCTGCGCAAGCTCATAAGCGTAGCGCCAAGATCCTGCGAAAGCGCACGGACAATGACCCCCTTGGATGCCCGGAGCGTGAACTCCGCGCCCCTCCCTTCCACGTTCTCTCCGACCTCGAAGCGGTAGACATGCGCAAGGAACTGACTGTGTTCACCCGTATCCACTACCTCGTATTCGGCAGCGCCCTCGCGCCTGACGGCGCAGAAACGCGGCTCTGTCTGGAAGAGATCGCCTTTCGCCTCTGTCGGTGTCATGACGTGCTCCGGCTGCGGAACAGGCCGCCCGTAGCGGTCGCCGGTGTCGGTCGTCGCTCCGAACTTCATAGTGCCGACGTACGAGCGGTCTGCGCTCATGACGCGGTCGACGAACTTGTTGGCATCGTTCAAAAGCAATATCATCAACCCCGACGCCATGGTGTCCAGCGAGCCGCCGTGACCAACCTTTACGAGGTTGAACTTGCGCTTCACCGTCTTGACGACAGTGGAGAACGCAATCCCAGCGGGTTTGTCCACGAGGAGGAATCCGTCAAGGTCCTCAATCATCCGCAGTTGCGTAAGGTTTGCCATGGTCTTTATGCGTCGAAGAACGTCCTGCCGCCGGCGACTTTCACGCGCTCCGCTTTCGGATACGTGAACTTCCACTTTCTTGCAAGGAATGCCGCAGCCTCCCACTTGGCCATCGGAAGGTCGTGCAGAAGGTAGTTGCCGCAGTTCACAGGCGTCGCCCCGGGAACCTCGCCCTCGTAGTCGGCCATGTACCTGAACGCGTCGCGCATGAGCTTCGCGATTTCGCGCGGCTGAATCTCGTGCTCGGTGTTGGTGATGAAATAGCAGCCCGTTAGGCAGCCCATCGGCCCCCAGTATACAACGTGTTCCTTGAAGTCGGAATTGCGCAGGTAAGTCGCCACAACGTGCTCTATCGTGTGCATCGCGTTCGGATGCACCGCAGGCTCTATGTTCGGGCGCTTCATTCTTATGTCGAACGTGGTTATGCAGCCGCCCACCGTCTTATCGCGGCGGCTTACGAATATGCCAGGAACTATCTTGGTGTGGTCCACCTGGAACGAGGCTATAAGTTTCATCTGAATCCCATTATCTTGTGCAATTGAACAGAAAGCGACCAGCCATCCAGCTCGGCGAGTACGGCCTTGGCGGTTGCGAAGTCAATCTCGCCGTCGCGGTCGCACGGAGAAACGTAGTAGTCGGTCGCGTCAATGCGACCACGCACGTCGCGGCAGAAGTTCGCAATGCCCTCGGACGACGCAACGACTCGCACTTCGTCGGCATGGGAGAGGCGCAGCGAATCGGAGAACTCCGCCTTCGGCGAGCATGCTACGTAGTCGACGAACGCGAGCCACGACACGTCATTCGTGCCGTTCGTCTCGACGGCAATCCAGAAGCCAGACTCCTTTAGCGCCAAGACAAGCTCCGGCATCCCATCTTGAATAGTCGGCTCGCCGCCCGTGAGTACCACGCTACGCGGACGATACCCGCGCACTTCCTTCACAAGATCGTCAAGCGACAGCTCAAAACGACGCGACACGTCCGTGTCGCACCACGGACACGCAAGGTTGCACCCTGCAAACCGCACGAACACGCACGGTCGCCCTGTGTTGCGTCCCTCGCCCTGAAGCGATTCGAATATCTCAACAAGCCCGTACATCAAGGAAAGACTTAAGTATGGCGAGTCCGTATATCGCGGCGGTTTCAGCGCGGAGTATGGTCGTGCCAAACGAAACAGGCGTTGCGATTTCAAGAAGCGCGGCAAGTTCGCCAGGCGTGAAGTCGCCCTCTGGCCCAACATAGACAGACGGAACAAAATCGCCGGAATGCGCATGGATCGCAGAGAGAATCGGCTCTGGCGCAGGCGTTGTGAGCGCACCGACGAAGCATGTGGTTTCACGCACAAGCGGCAACGACTCGGCAAAGTCGATCGGTGCGACGACATCTGGTATCCATTTCGCGTCAGACTGCCGCGCAGCATCCTCTGCAATGCGCAGCCAGCGCGCGCGCTTCGCCTCGCGTTCGTCAGTGGGTATGCGCACTATCGTGCGGTCGGATATGACGGGCACTATGCGTGTTGCGCCAAGCTCGGTCGCCTTCTCGATTGTCCAGTCCCACCTGGAGCCCTTGGTAACACAGGCGAAGAGCAAGAGCGGCTTCGGGCGCGGCGCATGGCCGGCGGGAGCAGATGGCGCAAGCGCCCCGCCAGAGAACGTGCAAACGCGCCAGCTACCGCGTCCATCAAACAACTCGATTTCCTCCCCTTCTTTTGGACGCAGGACCTTGAGGTGGTTCACCGCGTCCCTGGGAAGGACAGGTGAATCACTTTCAAGCTCTGCTGTATCAACCAGAAGACGGTGCATGAGTGCATTATACCATTTCTGCACATCTTAGGCAAAGCCACTATGTCCGGGGCTCACTCCACTTTGTTGCCCTCGACGACGACACCGCCGCATGTCTCGGGATCGAGGACGACGCCGGGCGCCTGCACGTTCGGCGAAGCACGGTATACGTTGTCGACGATCTTGACGTCCTTGGCGTTCGTCAGGAAGAACTGCGAGCGGAAGGGATTCTCCTTTCGTCTTGGGGTCGGATCCTCGATGACATTACCGCGAACGACCACGTTGCTCACGCTGGAGAGGTACGCCGTGACGCCGGTGTTGTCGCGGAAGGTGTTGCCTTCTATCAATATGTCTTTGATTATCGGATAGTCCGTGGTGTCCTGAGAGGGATCTGTGCGCAGGTATATCCCCGTGTAGATCGAGCGCTGACGGTGGGAGGCGTAGCTGCCCGACGGGTTTACCATGTCGAACAGATTGCCGCGAATCACAACGTTGCTGACGCCGTACCCTTCGCTCCAGCTATGGTAGGTGTACCCCGTCTCAATCTTGATCGCCCCCATCTCCTGATGGCGGAACGTGTTGTTCTCCACCGTCACGTCGCGTGCGAGGATGAGGAGCGCACGAGCGCGGTTGTCGTGGAAGTTGCAGTTCCGCACGATCACGTTGTGGGTGTCGAACGCCCAGTTGAAGAGGATGAAGCCGTCCTTCTTCTCTTCGGGGATGTCCTCGGCGAAGGTGACGTCGAACCCGTTGCGCACCCCCGGTATGCGCTTCGCCTCCACAAGCGTGCCGAAGAAGCCCGTGGGCGAATAGTCGCCATTCCGGAATTCGATGCGGTCGCCCTTTCGCGCCGCCGCCAGCGCAACGGCTTTCATCGCCCGGACGGTGCGCGGCCCCGTCCGGCGCACGAAGGCCGAGTTGTCGTG
>CACYCL010000025.1 GCA_902772905.1 uncultured bacterium | reverse complement strand
GGAGGAGAAGTAAGCCATGGCATTCAATCGTGACAAGCGTCAGGAACAGGAAGACACGCTCGACGAGCACACAGTCTTCATCAACCGTTGCGCCAAGACCGTCAAGGGCGGTCGCCGCATGAGCTTCTCCGCCGTCATCGTTGTCGGTGACAAGGAGGGGCAGGTCGGCGTCGGCTTCGGCAAGGCCAACGAGGTCGCAGATGCCATTCGCAAGGGTGGCGAGGCAGCTCGCAAGGACATGCGCAAGATCGTCATGAAGGACACCACGATTCCGCATGACGTCGAGGGCGTCTGCGATGGTGGCCGCGTGATACTGAAGCCAGCTCCCGCTGGCACAGGGCTCATCGTCGGCGGCGGAATGCGCCCAGTGCTTGAGGCTGTCGGCATTCGTGACGCAGTCGGCAAGTCGCTTGGATCGAAGAACCGCCTCAACGTGGTCAAGGCCACGATGGACGCGCTCTTGAAGCTCCGTTCCGAAGATGAGATCATGGCCGCTAGGGCTTGATTCTCATGAGGAAGAAGAAGGAAGTAGTAAGGAAGGGACAATAAGAAATGGAACTTCACAGCTTGACTAACACTCCGGGAGCCCGTCACCGCCGCAAACGCGTCGGTCGCGGCTGCGGTTCGGGCATGGGCAAGACCTCAACCCGTGGTCACAAGGGCGCGGGTGCGCGCAAGGGCCATAAGCAGAAGCTCACGTTCGAAGGTGGTCAGATGCCGCTCGTTCGCCGTCTGCCAAAGCGCGGCTTCAACAACGCAGCGTTTGCCGCGAAGGCTCATGCGGTCAACCTCTCCGACCTTGAGAAGAAGTTTGAGACTGGTGCGGAGATAACGATCGAGACGCTTGTCAAGGCGGGTCTCTCGGACAACAAGCGCCCGAAGATCAAGATTCTCGCGAAGGGTGAACTTACCAAGAAGCTGACCGTGAAGGGTGTGCCCGTCTCTGCCTCTGCGAAGGCGAAGATCGAGGCTGCTGGCGGCTCTGTTGCTTGATTTGGCGGCTTAGCTAGCGCCTGAAGAACGAGACTCGCTGGTTCTGCGGGTCTCGTTCTTTCTTTTCCATCCGCTGCGACAAGCTTGCCTAGCCGATTTTTGGTATAATGCGCTCCATGGTTATAGATGTACATTCGCATGATTTCCCCGATGCCATAGTGACTCGCGCCATGTCGGGGATGTGCCGCATGACGGAAGGTCTTCTGTGGCCGTCCGGAGACGGTTCGCTCACTAACCACCTTGACCACATGGAACGCGCCGGAGTGGACATGGCAGTGACATGTCCTATTGCCACTAAGCCGTCGCAGTTTGACGTCATATTTCGTCGCGCATGTGCAATACGCGAAGGCAGGCTTGGCGAAAGGGCAAGGCGGATGCTTGTGCCGTTTGCGTCGGTTCATCCCGACGATCCCGATGTAGAAAGACACTTAAGGATGATTGCCGCCGCAGGCATAAAGGGCATCAAGTTCCATCCTTATTACCAGGACTTCTCGCTCGTCGAAGAACGCTCCATAAGGATGTTCGGCATTATTGCCGATCTCGGTTTAGTTGTGCAGTGCCATGGCGGCGGTGATATCAGCTGGAAGACGCTTTCTGGGATGTGCGGCCCGGCAGAGGTGGAGGCGCTGATGCGCAAGTGCCCTACGCTGAAGTTCATAGCGGCGCATCTTGGCGGTTGCTTCAGGAATCTGCCGCATTCGGTGGACCGACTTCTTGACCTTGGCGTATACATCGATACGTCGGTGCTGCATCGTCGCTGGTTCTATGACGAAGAGATGCGGCTACTAAGGTCTTGGCCGACAGAGAGGCTTCTCTTCGCCACTGATTTTCCATGGGTGCACTATCCAGAGGCAATTGCATGGGTGAAGTCAGTGCGTGCGCAGGAAGATTTGCCTGCCGTCCTTGGCGGCAATGCATGTCGTCTTCTTGGCTTGTGAACGAGTCTTGCCATGGCAATATCGATAGACATTGAGTTGTCGCTTGGTGACACAGTCGTAGGCATTGACGAGGCGGGGCGCGGTCCGCTTGTCGGCGGCGTTTTTGCCGGTGCCGTCTCCGCTCCGCTCTCGCTTGCGGCGGAACTGCTTTCGGGCGCGTGGAGCGCAGTGAACGACTCCAAGAAGCTGAGCGAGAAGAGACGGTTCGTGCTTGCTGACGCGATCAAGTCAACGCCAGGCTGCACGTGGGCGGTCGCAAGCGCAAGTCCAGAGGAAATCGACCGACTCAACATCTTGCGTGCAACACATCTTGCGATGCGCCGCGCCGTTGATGCCGTTGCGGTGTCGCTCGGTTCAAACGTTGATTCGCTCAACTGCATTGTTGACGGGCTGCCCGTTGCGACTTTGCCGTGTGCCACGAGCGTAGTAAAAGGCGATGCAAAGTCCCTGCTCATTGCCGCAGCGTCCATTCTTGCCAAGACGGCAAGGGATTCGGACTGCTTAAGACTGGAGCGACTGTATCCAGGCTACGGCTTTGCAAAGCACAAGGGTTACCCGACGAAGGAACATATTGCCGCGCTTGAGCGCCTTGGACCGTGCCCGGAGCATCGTCGCAGTTTCGGCCCAGTCCGCATGCATTTGATATAATACGTTCTGTGAAGTGCAAGGTTACGATAGATGGCGCCCTGCCGCGTACGATGGGGATCACGCGGGCGGAGTTGCGGAGCGCGGCTGAGCTGTTCGCGTCGAAGAGTTCGGCGCGCGTGTGCAAGCCGTTCTGCGCCGTGACGGTGATTCTGCATGGTGATGCCGATTCGTCTGAGGTGCACCTTGCCATAAACGGCGTGGCGGGGCCGACGGACGTGATAACCCAGCGTTATGATCCCATGCCAGGCGAAAGTCCGGGCGTGTACGGAGAATTGTATGTGAATGTTGACCAAGCTGCGCGCGCCGCGCCGAGGCGTCGCGGATGGAGCGTTGCGAAGGAACTGCTGCTTTATGTTGCGCACGGCATGGATCATCTTTCTGGTGCCGATGACCTCACGCCAGATGAATACGGTCAAATGCGCCGCCGCGAGCTGAGATGGCTTGGGTGTTGTCGGCATGGTGGAAATAATGGTATAATAACGGCCAAAGAAGAGCATGTGACAAGGAGAATGCAAGATGACAACTGACGAGAAAGCGGTGGATGTAGCCAAATACATAAGGCAGATGGGCGAACGGGCACGGGAGGCCGCCGCCGCACTGGCGCGCCTCTCGACGGAGGCGAAGAACGCGGCTCTCGCTGCTATAGCGGATGCGCTTGAGGCTCGCCGAGGCGAAATATCTGCTGCCAACGCGTCGGACGTTGCGCGAGCGAAGGACGTTGGCATAACGCCCGCAATGCTTGACAGGCTCACGCTGACGGATGCGCGCTTTGACGCGATGGTTGCTGGTCTTCGCCATGTGGCGTCGTTGCCGGATCCCGTTGGCGAGACAATCTGGACGCGCAAACGCCCCAGCGGCATCAACATACGCAAGGTGCGCGTGCCCTTTGGCGTTGTAGCAGTGGTGTTCGAGAGTCGCCCCAACGTGTTCATCGACACGGCGGCTCTTTGCCTAAAGACTGGCAACGCTGTCATTCTTCGCGGCGGCAAGGAGGCGATTGAGACGAACAAAGCCCTTTCGTGCGCAGTGTGCGCGGCGCTTGTCGGAACAGGCGCGGAAGGAGCGGTTCAGCTTGTGGACATTCTCGACCATGCGGCAGTCACCGAACTTGTGCGAGCCGTTGGGCTGGTTGACGTGGCTATTCCACGTGGCGGCGAGAGGCTGATACGCGCAATGTGCGAAGCAGCGCTCGTCCCGGTGCTGAAGCACTACAAGGGCGTGTGCCATATCTATGTAGATGAAACTGCCGACTTCGACATGGCGCTCAGGATCCTCGACAACGCCAAGACGCAGCGCCCCGGCGTGTGCAATGCGGCTGAGTGCCTTCTCGTAAATGCAAAAGTGGCAGACGCCTTTCTTCCGCGAGTTGAGACCTGGGCCAAGGAGAAGGGCGTTACGCTGCACTTCGCGTCGAAGGAGTCAGTCGACTGGGAACGCGAGTTTCTGGCGCTTGAACTTAATGTTGGCGTAGTCGCAGACTGCGCAGAGGCAGTGGCGCATATAAACCGCTATGGCTCCCACCACAGCGACTGCATTGTCACGGCGGACGCTGCGAAGGCCGCGGCATTTTTGCGAGATGTGGACTCTGCCGCCGTATACCACAACGTCTCGACGCGCTTCACCGACGGCGCGGAGTTTGGGATGGGCGCGGAAATAGGCATTTCGACCGACAAGCTCCATGCGCGCGGTCCAATGGGACTCGAGGAACTCACGACATACAAGTACCAGATAACTGGAGAGGGAATAACACGGGCATGATTGTGAAACGCGCGACAGCTGCCATGTTGGTCTGGTGCCTCGTGGCATTCACAGCACCTGCCGAAACCGAAGGCGAAGATGCCGACTTCAAGCACGGCTACGTAGGTGCAGGTGGAGTGCTTACGCTGCCGCAGGGCGGAGCAGAGAGAATGAGGCGACTCGGCGGAGCATCTGTGCGAACTGGCTGGTACTTCGACGAGTTTGCATCCGTAGAAGGCGAGGCGGCCTGGCAGGAGAACGCGGCGGGTCTCGCCGTGCAGTGTCTTTGGCACTGGCAGGGCGCAGACCTATACGGACGGCTCTTCGGCTATTCGGTTTTTGATCCGTTTTTCACGCTCGGTGCGCGTGGATGGATTGGCGATGGAATTGGCCAGGTCGGACCAAAGGCAGGAGTAGGCGCATTCTGGCACCTTACGGACGATTGGTCGCTGCGGTTCGATGCCGATGCCACGCTTGGGCTTGATTCGCGCACAGAAGTTCACTACACGGTTTCTGCCGGAGTGCAGTACGCATTCTGACTATTGGCTGGACGTTGTGCATACATTCATGACAGAGACGCCGGAGGGCGTGGTGCTGAACGTCCGTGCGCAGCCGCGCTCGTCCAAGGCTGGCATAGATGGATTGTATGGCGACGCCGTGAGAGTGCGCATCAGATGCGCACCGGTTGACGGCAAGGCGAACAAGGAACTTGTAGAGACGCTTGCGGACGAATTTGGCATAGCCAAATCTGCTGTTGTGTTCAAGAGCGGCGAAACATCCAAGCAAAAGCGACTGCTTCTTCGCGGCGTCACTGCCAATGCCGCGATGCAGCGGCTAAATCTTGGCAAGATGCTTTAACGCAGCATAATCGCATAAGAAATAGTGGCAAGCCAAGTTTTGTCCATGTTTCGCGTCCGAAACGGCTATCCGCCGTCGATGTTGAAGAGCTCGGCGAAGCCCGGCAGGAGCTGGATCGCCGGGACCTCTGGAGCTTTGATGCTGGTCTAAAATGATTTTGGTGCTGGTCT
>CACYCL010000024.1 GCA_902772905.1 uncultured bacterium | reverse complement strand
GCTCGTCCAGTTCGGCGAACTGAAGGACGGAAAGATCACCGACATCACGCGGTACATCGGGTTCAAGAAGTCGATGCCGCGCTGACATGCGTAGGCTCTTGAAAGGCAAGTGAAAGACATGAAGAAGACATTTACGTTTTTGTTCGGCATTGCATGGGCGGTGGTTGCGGTGCGAGGCGAAGAGCTGCACGGCGTGGACACATGGGCTGGCATAAAGCCGCTGCCGGCTGTTGTGAATCCTGTCGGGCGAGAGGCGTCGCCAGATTTCATATCGCTGCGCGGAGAGTGGGAGTTCGTAACGCAGCCAATACCGTTTTGCCGCCGCTACCGTCACACGAAGGTTCCGTTCGCCAAGGTGGACGAGCAGACGCCGGTCAAGCGCCGTAGCAAAATGGATACGTGGTCGTCGGCGCGGAAGATCAACGTGCCTGGTGCATGGGAGGCGCAGGGCGTGGGCGAGCCTGGAATGTCCGAGACTTGGGATCCTCTGTGGGACAGCAGCCCCAAGAAGCTGCGCCATGTCTATATGGGCGAGGGCTGGTACCAAAAGGACGTAGAGCTGCCGTCTGCCTGGGCTGGCAAGAAGGTGTGGCTCAAGGTAGGCGGCGTGAAGTCGCAGGGCTGGTTCTGGGTGAACAAGCATCCAGTCGCGTGGGTAGACAATTACTGCGGCACGTACAAGTACGACATCACTCCGTTCGTGAAGCTTGGCGGCAAGAACCGCATTACCGTCTGCGTGAACAACAAGCTGCCGTCGCGCAAGGGTCTGATGAGCAACGTCCATCGCTGGGGCGGCATATATCGTGACGTGGAGCTGGAGGCGACGCCTGAGACGCGCATTGACGACGCATGGGTTCGCGGCGACTTCGATGCACAGACTGCAGAGGCGCATGTTACGGTCTCTGGGGCGGCGGTGCACGTGAGCCGGGTGCGCGTGACGGTCGAGGGCGAGAAGGTGACGTGCCCTGCCAGCGCGGCGGGCGAGACTGTCGTGAGTCTTCCCCTCAGGAACTTCCGCCCTTGGTCGCCCGAACATCCAAATCTCTACTGGGCCGACATCGCTCTTCTGGACGGAGCTGGCGCGGTGGTACAGACGCGTCGCGAGCGGTTTGGCGTCCGCAAGGTCGAGGTGCGCGGCGGTGAATTCTACCTGAACAACCACCCGTACTTCCTGCGCGGGTTCGGCGATGACAGCGTGTATCCGCTCACGGGGCTTCCGCCGCCCGACCGCGAGACGCACCTTGCACATCTAAGAAAGGCGCATGCTGCTGGCTTCAACTTCGTGCGGCTGCACACGCACTGCGAGGTGCCGGAGTACTTTGAGGCGGCGGACGAGGCCGGTATTCTCGTCCAGCCGGAACTGCCGTACTATACCGACGTGCCTACCGAGGCGTTCACCTTCGATCCGCTCCGCGACCTGAAGGAGCTGTACGAGCACTACAGGCGCTATCCGTCGTTCGCCGTCTACTGCGGCGGCAACGAGGGGCGTCTTGGCCCGTATGTCGAGAAGGAAATGTATGCGTACGTGAAGCGCACGGATCCCGGAAGGCTCGTGAACCATCAGGACGGGGACAGGTGCGCGTGGCTTGAGTGCGACGACGACGAGGGCTGCAACGACCCTGGCAACTCCGACTACGACATTGGCCCGCGCGACGTATGGCCGCGAGGCTCCTTCAACACCGGGCGGCCTTTCGTATGTCACGAATACCTGAACCTTTGCGTCAAGCAGGACACTCGACTGGAACCGCTCTACACGGGCGCATGGGTTGCGCCCGATTCGCGTGCCGACCGCGCCAAGTGGCTGGCGGAGCGCGGACTCGACCTTGCATGGGGCGATGCACTTCAGGATGCGCAGCATACGCTTCAGGGCATTTACCAGAAGCGTGGCATAGAGTGGGCGCGAAAGGATCCATACTGCGACGGCTATTGCTTCTGGACTGCGGTTGACGTGGTAGTCGCAAACGGCGCCATACATTCCGCTCAAGGGCTTTTCGATCCGTTCTGGCAGACGAAGCAAGGAGGCCTTTCTCCAGAGCGGTTCGCAATGTTCAACGGCACTAGCGCTGTGTTGGCAGATTTTGCGCCAGAGTGCCCTGTGGCCTCTGTCGGAGACAAGCACAAGGTCACGTTTTTCTTTGCCAACTACGACGGCGCCCCGAAACGGAACGTCTTCGTTCGCTGGACGCTTTCGGCGGACGGCGACGTGCTGCTGAAGGGCGCAGAACCTGTGTCGGAGATACCCGAGGGCAGTGCGCGCCCCATAGCCGAGGTGATGCTTAAGGTGCCATCAGTAGCCAAGGCCGCGAAAGCCGTGCTGCGCGCCGAGGTGGATGGCACCGCCAACGAATGGAACTTATGGGTGTTTCCGAAACGCGCAAAGCGCAACGGAGCGGATGTCGCCGCCGATGCCGCTTTGTTGCCATTGCTCGCGAAGCTTTATGACGGCGTGGTCGATGCCTCGTCGCCGGATGGTGCAAATGCGCGGGTCGTGATTGCGCCGTTTGCATCGAAGACGGCGACGGAAGCACTTGGGCGCGGGCAGAATGTGCTGACCATCTCAGGCTGGGACGGAAAGCCGAACGTGTCGCTTGGCTGGTGGTCGATGGGCAGCCAGGTTGGCATGGCGCTCGCAAAAGGCGCGCCGATGCTTGCGGGATTGCCGCACGAGGGTGTGCTGACGCCGCTCCTCTTTCGCGCGGTGAAAGAAGGAGCGTATGAGCTTTCGCGCAGGGAACTGAACGTGGCGACGCCGATTGTCGTTGGCGAGGGCAAGAAAGACTGCTATCTCTATCTGGGCGAGATCAAGACGGAGAAAGGGCGTCACGTGGCCGCATTCGGCCTGGACATCTTGTCTGGCCAGCCGGAAAGCTCAGCAATGCTCGACGGCATCATAGATGCTCTGCGCTGATTCCAACGCAGGCCAATGCAATTTCTGCTGAAAATCTCAGCAGGTTTCTGGTATACTACAAAGGTAATGAAAAGACAACTGGACATGATCGGGCCCGCGCTTTCGCGCAGGGCGTTCTTTGGGCAGGCCACTGCGACAACGGTGCTGGCGGCGGCTGGTTGCCTGCCGGAGAAAAAGTGCATGGGACCGAGCCTCAGAGTCGGTGTGCTCTCCGACATCCACCTGCTCAGGCAAAAAGACGTCATGCACAGCGACGTCTATTTCGAAAAGACGCTTCGCTGGTACGACGCACAGAAGGCGGATGCCGTTCTGCTCTGCGGCGACATAGCCGACTGCGGACTTGTCTCGGAACTTGAGTATGCGGCGGAGATATGGTACAAGGTGTTTCCGAATGGACGCCGCTCCGACGGTCAGCCCATCGAGCAGCTCTTTCATCTAGGCGACCATGACTTCGGCGGCTTTGCGCACAAGTATTCGTGGGCGAAGTCGTCGTCGATAGACCCCGATGCGCCAAATCATGCGCTTATGAACGAGAACATAGAGGCGATTTGGGAGCGTCTCTTCCACGAGAAATGGGCGCCGATTCAGGTTAAGACCGTAAAGGGCTACACATTCGTCTTGGCGCACCATCCGCGCAACATGTCCAAGGGCACGGCGATTCCCGGGCTTGCCGAAGCGCTCGCCTCGGCAAACCCCGATCCAAACAAGCCTTTCTTCTACTCCATGCATCGTCCTGTGCACGGCACTCTACCGGAATGGGATCCGAAGAATCTAGCCGGCGACGTCAACCACAAGGCGCTTGCCAGGTATCCGAACGTCATGGCGTTCTTCGGTCACGCCCACTGCAACTGCGCCGACGAGCTGAACATCTGGCAGGGCGAATACACCGCCGTCCACGTGCCGTCCACAAGCTACTGCGGCACGCGCGGCGGGCGCGAGAACTCCTTCTCAGGCGGCAACCAGCCCGACAAGAAGCGCCCGCAGCTGATGAACCGCGTGGACTGCTTCTCGTCGAACCAGGCGCTCTTCATGACGGTTTACCCCGATCGCATCGTCCTAGAGCGCCGCGACGTGCGCCACGACAGCTCGATGGGCGCCGACTGGGTTGTGCCTCTGCCAAGCCCCGACGGTTCGTGCTCTGAGGCGGTTCGCCGGTCGATTGCCGTCGAACCAGAGTTTCCGGATGGTGCCGTTGCCTCGGTTTCGACCCGAATCGGGAAGAACCGGGCGAAGAAATCCATGGCGCAGGTCGTAGTAAGCTTCCCGCCCGCGCATTCGCACGACGGGCATCCGCGCGCGCTGGACTACGAAGTCACGGCTTCCGCCAAGGGCTTCAAACTCTCGCGGCGCGTGTTCTCGACCAGGGCGTACTGGAGCGAAGAATTCGAGAAGGAGCCTTCTTTGTGCGTGTTTGGGAGGCACGAGCTGCCGCTCGACAGGCCTGTGACGTTCAGCGTGCGGCCGGCCAACTCGTTCGGCATGCACGGCCAGCCGCTTCCGCCTGTCACGTGGAGCGTGCGCGACGGGACGCGCTGGTATCGCGGCATGCTGCACATGCACACGCACTGGTCCGACGGGCGCGCGCTGCCGGAGCAGGCTGTCGCCGCGTACAAGGATATCGGCTACGACTTCATCGCGCTTTCCGACCACAACCGCTTCCAGGGCGATCCCGACAAGTGGATGCCTGTCGGAAACGGAACGGAGAAGGGCTGGCCGCCGAAAGTGATTCACCCCGACTGCTTCAAGGCGTATGTCGCGCGCTTCGGCAAGGGCAACGTGCGCGAGCGCGACGGCAAGACGGAGGTGCGCCTTGCCACCTACACCGAGCTGAAGAAGATGTTTGACGAGCCGGAGAAGTTCCTTTTGCTCCCAGGCGTGGAGATCACGACCGACGCCAAGGCGACCGGCATTACACACGCCATGCACATGAACGTGATTGGCATCGACGACATAATCGAGCGCGCGAAGAAGGCTAAGCTGATAGAAAGCTGCCCGAAGCACACCGTCGCGTCCATCATCCGCGAGACGCGCGAGATGAGCGAGGCGCTTGCGAAGAAGCGCGGACAGGATTGCATATGCATGGTCAATCACCCGAATTGGCTTTTGTACGACGTTGGCGCGCAGGACATAATCGACAACCCGGAGCTGCGCTACTTCGAGGTGTGCAGCAATGGTTCCGAGTGGCCCGTGCCCGACGAGCTGGACGGCGAGTGGTACCACGACCACATCTGGGATGCTGTGCTTGCCTATCGCATGACGCACGGCCAGCAGCCGCTATACGGCTTTGGATGCGATGACACGCATTTCTATCCAGGCAGTGGACTGGAGAACCCGTACACCTTCTGCGACGGCTACATTATGGTGCGCGCCAAGGAGCTGACGCAGAAGGCGCTCTTCGAGGCGATCCATCGCGGCGACTTCTACGCGTCTTCCGAACTGGACCTGGAGGACGTCGCCTTCGACCGCGCCACTGGCACTCTAACTGTCTCCGTTCCGGCGATTCCCGGCGTCGCCTGCAAGGTTCGCTTCATCTCCACGAAGAGGGGGGCGCCGCTCGACCCCGTTCGCTACGTTGACATTCCGGCGACGAAGGAGCACATGAACCGTGCACGCAAGGTTCCGATCTACGACGAACGCATCGGCGCGACCGTCAAGCTTGTCGAAGGCGCGAAGGGTCAGAGACTCGCTGCGTCCTACGCGCTCGCGGATGACGACCTGTACGTCCGCGCCCGCGTCGAGAGCGATGCGCCCACGCAGTTCAAGCGCAGGCGCAAGCTGCATCCAGACCACCATACAGCCTGGACGCAGCCGTATTGCCGTTAAGCGCTGAAAGTCTTTTGCTATGATTCGCTCTGTCCTTGCTGTTTTTCTCTTTGCCGCGGTGGTTTCGCCAGCTGCGGCAATCAGCGTAGACGCCTACGCGATTACGCCGTCGCCCGCCGCTGTCATGGTGACATTCGCTGATGGGTATGAAAGCCGCGGGTTCAGCTGGCAGACCGACACGTCTGTGGCCGAAAGCGAGGTGCGGCTCGTGCCGGGAGCCGCTTCTCCGGACGACTTCGAGTCCACGTCGCTGGTGTACACCGGCTCGTGTGTGCCGGTGGGAGATTCGAGGTTTCCCGGAGCCGCCATTGCCAACTGCCACAAAGTCATCGTGAAGGGGCTCAAGCGCGGAACGGCGTACTCGTATCGCATCGGCGGTGCTGGTCACTACGTTTACGGTCGCACCGATGTGAGGAATGTCGCCGACAGGCTCACGATCGTTAACCTCAACGATGCACAGCAGAAGGACCCTGCAAAGTCCGCATGTTGGGTGAACTCGCTTGCCGCGTCGGTGAGGGCGGTTGGCGGCTCTTCCTGCGTGGACTTCATAATCAACGGCGGCGACCTCTTCGACCAGAATCTGAAAGTCAACGATGCGTACGTCAGCGTTCCGGTAAAATGGGGCTTCGTGCTCGACCCCGTGTTTGCATTCTACAATGGCGTTCCGTTCGTCAGCTCCAGCGGCAACCACGACTTCCGCGAATACGGAACGCGCATGCCAATCGAATATCCTGCAAATCTAATCGGATGCGAGTCGCTTGACTATGGCAACGTGCACATTGCGACAATGCCAAACACCGGGAGCGACAATTACTCGGGCTACGCAGACTACTTGAATTGGCTTGAATCCGATCTTGCGGCGAACGTTGCAAAGGGAACGAGCGTATGGCGCATCGTATGCGTCCACTTTGGCCCGTACACAACAGGCGACCATGCCCAGACGACTGGCGGAAAAGAGCTTGCCAAGCGACTTGGCGGCATCTGCGCGGCGAACAGGGTTGACCTTGTGCTTCAGGCCCACGACCATACATTCTCAAAGACGCTGCCGTACCGCTGGAGCGGAGCGGGATGGGCCAATGCCGCCCAAGATCCGGCAGCCATAAACCTTGCCCCCGCAACGTGCGAATACGCCGGCGAGATTTGGGACAAAGACCCGGAAGGCACCTACTACCTGAGCTGCGGGAGCGCAGGCCATCGCGTAGGCGAGGGTGTGCAGTATGCAAATCTAAATGGTACGCATCCATATAACGCACGGCTTCCAGTCATAGCCATCGGCAAGATCGCGGTTGCGTCAAAGTGGGGGAATGTCGGCGACCCCGCGTCGTCGGACCTTGGTCGCTCGATGTTCGGGGTGATGCGCATCGACGGGGGGCGGCTTGCGTACGATTTCTACATGGTCGATCAGGACAACGGCTCGCACGTTCTGTACGACAAGCTGCGCATATTCAAGACCGTCGCCGCCTCAGACGGAACTTCGGCCTCTGGATTGACGTTGAATCTTGTACACGCAAACTGAAAAGGAGAATTATGAAGCACGTAATTCACAATGGCAGCTTTTGCATCGGCGCCGCTTTGCTCGCAGTCGTTGCGCTGCCGGCCTGTGCGCGTGCCGCGCATGTGGTGCAGACCGGATCCATAGCCGAGGGCGGCTTCGGCGCCGCCACGGCCGAGACGCTTACGAAGGACGGCTGCGGCACGCTGCTAAACCTGTTCCACGGAAAGTGGACGCCTGAGAAGATCCGTGCCGTCGGAAAACACTGCCGCAAGCACGGCTGCACGTTCACGATGGACGAAATGTTCAACCGCTGGAGCGGGGACTGGAAGAAGGAATATGCGCCGCAAAAGGACGCGCTCGTTGCCGCTATCCGCGAATATGCCGACGTGTGCGAGGGCGTTCAGCACTACAGCGAGTCCGGCGGGCTGATGTTCTACTGGCATCCGCACGATACGATGAGTCGTGGCAAGTTCTCGCCTCGAATCGCAAAGGGCGGCGATTCGCTTGCCCAGGCGTACGCGGAGACATGCGCCCAGACGCGGCGCGATCTTGCCCAGGCGAGGGAACTGGGCTTGCCCGGCATGGTGTTCTCGATAGAGTGCGCGTTTGGCTTCTCTTCATACCTTCTGCGGGCTGGCTACGACCGCGTTGATCTTGAGGTCGTGTATTCGGACGAGCTAGAGCGTGCGTACGCAGGGACTAAGACGGCGTCGGAGGCGTTCGGGCGCAAGAGCTTCGGCACCGACATGGCCATGGACTGGTATGGTGGAATGCAGAGCGATGGACTGTGGGAGGCGCGTTGGCGCACGTCGCTCTACCACGCCTATCTGCGCGGAGCTGACCCGATCTACAACGAACACGGCCTCATGAGCCTCAAAAGCCATGGGCGCAAGTTCGAGCACGACGATCCGGTGTCGCGGCGCTATCGCAAGGTGCTTGCCGACTTCACCGCGTGGTGCAGGGCGCATCCGCGCGCCGACGGCTATCCGCTGGCCGCTGTTGGCGCGGTGCAGGGGCGTTTCGACGGCTATGTGGGAATCTTCCAGACGCATCTGTTCGGGCAGCGCGAGAACGATGCCTTTCGCGTGACCGAGGCGGATCGCACGGCGTGGCGTCTCTTTGACGGGCTATACCGCCGCCGCGGCTGGCAGGAGCGCGACAACTGGGGCGACTCGGACCATTCCGGCAATCCGCCGCTCGGCGCGGCAGGCATACTGCCTTTTGACGCTCCCGCCGGCGAGTTCGCGAAGTACAAGTTCCTCTTCTTCCTCGGACGCAACGTAATGGACGACGCGCTCTATGCGAAGCTTGTTTCATACGTGAAGGAGGGCGGCACTCTTCTGCTCGCGGCGAGCCACCTGACTGTGCAGGACGCCCCCAACGGCGCGTTCGTGCCGTACAACGACGGCGACTGGTCTGAACTTGCGGGCGTCAGGGTTGACGCGTCTAAGAAGTGGCATCTTCCGCACGGCATGAAGTTCGTGAAGAATCCGGGTCCAGGCTGGAACTTCCAGCCGCTTACGAACGTATGGGATCCAGACTTCATTGAAGGTGGCTTTGACGTTCCTGAAATTGAGTCTGCCACGGCGGAGCCGTTCATAGTTGCCTCCGACCGCTTTCACGAAAAGCAGATTGGCAAATGCAGAAGCATAGGTTTCGTCAACAAGTTAGGCAAGGGGCGCGTGGTGCTTCTGGCGTCGCTTGATTCTCCAGGCGCATTCGGGGTGCGCAAGCTGTATTCGTTTCTGCTGGCCAAGGCTATGGAGGCTGTTGGAGCCGAGACATGGCCTAAGGTCGAGTGCGCCGACACCGTGCGTTGGAGCGTATACCCCGACGGGACGATCTACCTGCTGAACACGGAGGCGAACATAGCGCAGGAAGCGATAGTGGAGCGTGCTTCAGGCGCAGGTCGTGAAACCGTGCTGCTGGCGCCAGGGGAGCTGAAACCAATGATTCCGCCGACGGCCAAATAGTTGGCGTGTCACTGCAAATTTCAACTTGTGTTTTGCCTAGTTACAGTTTTTAGAGTCACGACCCGACAGCCAAGCCGCATCGCCGAGGTATATCCGCAGCCCAGGCCGGAGCCACGCCGTTTTTCGAGTCGATGGATGGATACGCGAAAGCGCAACCATTGACTGCGCGAAGTGCTACCTTGCACTTTCGCAACCATTTCCGTGACCACCAGGTGCGGTGTACTGCCGAATTGTCTCTTTTTTGGTATAATACTCCGAAATGAAATTGTATTGTCTTTTGGCGGCCGTCGGGTTCGCCTGCCTTTCTGCAGCTGCTGTGTGGATGGGCGGGCTGAATCAAGATGAGGGCTGGTATCTCTACGCGGCGAATCTTGTCGCGGAGGGCAAGCTGCCGTACCGAGATTTCTTCTTCACGCAGGGTCCGGTTATGCCGATGGCGTACTCCGTTTTTGATTGGGTGTGGAAGTCGTGGGGACTGCTCGGTGCGCGCGTTTTCACGCTTTCAATCGGCACATTCGGGATGCTTCTAGCCGCCGTGCTTGCGCGACGGCTTGCGCCCGATGGGAGACGCGGCGTTGCGGCGCTTGTCACGCTGTTTCTTCTTGGCTCGAACTTGTACCACATATATTTTGTGACGATACCGAAGACGTATGCGCTTGCGTCTCTTTTCGTGACGGCTGGTTTCGTGTTTCTTTGCTGGACGAATAACGGAAGGCGGAGAAATGTCGTGCTTTGGTCGGTTGCGTCAGGCGTGTCGCTCGCCCTCGCCGCAGGCACGCGCATCTCCCTTGGCGCAATTCTCGCCGTTGTCGGCGTGCACCTTCTTGTTTCCGCCATGCGGCGGCAGGCAGATCCAGACAGTCGCATTCGTCTTGTTGGCTTCGCACTTGGTGGCCTGTGTACGCTTGGCCTTGTGTATGGTCCTTTCCTCGTCTCAGATTCGGCGCGTGACGGTTTTATGGCCGCGCAAGCGTTTCACGCCGCACGCAGCGGTTTCGACTTTACGTGGTTCGTCGGCAGCCTGAGCCGTCTTGTGCGCTGGTATTTGCCGTTGTTCGTGGTGATCGGGCTTGGCATCGCGGGGCTGGCCGTAGGCGAACGCCGTGCGGAGGTTGACGGCATGGCATGGGTTGTACTCTGCGCGTTTCTGGCTGTATTTGCCGTTCAGATGATGGCGCCGTTTCCGTATGAAGACTATCAGGTGCCGATCATGGGGCTTCTCGCGGTGTTCGCGGCTGTGGTTTTTGCGGCGCAGCCACGCAGCGGAGAGCTTCTGCTTGTGCTTGGCATGACGTGGGCGCTGAGCTTCGGAAGCCCGCTTCTAGAGAAGTGGTCCACGAACGGTCAGGATCGCTTCTGGTCGCTCAAGAAGGGCAAATATGAGCTTGCGCAGCTGCGAGACGTATCGCGTCGCATCGAGGCGCTGGACCCTGGCGGCAAGGAGCTTTTCACGCAGGACATATACCTTGCCGTCGAGACGAACCGCCGTGTTCCCCGTGGCTTTGAGATGGGTCCTTTTGCCGTCATGTCTGACGCAGACATCGTGCGGGCGATCAACGAGACGGAGTGTCCAGTGGCTGCGCTTTCCGGCTACTGTTTCGCAATTGACATGCCTTCCGGAATGGAGCGCCCGATAGGCGACCAGGTGCGCTACTGGGAGCTATTGAAGAAGAAGTACACTTTGGCGGATCGAGAGGATGCGTTTGGACAGAATGCGACACCGCTGTTGATATTGAAGCGAAAATGACGGCAGAGCAGATACGTGGCAGAATCATTGACGTTGTACTTAGAAACGGCGGGCATCTTGCGTCGTCGCTAGGTGCGGTGGAAATTGCAATGGCGCTTGCGGATGTATTCAATCCGGAGAGCGATCGCGTCGTCTGGGACGTTGGGCATCAGGCGTATGCATGGAAGATACTGACAGGGCGCGATGCGCAGTTCGACACTCTGCGCACTATGGACGGGCTTGGGCCGTTTCCTTGTCCTGCGGAAAGCCGGGCAGATGCGGCGGTAGCGGGCCATGCGGGCGTGTCGATATCGGTTGCGGCGGGACTTGCCGCCGCACGCGACGCGCATGGCGGAGACGAGCATGTCGTAGCAGTTATCGGCGATGCGTCGCTTGCGAATGGCACGGCTTTCGAGGCGATAAACAACCTCTCTGGCGCGACGAAGAAGCTAGTCGTGGTTCTGAACGACAACGAGATGAGCATATCGCGACCGGTAGGCAGCGTCTCAAGCATGCTCAGCGCGCTTATCTCGAACCTTCAGCGCAACGAACTTTTCGGCCTTAGGTACATAGGCCCCGTTGACGGCCACGACCTGCGGCAGCTCAAGGAGGCGTTCGTCTCCGCCAGGGATGACCAGCGCAGCGTGATTGTGCACGTTGTGACGAAAAAAGGAAAGGGCTACGAGCCAGCGGAGCGCGACCCAACGGCGTATCATGGCGTTTCGCCTTCAAACGGCAGTTGCGGAGACACGGCGAAAAGCTGGAGCGGAGCCTTCGGCGATGCGCTTTGCGACATGGCGCGCAGAGACGGACGGATTGTTGCCTTGACGGCGGCCATGAAGGATGGAACGGGTCTTGCTGGGTTTGCCAAGGAGTTTCCCCGGCGATTCTATGACGTTGGCATATCCGAAGGGCACATGGTTGCGTTCGCTGCAGGGCTTGCGGCGGGAGGGATGCGGCCTGTTGTCGCAGTGTATTCGACATTCCTGCAGCGCTCCGTGGATCAAGTCATGCACGACGTGTGTTTGCCGAATCTGCCAGTTGTTTTCTGCGTTGATCGCGCTGGCATAGTAGGCGCGGACGGTGCGACGCACCAGGGTTTGTACGATTTTGCGATGCTGAGGTGTCTTCCGAACCTGACCATTTGCCAGCCGAGGGACGAGTCGGATATGCGCGCGCTGCTTGACGAGGCGATGAATCGCAATGGACCGACAGTCATACGATATCCGCGTGGCAGCATTCAGGCCGTGTGCGCCGAGGCGCGTTCCGACGTCCGCAAACCGCATGTTGCCATCTGGGCTACGGGCGACTGGCTCTGGAAGGCTCAGGCGGTCGCGGACATCCTTGCGGCAGCGTCGCCGTCATTGCAGTGCGAGGTGGTGCATGCGCGGTATCTCAAGCCGTTCGATTCGGAGCTGCTGGCACGTCAGCGTGCCGCCGGAATGGCGGTTGCGACGCTTGAAAACGCCGCGCTTGCCGGTGGGTTCGGCGAGTTGATCGGCGCGGATATGCGATTTGGCTGGCCTGACGCATTCATACCGCATGGTTCGCCCGCCGATCTGGAAAAGCGGTACGGGCTGGATGCGGACTCTATAGTTGCGCGCATAATGGAATTCTCACTTCATCAACCATCAATCTTCAACTCGTAATTATGGCATATATACATGGAGTGGCCGGTGAATGGGCAAGGGTCAAGGGCACGGTCGTTGGGCTGTGGCCGCTCTTCCTCGGCGTGTTCGCGGCCGGATTCGCGGCTGCGCTGTTCTTCGTGCAGCCTCTGACGGCAGCTTCGCTCTTTGTGGCTTCGCTGCTGTGGGTCATCTGGAGCCTCGTGCAGGGTCTCAGGCGCGTGGAGAGGTTCTTCAAGGGCGCGCGCGGAGAGGAGCGCGTGTCGGAGATACTGAAGACGCTGCCAGATGCGTACCATGTGTTCAACGACTTCGTTGCGCGCGGCAAGCATGTGGATCATGTCGTTGTTGGCCCTGGCGGAGTGTTCTCGGTGGAGACGAAGTTCTGGCGAGGCGCTGTGACCGTCGAGGAGGGGCGCATTCTGTTGGACGGCCAGCTCCCTGATCGCTCTCCGCTTGCACAGGCGAGCCGCGAGGCGGCGTTTGTCAAGGCCGGTCTTGCGGATGCCGGATGGAAGGGCGATGTCACGCCGGTGCTGGCATTTGCGTCCGACACTTTCACGGCGCGCCGTGCAAACATCAAGGGCACGATAGTAATGAACGCCTCGGAGCTGAGGGAAAGCTTCGCGTCTGACCGGGTGGTTATACCTCCTGCAGAACTGGAGAGGCTTGTTAGACTTATGGAAAACATGTAAGTTGGAGGATCACATGAGAGAAACAGCACTTTCTGCCGTTGCGGCGGCGCTTGTGGCGCTTGCGGCGCCTGGCGCGGTAGAGCCGCGCAGCTACTATGGAAACATCGCACGCAGGCTTGGCGACATGCTGCCAAAGTACCATGTGCTCCAGCAGCGCCTGAACGACGAGATATCGCAGCGCGCGTGGACCAATCTCGTCACGTTCTACGACTTCGATCATTCGGTATTCCTCAAAAGCGACCTTGAGCGCCTTTCTGCGCACGAGAAGACGATAGACGACGAAATCCGCGCAGGCGACGTGAGCTTTGGCTTTGACGTGTATTCGCTCTATGTCGAGCGTTTGCACGAGCGCGTCAACTTCGCCACGAACTTGCTCGCCAGCGCCGAGTGGGACTTCTCCACGAACGAGACCTACCGCATCAAGCGCAAGGACGCGCCGTGGCCCGCCGACAAGGACGAGGCAGAGGACCATTGGAGGCGGCGACTAAAGAACGAAGTCCTCGTGATGAAAATAAACCACGATCTCGATAAGTCCACCAACAGGCTTGACGCCGCTACCGATCTCATAAAGAAGTACCGCCAGTATGTGACGGTGCTGACCGAGCCGGACGAAGAGGCGGTGCTGCAGCATTATCTTTCAGCCATCTGCCGTGCGTATGACCCGCACACCGAATACATGTCCCCGGCGTCGAAGGAGGACTTCGACATGGAAATGAACCTTACGCTCTGCGGTGTCGGCGCTGTGCTGTCCATGGATGACGGCGCGCTCAAGATAGTCGAGATAATGCCCGGCGGCCCCATCGACCGCGACGGGCGCATCAATGAGGGCGACAAGATTGTCGGCGTGAGGCAGGGCGACGGCGAGATGGAAGACGTGATGTGGCAGCCGATGAAGAAGTCCATAAAGAAGATTCGCGGGCCGAAGGGCACGCGCGTGACGCTGCAGATCGTGCCGCGCAGCGACCCGACAGGCGGCACGAAGAAGCTCATCGAACTAGAGCGCGACGAGATAAAGCTAGAAGACCAGGCTGCGACTGGGCGTGTGGAGCGCGTAACGCTCGCGGGGATCACTCGCAAGCTGGGCTACGTGTATCTGCCGAGCTTCTACGGCACAATGGACAAGAAACCGTCGGAAAGCGGATTCCGCAGCTGCTCCATGGACGTGGCGCGCTACCTCTGCGACTTCAACGCCCAGGGCGTGGAAGGGCTGGTGCTCGACCTGCGCGGTGATGGCGGCGGTTCGCTGCGTGAGGCTGTCATGCTTTCGGCGCTGTTCGTGCAGTCTGGCCCGGTTGTTCAGATACGCGACGTGCGTACCGTAGGCTGCCTGCCGATTCCACCGGGCAATCCGATTGCGTTCAAGAAGCCGGTAGTCGTGATGACTGATCGCGCCAGCGCCAGCGCGTCGGAGATTGTCGCAGGGCATCTGCGAGACACCGGACGCGCAATCGTGCTGGGCGACGTGCGAACGCACGGCAAGGGTACAGTTCAGACGGTACTTGGCATGGGGCCAGAGAAGTACGGCTCGATGAAGATAACTACGGCGCGGTTCTACCGCATAAACGGACGCTCCACGCAGGTTGAGGGCGTAGAGGCGGATGTGCATCTGCCTTCGCTCCTCGACTCCCTCGACATCGGAGAAGACAAGCTCACGTATGCGCTGCCGTTCAGCTGCATACTTCCTTCGGAGTATCGCCCTTCGTGGAACCTGCAGAAGTACGTGCCGGTGCTGAAGGAGCTTTCATCCGCGCGCACCTCTGACAACGAACGCTTCCGTCGCCATGTGGATAACGTAAAGGGCATGAAGGCCATTTCCGAGCGCGTGGACGTGTCGCTCGAATACGAGACGCGCAAGGCGCAGATGGCTGCCGACCGCGAGTTGCGTGAACTGGACGACGTTGACGACGCTGACGACGAATCGGACGAGAAGAAGAAAAAGAAACGCCGGCGCCGCAATGAACCGAAGAAGGACGACGTCGTTCTTGATGAGGGCTTCAACGTGCTTATGGATCTCATTCGGTTCACCGGTGGCGCGGAGGTTCCCGAACAGAAGGCTTGGTGGTTCTGATGCAGATACCGTTCGTCAAGATGCACAGAGCCGGGAACGACTTCGTTATGATTGACGACCGGGACGGGACGTTTCCGGCCGAGAGCGGACGGTGCATCGCGAAGATTGCGCCGCGCGGCGTCGGAATCGGATGCGAGGGCGTGATTCTTGTGCAGTCGTCAAGCCGAGCCGACTTCAAAATGCGTTTCTTCAATCCAGATGGCTCCGAGGCTGACATGTGCGGAAACGGGGCGCGGTGCGTTGCGGCGTTTGCGCGCGAGATAGGCGCTGCGAAGTGCGACAGGATGCGGTTCGAGACACGTGCAGGTGATGTGGAGGCGGAGATTGTCGCGCCTGGTACAGTGAAGATATCCTTGCCTGATCCGAGGGATGTAAGGGACAACTTCGTCAACTCCGGCGTGCCGCATGCCATAGTGCCGGTGGACGATCTCAAGTCCGTTGATGTCGAGGGTGAAGGACGACGCATTCGCTTTTCCGGGGAATACGCCCCAGACGGCACTAACGTTGATTTCGTCGCCTACAATCCACCGAGCGAACTTTCGATACGTACCTATGAGCGTGGCGTAGAGGCCGAGACCGGCGCATGCGGCACCGGCTCGGTGGCTGCGGCGCTTGTGGGCGTTGCGCAGCATGGACTGTCATTCCCTGTTCGCGTAGTGACATCGCTAGGCTACGAACTTGTGGTGGGCGGCGAATTCGATGGCAATCGCTTCAGCGTCATTACACTTACGGGACCAGTCAAGAGGGTATTCGACGGCATGTATCGGGATTGATCTCAATCGGCTCGACGACGTGATGAGCGACATAAACGCGACTCGCATGGCGAGGCGTTTCGGCCGAAAAATTTTTCAAGTACGCTCTTGACCCACGCCGAGTTTTACGATAAAATACACTCCAAACTCAAATTGTAAGGTGTTAATGGCGATGCTTGGAAAACTAAAGTCGTTCTTTTCCACGGATATCGGTATCGATCTCGGTACCGCTAACTCGCTTGTTTACGTAAAAGATCGCGGCGTCGTGCTCCGCGAACCGTCGGTTGTCGCTATTCAGGCCGGCTCCAAGCGCGTTATGGCCGTCGGCGAAGAGGCTAAGCGCATGCTTGGCAGAACTCCTGGCAACATCGTAGCCATTCGCCCTATGAAATCGGGCGTGATAGCCGATTTCGACATCACCGAGGCGATGATCAGAAGTTTCATCGAGAAGGTTTGTCCGCCGCGCTTTTACTCAAAATATGCCAAGCCGCGTATGGTCATCGCAGTTCCATCCGGCATAACCGAAGTGGAAAAACGCGCCGTTGAGGATGCTGCCCATGCTGCTGGCGCAGGCGAGGTGTTCCTCATAGAGGAGCCTATGGCCGCGGCGATCGGCGTCGGCCTCCCGGTGTCCGAACCGGCTGGCTCCATGATCGTCGACATTGGCGGCGGTACGTGCGAGGTGGCGATCATATCCCTCGCTGGCATTGTGCACAGCTATTCGGCCAGGCAGGCTGGCGGCGATGCGATGGATGATGCGATTATGAGCCACATGAAGCGCGTATACAACCTTCTCATTGGCGAACGTACGGCGGAAGAGATCAAGATAAAGATAGGCAGCGCGTACCCAACGGGCGAGGAGAAGACGCTCGAGGTGCGCGGCAGGGACATAGTGGCGGGGTTGCCGAAGACTTTGACGATAACCTCCGAGGAGATAAGGGACGCACTAAAGGATCCGGTTGCGTTGATCGTGGATGCCGTTCGCACCACGCTCGACCGCTGCGAGCCGGAATTAGCTGCTGACCTTGTAGATCGCGGTCTTGTGCTGTCTGGGGGCAGCTCCCAGCTCGCGGGTCTCGACAAGCTCCTCGCGGCTCAGACGGGGCTGCCCGTCGTTGTGGCCGATGATCCGCTTTCGGCTGTTGCCGAGGGCACAGGTGTCGTCATGAACGAACTCGACTTCCTCGCCCGCAACAGGCGGGCTTCGTGAAGGCAGGAACGAACGGAACATACGCGGCAATTGCATTGGCGGCGTCAATAACGGCCGTTCTGGTCTGTTGGCGTTCTGCGGCGGTGGAGGCTGTCTATCCGGCGGAACGTGCCAAACAGGCGTTTTCGCGTCGGGTGTGGACGCGTGTGGTTGGTCTTTTCCGAGGTTCGTCAGCAATGGCGGAGAACGTACGCCTCAGGCGCGAAGTTGCGTCCCTTGCAATCCTCCGTGGAGAGGTCGAACGGCTTGAAGACGAGAACGCGCGGCTGAGGGATGCGCTTGGCTATGCAACTAGAGCGCCAGGCCGCTGGTTGGCGGCTGGAGTGCTGTCGTCCGGCGGAGGCGCGGCTGGAATAGGCAACCGCATACGAGTGGACAAAGGGTCTATGGCCGGCGTGGTCAAGGGGGCGGTGGTGGTCTCGCCCGATGGGCTTGTCGGACGCGTTTCGGACGTGACGCCGCACACCGCTGAGATTGCGCTTGTGACCGAGGGAACCGTCAAGGCGGCATGTGAGATAGAGACCGAATCCGGCGGCTTGCGCGGCATTCTCTCCGGCGGCGACGATGATGTGCTTGTGCTGAAGCACCTGATGGGCGATGCTGACGTTCCGCCGCGCTCGCGTGTATTGACTTCGGGCCGGGGAGGGGTGTTCCCACGAGGCATAGAGGTTGGGACGCTGATCCGCGTCCGCTGCGATTCCGACGGGCTGGCCCTTGAGGGCGAAGTGCTGCCGTCAGTCGACTATTCTACGTTGGAGGACGTGTTCATACGCTGTGCGAAATAGTTTGCTAGATCTGCTTTTCGGGCTCGTTGTGCTGTGCATTGGGGCAGGCGCAGAGGAGCTTATGCCGAAAGCGCTTGGAATAGGGTTCCCGGTGCTTTTGACGTCCGCACAGTTTTTCGCAGTTCGTCTGCCGCTGGCCGGTGCGATGCTATTCGCCGCTGCCGGTGGCGGCATGGAGGATGCGCTTTCGTCTTTGCCGCCGATGACCAGCGTCAGCTTCTTCATGCTCGCGGTGGTGTTTGCGCGGCGGGCGGATCTGCCGCGTGCCGCCGCGCTGTTGACGTTCCCGGCGTATCAGGTGTGGCTGTCAGCGTGGACGGGCGGGCTTGGCGGCGGCGTTTTTGTGCGCATACTTGTTGCGCTGCCGATTGGCGTTGCGACGGCTTTTGCGGTATGGTGGGTGCTCGGCATCGCCGAAAGGAGGGCTGCGCTTGGCGAACAGGGCTGAGTCGAGCGCGGGGAGCCTTCCCTGCTGGGTGGTCGCCGCTGTGTTCGCCGCGGGCATCGTGCATCTCGCCGTAAGCTTGCGCGCGCTGCAGGTGACATCCGCCGCAGATTACAACTATGCGTCGGCGAGGCAGTCGGTGCGGCGTATGCAGACGGCGGGACTGAGGGGGCGCATACTGGATCGGCACGGCGAAGTGATGGCGGGGAATCGGCCGTCGCTGTCGATAGTGTGCCTTCCATCCGGCTTCGAGAAGCGTTCATGGTCGAACACGGTGTCGGCGATAGAGCGCGGCATAAAGGAGGTTGGCGAGGCGATCGGTCGACCGTCGCCGCTTTCGCGCATGGCGATAAGCCGCCATGTGTCGCAGTCGCTGGCGCTGCCGCTCTATGTGTGGCGCGACATTGGCGAGCGGGAGCTTGCGGTATTTTCCGAGCGCGAGCGCGAATTCGCCGGCTTTACGGTCATAAAGACGGCGGAGCGCGTCTATCCGGGCGGCTCGCTGGCATCGCACGTGCTTGGCTATGTTGGACGCGATAGAGGCGAGATTCAGTCCGGTGACGAGAAGTTCAGCTATTTCGCGCCGGAAATGCGCGGGCGCTCCGGCCTTGAGGCGTACTACGACGGCTTTCTGCGCGGCGTGCCAGGCGAAATGAAGCTGCTTGTCGACGCGCGTGGGTTCGCAATCCGCGAATGGACAGTTTTGGATGCGACGCCCGGGCCGGACATTGCGACTACGATAGACCTGCGCATCCAGAAGGAGGTGGAGCGCCAGCTGCAGGGCGAACGAGGCGCGTGCGTCGTCATGGATCCGCGCAACGGCGAAGTGCTGGCGCTTGCGAGCGCGCCGGGATTCGAGCTGAACGCGTTTGTGCCCACGCTGAGCACCGAGACGTACGCGCGGTACATAGACGATCCGGCGAAGCCGCTTCTCAACCGTGCGACAGGAGGTGCGTACGCGCCAGGCTCGACGTTCAAGCCCGTTACAGCCCTTGCGGCGCTCGGAGCTGGGCACACGGCGGACGAGGAGTACATCTGCACTGGCGCATACGCATGCGGCGGCATGACGCTCCGCTGCATGAGCCGATGGGGGCACGGACCGCTCGACATGTGCCATGCGCTCATGAAGAGCTGCAACCCATTCTTCTGCAATCTCGGCATGACTACCGGCACAAATGCGTTTTGCCGCGCGGCGAGGGTGTTCGGGCTTGGCTCCAAGACGGGGCTCGACCTCGGCGTGGACCGCGCCGGAGTCGTTCCTGACGGCGACTGGAAGATGAGCACGTACGGCGAGAAGTGGTATCCCGGTGATCTCGCGCAGATGTCCATAGGGCAGGGGATGCTGCTGGCCACGCCGCTTCAGATGGCCATGGTCGCGGGCGCCATTGGCACTGGCAGCCTAGTGACACCGCATCTCAGGCTGGATGCCGCACCGGAGTCCCGTCCGCTTCCTTTCCCGGAATCCCACCTTCGAATCGTGCGCAAAGGAATGCGCATGGTCGTTGCCGGCGACGGAAATTTGCGAGGGACGGGCTGGCGCGGCGGCGAGGGAGTGCCGGTTTCTGTTTCCGGAAAGACCGGCACCGCTGAAGTCGGAGCTGGTTCGTCGCGCAGGAAAAACGCCTGGTTCATAGCGTACGCGCCGTCGGATGCGCCTACGGCTGCCGTGGCGCTGGTTGTCGAGAACGGAGAGTCGGGCGGGCTTACCGCGGCCCCGAAGGTTTGCGAGATCCTCAAGGCGATGTTTGCGGAGGACGGCACATGAAGACGTTCCTGGCAAGATTCGACTGGCTCATGCTGGCAGTGATGCTCGCCCTGGTGTCGGCAGGCACCGTGGCAATTTGGTCGGCCGGGAGCGCACGCGCCGAGACGGTCTTCCACGGGATGTGGGTGAACAACCTGGTGACCGCTGCGGTTGGCCTGACGCTGTATTTCGCGATTGCGGCGGTGGACTACCGGCGTACGCTGGATTTCCTTGCGCTGCCAGGATACGTCGTCGCCATAGCCTGCCTTGTGGCTGTGCTGGTGTTCGGCACGTCGGTGTATGGCGGAAGGCGCTGGCTGTGGTTCTTCCAGCCAAGCGAAATATCGAAGCTGTTCGTCATCTCTCTCGTCGCGTGGCTGTTCGGACGGCGTCGGATACCGCTGCTCAACATCCAGGTTGCGGGATTCAGGGCGTTTCTGCTTTTGGCCGTTGCAGTCGGCATTCCCGTAGCGCTCATCCTTGCCGAGCCTGATCTTGGCACTGCGCTGACGCTTCTCCCGGCTGTTGCCGTGATGGCCTTTGCGGCTGGAGTGTGGCGCAGGGGGCTTGCGGCCATCGCAGCTCTTGGCGGAATTGCGGCGTTGGCAGTGCTTGGAGCAGTATACGAGGCGGAGCGGCCCGGCGTCCCTGCGGCGCGCAGGGAGCAGATAATGCGGTTTGTGCCGCTAAAGCCGCACCAGGTCAGGCGCGTGAAGGTGTTTCTCTTCCCCGAGACCGATGTGACGGGTGCCGGATACAACCTGCGGCAGGCAAAGATTTCCATTGGCTCTGGTGGCTTCTCCGGCAAGGGGATCGGGCGTGGCGAGATGAACCATCTGAAGTATCTGCCGCAGTCCATATCCATGAACGACTTTATCTTCTGCGTCTGGGCGGAGGAGACTGGCTTTGTTGGGTCTGCCGTGCTCCTTGCTCTTTTTGCGGCGCTGCTCGGCTGCGGATGCCGTGCGGCGCTAGTTTCGACCGACGGGCGAGGACGGCTTCTGGCGCTCGGCGTATCCACTCTCGTCTTCGCGCACGTCTACGTGAACATCGCCATGTCGATAGGCATTGTGCCAATCACGGGGCTGCCGCTGCCTTTCATCTCTTCCGGCCGCACGTTTCTGGTAACGGTCATGTGTGGGCTCGGTCTCATTCAAAGCGTAACGATACACAGGGAGGAACAACAAACATGATCAATCTATTCGGATGGCTCAAGCGCACAAGAATGAAGCGCGAGATCATCATAAACGTCGAACGACTCGAAACGCGCGTAGCCGTCATGGAAGATGGCCGCCTCGAGGAGTTCATGGTAGAGCACCCCGAAGAGGAGCGACTTGTCGGCAGTGTGTTCAAGGGGCGCGTGCAGAACCTTGAGAACGACCTTCAGGCCGCGTTCGTGGACATAGGCCTGAAGAAGAACGCCTTTCTGCACTATTGGGACATGACGCCCGATGCTGACGCGCTCCTCGACGATGACGACGAACGTGAACGCCGTCAGAAGAACGACTCGAAGAAGGGCGGAGGGCGCAAGGCCGCGAGGCTGTCCGACGAAGAAGTTGCGAAGCGCTTCCCTCCGGGCTCGGAGATCATCGTTCAGGTCACGAAAGGGCCGATTTCGACGAAGGGGCCGCGCGTTACGGCGAATCTCTCGATCCCAGGCCGCTACCTCGTCATGATGCCTGGCACGAAGATTCGCGGCGTGTCGAAGAAGATAGGCGACGCCGACGAGCGCAGGCGTCTTAAGAAGATATTGGACAAGCTGCCGCTTCCGGAGAACGTCGGCCTAGTCGTTCGCACTGTCGGCGCTGGCGCGTCGGCGCGCGCATTCGCCCGCGATCTCAGGAGCCTTCTGGCGGCGTGGAATGAGATGCAGGGCAACGTCAAAACGCTGCGTACGCCGTGCTGCATTTTCCAAGAGCCGGATCTGTGCGAGCGCGTTATCCGCGACTGGCTCACGGAGGACGTGGACGCCATAATAATCGACGACGCGAAGACTTTCGAGTCCATGCGCGAGATGGCGTCGCGCATCTCTCGTCGCGCCAGGACCAAGATTCGCCGCTTTGACGGCGTGACCGGGATATTCGAGCATTTCGGCATAGAGCGACAGTTGCACGACGCGTTTGCGCGCCAGGTGCCGCTGAAGTCAGGCGGCTACCTTGTGATCGACGAGACGGAGGCGCTCATCGCCGTAGACGTCAACACGGGCCATTACAAGGGCAAGGGCAACCAGGAGGACGCAATACGCGAGGTCAACCTTGAGGCCGTGGACGAAGTGGCGCGACAGCTGCGACTGAGGAACATCGGAGGGCTTGTCATCCTCGATCTTATAGACATGAAGAGCCGCAAGCACCAGCGCGAGGTCGTGCGCAAGCTGAAGGACGCCTTGAAGCGCGACAGGGCGCGCACCAATGTGCTGGACATCTCTGAACTTGGCCTTCTCGAGATGTCGCGCCAGCGCCAGGACCAGTCCATCCTGTCGCAGCTCACGTCTCGCTGCCCGTATTGCCGCGGCGGCGGCTTCGTGAAGTCGCCGATGGCGATTTCGATAGAAATTCAGCGCCGTCTCGTGTCGCTGCTTAGAAAGGCAGAGACCGAGAATCGCCCATTCGAGCCGAAGATCGTCATCGCCCCGCAGGTCATGCAGCGCCTGAGAACTGAAGACAGCGAAATACTGTCGCAGCTTCAAAAGGAATTCAACACGCGCCTTACCTTCGTCTCGGAACTGCACCGCCACCCCGAGGCGTTCTCGATACTAGATGCGGCAACCTCCCAAGTATTGTATTCGCAGTCATGACTACAAACATGCTTTTGACGGCGATCGCCTCGCAGGTCCTGACGTTCACCGCCGACCGAGTCGCAGTCGACCCGGTGACCAAGGCCGCAGTCGCCACCGGCCATGTGGTTGCGGTGCGCAGCCCCTACACGCTCAGGGCGGAATGCCTGTCGAAGACCGCCGACGGGAAGTTCATGTTCCCGTTCCCGACGTACGCGACCACGTGCACAAACGAAGTGGGCCACACTCACTGGAATGTGACGGGCGAGCTTGAATACCAAGAACATGGCTATGTCGTTCTAAGGAATGCCTGGCTGCGCTTCTGGGAGGTTCCAGTGTTCTGGCTGCCGTACATGTACTACCCGCTCGAAACCGACTGTGGCTTCAGCTGGATGCCAGGCTACACGAGTCGCTGGGGCGCTTATCTTCTGACGAAGAGCAGATATCACCTTCTTGGCGACACGAAGTACATGGACGATACATGGTGGCTTACCGGCGCAACGCGACTCGATCTCAGATACAAGAACGGAGTGGCCGTCGGCGAGGACCTGAAATGGAATCTTGGCAGCTTCGGGTATGGTTCTTTCAGCTATTATCATGCCTGGGACGAGGATTACGACCGCTACGACTGGGGCGAATACTCCTCGAACAGAGGAAGCGACGTCAACCGCAACCGTCACATTGCCACGCTTGAGCATGTATGGGACGCTACCGAGCGCGACGTCGTAAGAGTGCGCGGAACGCATCTGTCCGACTCGTTTGTGTCGATGGACTTCTGGCGCAGGTCGCTGCTGAGCCTGAAGGACAGCTGGGTCACGTATCCAAACAGCGGCGTGTTCTGGGAACACCTAGAGGACGCGTTTTCTGGCGGCTTGGAGGTCTCAGGAAGGCTCAATGACTTCTACGGCATGACTGGACGCCTGCCAGAGGCGTACTTCGACGTAAATCCATTGCCGCTCAACGTTCTTCCGGTAAACTACGAGTCTCAGAGCCGCATTGGCTGGCTGACCCGCGACTATGCGGAATATGCCGCCGGCATCCGGTCGAGGTATGGCACGAACCCTGGCCCCTGGGCAGACTACAAGGCGTTTCGCTTCGATACGTACCATCGCCTCACGGCGCCGTTCAAGGCGCTATGGGATGTCCTCTCGGTCGTTCCGCGTGCCGGCTACCGTGGAACGTACTGGAGCGAAGCGGGTTCAAGCGACCTCGTGGGTTGGGGCCCGTCGACCGAAGAGGGCAAGGCTTTCAGGTCCATTGGCGAGCTTGGCGCCACATTCGCCGCTCGCGGTACGGCAAACATTGACGAGACGTGGCGTCATGTCATAGAGCCTTACTTCGACGTGCTGGCGCAGGAGGCATGGCTTTCCGGAATGGACGGAGGGAGTCGTCCGTATGTATTCGACAACATTGATGCGTCGCTTACGTGGGAGGACCAGTTCGCAGGGCGCGCTCGTGGCCTGCCGTATTCCTACTACGGCGTGACGCCTGGTCTGCGCAATACATGGGCGGCTGCCGACGAGCGCGGCTCCTTCAGGCAGGTACTTGACGTGGACGCATACGTTGCGGCTCAGTTCAACGCCGCCACGCACACGGAAGGCGGCGACCTACGCAGGCTTGCCTACCCCGGCTACCCGAACTACGGCTACCATGGCGGAGCGTTCGTGCCCGGTGCGCGGATTCGCTGGACGCCAGACGGCGACACGACCCTTGGTGTGCGCGGCGAATATGATTCTGACCATAATCGCATAGCATACGCCTCCGCAGGCCTGAGCCAGTGCGTGTCGTCCGACCTGAGGTATCACGCCATGTACAACCTGCGTCGTCACCGTTACTGGGATTTCGCCTCGACGCCCGTCGAAGAGCAGGGCGAGGCGCGCTTCCACATTGCCGAGATTGGCTTTGAGCACAAGATATGCGACTGGCTTGCATGGGGGCCGCGTCTCAGGTGGGATATTCGCGAGAACGAGGTCGACAGCGTAGGCGGGTGGATTGACTATCTGACAGATTGCCTCGGCTTCCGTTTCATAGTTGAGTACGAAAACTCCTTCACGACGATGGATGGCTACCACTATGACGACGACTGGTCGTTCGGCTTCTACATCTACCTCAGGTGCTTTGGCGCCGACAGTGGCAACGTCTTCGGAAGGTGATGCGCAATGCGCAAGGCCAGGCAGAGCGGATTCGAGCGGGTTGAAACATACCTCGTAAAGCTCATCCAGGAGCGTGGGGCCGACCGCGACCAGCCGGTCGGCGTCTGTCTGCTGCTTGCCGTTCTGAAGGCCTTGAGCTTTGTGTTCGCGGCTATCGTCGGCGCGAGGTATCTGCTTTATCGCATTGGCGTCATAAGACGCTTTCCACTTGGAGTGCAGGTCATATCGATTGGCAACGTGACCGCCGGAGGCACAGGCAAGACACCAGTGACGGAGATATTCGCCCGTACGCTTGCCGCCGAAGGCAGGAAGGTCGCGATACTGTCTCGCGGCTACCGCCGCAAGGAGGCTCCGTGGTGGGTGCGCATGGTCACGCAGGTCGTGACGCCTCCGCTTGTGGTGTCGGATGGCCGCCACGTGCTCAAGGACTCGGCAGAAGGCGGCGACGAGCCGTACATGCTGGCGTCGAACCTGCCTGGCGTGGCCGTCGTTGTCGATCGTGACCGCGTAAAGGCTGGTCGGTATGCGGTAAAGCGCCTTGGTTGCGACACGATAATCTTGGACGATGGCTTTCAGTACCAGCGGCTGAAGCACTCCATCGAGGTCGTGCTTGTGGATGCGACAAACCCGTTCGGCAACGGCAACATGCTGCCGCGCGGAATCCTCCGCGAGCCGGCGCGCAATCTTCGCCGAGCCGACATTGTCTTTCTTACGAAGTGCAAGGGCGATGTTTCTGGCGTTCGCGGGGAAATACGAAAGTACAACACGACCGCCGAGATTGTCGAATGCGTTCACGCGCCGAAGTCGCTAAAGGACGTCTGGAGCCGCGAGGAGTTTCCTCTTGCCTGGCTTCAGGGCAAGACCGCATGCACGCTTTCAGGCATAGCATCGCCCAAGGGCTTCGAAAATTCGTTGCGAGCTCTTGGTGCGAAAGTTGTGTGGTGCGAGCGATACGCCGACCACCACCGCTACGCCGCGAGCGAGATACTGTACGCGCTGAACCGCACGGCCGACATGGGCGCCGATGCATTGGTCACGACAGAGAAGGATGCTGTTCGCTTCCCTCGCCTTGAGACTTCGCCTGTTCGGTGTCTTTACCTGCGCATAGCTATTGAGATACTGTCTGGCGCAGAGAGCTTCGATCAGCTGATCAGCCGCATTTGTTTCCGCCGAAGAGGTGCAGTCTGAGCATGCCGACGCCTGGTGCGCATAGCCAGCTGTCGCGCTTCTACGCTTGCTTTGAAGTGTGGGCAGTGTTAATTTTCGCTTAATTTTTCTTTCAGCGCGATTTGATATCATAGCGCTTGACCACCGGAGAGAAAGGAGTGTCGAGTGCGAAGTATATATTGGCTGATGTCTTGCGCGGCGCTGGCGGCAGGAGAGTATGTCGCTTCGCTTGCGCCTAGATGCGCTGAGGCGTGGCCGATGCCGGCGTTGCTGGCGCTGCTTACCGTTTTGTTCGGATATGGTCTCGCTTTGCGAGGATGGCGTTTCCTGTTCCTGTTCTTCGTCGGTGCGGCCATGTTTCTCTTCTCGTCGGTGAATGTCGAGAGAAGCAATCGCCTTCAGCCATGGATGCGCGCGGCGAAAATGCGCAGGCGAGCGAACGCGATGCCGTCGGCAAGCGCATTCGCTGGTTCATGTGCGGCGGAGGTTCGGAAGAGTCTTTCGCGGCGCGTGGCAATCGGGCTTGAACATGACTCAGATGCCGTCGTGCTCAATAGGGCCATCCTGCTCGGCGAGAGGCGGTGTTTGCCCCGAAGTGCAAGGCGTGTTTTCATAGAGTCTGGCACAATTCATGTGTTCGCCATATCGGGGTTGCACGTTATGGCCGTGGTGCAGCTGCTCTACGGGCTTCTGCGCATTCTGTTTGTGCCGCGCCGCATTGCCGGCGCTGCATCCGTGCCGCTCGTCTGGTTCTATGTATGGATTGTCGGCATGCCGCCCAGCGCGGTGCGGGCGGCGCTTATGGCGTCGTTATACCTTTCGGCCCCTCTTTTTTGGCGGCGAGCTGACGGAACGAGGGCATGGGCGCTTGCGTTTCTCGCGGTGTACCTATGCGATCCTCAGAAGATCGGCGATGTAGGATGCGCGCTGTCGTTTGCCGTTATGCTGTCGATATTGCTTGCCGTTGATTGCGGTGCTGCCATGCGCAGTGCTGTCGCGAAGACGTTGTGGGTGACGTTTGCGGCTTGGGCGGGGGGAATCCCGATTGCGGCACATGTCTTTGGCCGTGTTACGCCTGGCGGGCTTGTCGCCAATTTGCTTCTTCTTCCTTCCGCGGCGGTGACTGTCATGGCCGGGGCTCTGGGGGTGTTGACGAGTTTCGTGTCGGAGACGATAGCCGCGCACCTCAACAACTTGTCCGCGCTGTTCACTCACGCGATGGTCGGTGTATCTTCGGTGATAGCGCGGCTGCCCGGAGCGAACATTGAAACAGGCAGCTGGCCTCTGTGGATGTGCCTTTCCTGGTACGTGGTGCTTCTGGCGCTCCTATATGGTAAAAAGCGCATGTCACGGACGGGGCTTTTATAGGGTGTGTGTCAGCGACGTGCCGTGTTTATGGTATAATACGCAGTCATGGCAGACAAGATAACTATGCAGGGCGGGAAGCTGTGCGTTCCCGAGAATCCTATTATCCCGTTCATTGTGGGAGATGGAACCGGCCCGGATATCACGCGCGCGGCTATGATCGTGTGGAATGCGGCTGTCGACAAGGCATATGGTGGCAAGCGCAAGATAGAGTGGAAGGAAGTTCTTGCGGGCGAGAAGGCGTTCAACGCTACTGGCGAATGGCTTCCGCAGGCTACGCTCGATGCCTGCCGCGACTGTCTTGTGTCGATCAAAGGGCCGCTCACCACGCCCGTAGGCGGCGGCATACGCTCGATCAATGTGCAGATGCGTCAGGCACTTGATTTGTATGTTTGTCTCCGTCCTGTCAGGTGGTTCAAGGGAGTGCCGTCTCCGGTGAAACACCCAGAGCTGACGGACATGGTGATTTTCCGTGAGAACACGGAAGACATATACGCCGGAATAGAGTGGATGAACGGAACGCCTGAGGTCGAGAGAGTTAAGAAGTTTCTTATCGACGAGATGGGAGTGAGGAAAATACGCTTTCCGCAGACGGCGTCTATAGGGATTAAGCCGGTTTCGCTGGAGGGAACGGAGCGTCTTGTGAAAGCGGCCCTCGACTACGCTGTTGCAAATGACCGCAAGTCCGTCACGCTCGTCCACAAGGGCAACATCCAGAAGTTCACCGAGGGGGCGTTCCGGGACTGGGGCTATGCGCTCGCCGAGCGCGAGTATGGCGCGAAGCTGATCGACAAGGGCCCGTGGCGCTCGTTCAAGAATCCCAAGACGGGGCGCGAGATCGTCGTCAAGGACTGCATCTGCGACGCGTTCCTTCAGCAGATACTTACGCGGCCGGCCGAGTACGATGTGATAGCGACGCTGAACCTGAATGGCGACTATGTGTCTGATGCGCTTGCGGCCACGGTCGGAGGCATAGGCATTGCTCCTGGCGCCAACATAAACTATCAGACCGGCGCGGCTGTATTCGAGGCTACGCATGGCACTGCGCCCAAGTATGCCGGACTCGACAAGGTGAATCCAGGCTCTCTCATACTTTCCGGTGAAATGATGCTCAGGTACATGGGCTGGACGGAAGCTGCAGACCGCATAATTGACGCAATGGATGCTGTAATCGCTGCTAAGACGGTAACGTACGATTTTGCACGCCAGATGGAGGGGGCCAAAGAAGTGTCTTGCTCGGCGTTCGGAGAGGCGCTGGCCGCTGCGCTATGACGCGGGCGATTGCGCTTCTAAGATGACTGGCAGGGCAAAGGGAATCGTCGCCATCACCGCAAGTGCCTTTGGCTTTGCGCTGATGGCGACGTTCGTTCGCCTGGCTGACGACTTCGGCGCTCCCATATCGAGTTTTCAGAAAAGCTTTTTCCGCAACGTAATCGCTGTCACGATAGCATTCGCTGTGTTTGTTCGCGGTGGATGGCTTTCGTCTCGAAGCGGACGACTGACCGCAAGGTCCGTTGGATTGCTTGTATTGCGTAGTGCGCTTGGAACGTGCGGAATCTTCGCGAATTTCTATGCGCTTGGCCATATTCCCATTGCCGAGGGACAGACTTTGAACAAAACCGCGCCGTTCTTCACGGTGGCTTTCGCGTGGCTGCTTCTTGGCGAAAAGGTGGGTGTGCATCAGATTGTGTCGCTCATTGTGGCGTTCGTGGGCGTTGTCTTCGTTGCCAAGCCTGGCTTTGCCGGAGAGGCGGCGTTTCCGCTTGCGATGGGGCTTCTCAGCGGCGTTTGCGCCGGCGGTGCGTATGCGTGTGTCAGGGCACTTAGGCGGTATGCTGTCGATCCTGCTTTCATTGTGTTGTTCTTCAGTGCATTTTCATGTCTGGCATCGGTGCCGTTCATGATGGTGCACTTCGACCCGATGACATGGAGCCAGGTTGCAATACTGTTTGGCGCCGGCGCCGGCGGTGCGCTTGGCCAGTTTGGTATAACGCTTGCATACGGCTACGCTGCACCGCGCGACATTGCCGTATATGACTACTCGAACATACTTTTCACAGCCGCGCTTGGCTTTGCGTTTTTCGGGCAGATGCCTGACGCATGGTCGGTTTTGGGCTTTGTGCTGATACTTCTAGCCGCATTTAGGCTGCATCGTCAGTGACGAAATGCCAGAGCCGCCAGACTTCTTAAGCGAGATGCGAACATTTTTGGTATAATACGCCCCAAATGGGTAAGTTCTCTATTCTGGCCGCAGCTGTCGCCCTTGCCGGCGTTGTGCAGGCTAGCTGGTATTGGCCGTTCGGCTCGGATGACGATGACGGTGGGAAAAGGATTCCGCGTCTATCCGAGCTGATGGAAGGCGCGTCGACGAATATCGACGCGGCGGTTGACTTTGCCGACGATGGAAAAATCTCCGAGGCCATAGAGGCGTATCGGCGCGCGCTGGCGGAGCTTGATCGTGTAGAGCATGATTATCCGGACCGTGTGGACAAGCCAGAGTTTGCCACGCTGCGCAACAAGCGCGCATACGTGAACGCGGCAATCGATTCGCTGCTCTTGGGGCAGATCAAGTCTAATGCCAAGGCTGTAGCAGTCAGCGACACTACGGATCTTGAGAAGAAACTGGCTGCTGAACGTGCCGGCAAGAGCGGTGCAAAGGCCGATGGCAAGGCTGGCGGGTCCAAGGATGCCGAAGGCGAAGAAGACGTAGAGAAAGGGGGCATTGCAGCAAAGGAACCGTCAGAAAAGAAGCCTGCCGTCGCGCCGACGGCGCCAGAGAAGCTTTCGCGTCCGCTTTCGCCGCGCGAAAGGGTCATGTCCGATATTGAGAAAGGTGACTGGGCGGCGGCGGAGCTTGGCATTAGCGAAATGCTGGTTGCCAAGCCGAACGATGCGATGGCGCTTAACTTGAAGGCCGCCATGGAAGTCGAGCAAGGCAAGCTGAAGGATGCGGAGTCAACGCTCGACCAGGCCATCATGTCAAATCCACGCAGTCCATACGCATATTACAACATGGCTGATCTCATGCTCAAGAGAGAGCCTCCGAACGTTGGTGCGGCGAGGCGATATTACGAGACTGGCCGCTCAATGGGCGGCGCAAAGGACGAACGTCTGGAGGCTGCCCTTAAATGATCGCCATGATAGCCAGCCTGCTCCTTTCCACAAATGCGACGCCGCGCGAACTTGTCATGAGCTGCCGCACGATAATTCCGCCTGACGTGGAACTGAGCGGCCGCATAGCGCTCAGGAACCGCAAGGGCATTGTGAAGGCCGAGCATACGTATTCGCTTACGCGCTCCAATTCAGTGACGCGGCTATCGGTGGACGGCGTGGCTCTTGAGCGGCCCTCCGCAGCGAATGATGCATCAATCCTCGGCACGGACGTGACGTGGAGCGATCTCACTCTCGACTATTTATGGTGGGACGACTTTTCCTTTGACGCCGAGCGCGAGGGCGAGAGCGTCCACGGTCAGGTGTGCGCCGTGGTCGTCATGAAAAACGGAGATCGCCGCGTCCGTGTCTGGATAGACCGCAAGACGGGAGCTCTCATGCAGGCGGAGGAGTTTGACGGCGAGCGTCCGCTCCGCTGTTTGTGGGGAACGCGCATAAAGAAATTTGGGGATCGGTGGATGGCCAACGTAATGGAGGTTGAGACCATCGGTTCTGGACACAGAACAAAAATAACAGTGGAGGAACTAAAATGAAAAAGATACTGAAGGTAATAGCATATTTAATCGGCGGCATAATCGCGCTTGCGTTGCTGCTGGTCATGACCCTGCCGCTCTGGCTTGGCCCGATTGTCAGGCCGACAATCAATACGGTCGTGCCGAAGATGACTGACACCGAGTTCAACATCGGTCACCTGTACCTCAACCCGTATACCGGGCGCTTCGAGATGGGCGAGTTCCTCCTTGGCAACCCGAAGGGCTACGACGAGCCGGTCGCCGTCTCGCTCAGCAACCTTGTGTTCGATGCGGCAATGACCACGCTCTGCGACAAGTACGTGCACATTGAAGAGATCGCAGTCGAGGGCGTATTCGTGTCGTATCTGAGCGGCGGAGAGCACGGCGTCGACAACTTCAAGCAGATTCAGTACAACCTTGCGGGAAGCAAAGAGAAGTACGAGGCGGCGAAAGAGAAGGCCGAGAAGAAGTCCGTGCTGGAGGAAGCCAAGGCTGAAGCGGAGGCCGAGGCCGCTGACGAGACCGAGGACGCCGTCGAGGATGTCTCCGAAAGAAAGGTCGTCATTGACCGCCTCTCAATCAAGAACGTGAAAGTCAAATTTGGTTTGATCACGATACCGGTTCCGGCCGACATCGTGCTCACCGATCTCGGCAAGGAGTCCGACGGCGTGACTGTTGCCGAGGTGGTCGAGAGGGTGTGGAAGGAGATCCTAAAGTCCGCAGGAGCCGTGGGCGATGGCATCAAGAAGCTCGGTTCGTTCTTGGGCGACGGCGCGTCGCAGGGCGCGAGTGCGGTTGGCGAAGGAGCCAAGAAGGCCTCTGAGGCAGTTGGTGAAAGCACCAAGAGGGCTACCGAGGCTGTTGGCGAGAGCACCAAGAAGGCTACCGAGGCCGTGGGTGAAGGAGCCAAGAAGGCTACCGAGGCCGTGAAGAACTTTCTTAACTTCTGATAGTTTGTTGCATAGCTGGGAAAGACAAGATGACGAAGAAGACAGACCACCGCGTTGAAATGTCCGTTGACGGACTCAAGGACGATTTCGCGTGGCACTTGAGGTATACGCTTGCGAAGGGTGATACGCGCGTAACGCGGCGCGACCAGTACACCGCGTTCGCGACTGCCGTTCGTGACAGGCTAGTGGAGCGTTGGATATCGACGCAGGAGGAATACGGTCGGCAGAACACCAGGCGCGTGTACTACCTCTCCCTTGAGTTCCTGATAGGCCGTCTTCTTGGCAACAACGTAATTAACCTCAAGGCCGACAACATCTGCCGCGAGGCGCTGAAGGACTTCGGCATCAACTGGAACGACCTCAGAGACTACGAGACAGACGCGGGGCTCGGCAACGGCGGCCTCGGTCGCCTTGCCGCGTGCTATCTCGACTCGATGTCCACGCTCGATCTTGCGGGAATGGGCTACGGTCTCAGGTACGACTATGGCATCTTCCGCCAGCGCATAGTCAATGGCAGCCAGGTAGAGGAGCCGGACCACTGGCTCAAGAACGGCTATCCATGGGAAATGGCGCGCCCTGAATACGCGCAGCGCATTCACTTCGGAGGACATGTCGAGTGCGGTCCCGGCAAGGACGGACGCCAACGCTGGCAGTGGAAGCCCGCCGAAACTGTCGAAGGCGTTCCGTACGACCTTCCAATCGTTGGCTACAACAACGCAGTTAACTCGCTTCGCCTCTGGAGCGCGAAGGCGGTGGACGACTTTGACCTTCAGGACTTCGACAAGGGCGACTACGTGAAGGCCGTGGAGACGAAGGTGCTTGCCGAGAACCTCACAAAGGTGCTCTACCCGAACGACAACACGATGGCCGGCAAGGAGCTGCGCCTCAGGCAGCAGTACTTTTTCGTCGCCTGCTCGCTAAGGGACATAATTCGCCGCTACCGCCGCATAAACAAGGGATGGGATGCATTCCCCGAGAAGGTGTTCATACACCTGAACGACACCCATCCGACGCTCGTTATCCCTGAGCTTATGCGCCTTCTCATCGACCATGAAGGCTTTGAGTGGGAGCAAGCCTGGGATTTGACGCGCCGCTGCACCGGCTACACGAACCACACGATTCTTCAGGAGGCGCTGGAGAAGTGGCCGGTGCAGATGATGGAGAGGCTTCTGCCGCGCCACCTTCAGATCATCTACGAGATAAACGGGCGTTTCCTCCAGCAGATCAGCTCGCTCTATCCGGCGGACGTCGGCAAGCTTCAGCGCATGTCGATCATTGACGAGACGGGAGAGAGGTATGTCCGCATGGCTAATCTCTGCCTGGTTGGCTCTTCCAGCGTGAACGGCGTAGCCGAGCTGCACACGAAGATACTGAAGGAGAACCTGTTCAAGGATTTCTACGAGCTGTGGCCCGAGAAGTTCCACAACGTCACAAACGGCATCACTCCTCGCCGCTGGCTCCTCAAGGCGAACCCGATGCTTTCGCAGCTCATCACCGAGACTATTGGCGATGGATGGGTCACGTGCCTTGACGGGCTGAAGGGCCTTGAGCGGTTTGCTGGGGACGCTGGTTTTCTTGATGCGCTTGCGAAGATCAAGTATTCGAACAAGCGCCAGCTCACGAGCTGGTCGAAGTCGAACCTCGGAATCGAGCTGAACCCTGACGCTATTTTTGACGTGCAGGTGAAGCGCCTTCACGAGTACAAGCGCCAGTTGCTTCTTGCGCTGTACATCATAGTGTTCTACAATAGGATACTTAACGACCCGAGCTACGATCCTGTGCCGCGTCAGTTCATATTCGCTGCGAAAGCGGCGCCTGGCTACTATATGGCGAAGCTCATCATTCGCTTCATCCACGGCATAGCCGGAGTGGTAAATTCCAATCCGAAGACGCGCGGCAAGGTGTCGGTCGCATTCCTGCCAGACTACCGCGTTTCGCTTGCCGAGAAGATCATGCCGGCTGCCGAGGTGTCGGAGCAGATATCGCTCGCCGGCATGGAGGCGTCTGGTACGGGCAACATGAAGTTCATGATGAACGGTGCTCTGACGCTTGGCACATACGATGGCGCAAACGTCGAAATAAACCAGGAAGTTGGCGACGACAACATGTTCTTATTCGGCATGCGCACCGAGGACGTTGCGAGGCTGCGTCCTGTGTATTCGGCGCGCGAGGTCGCTGCCGCAGACCCTGAGATATCCGCCGCGCTCGACATGGTAAAGGCGAACGTGTTCTCTGTCTTGGAGCCAGGGCTCTTCGATCCGATTCTCAGGAGCCTGCTCGACTACAACGACTACTACATGTTGCTGGCGGATCTGCGCTCTTACTGCGAGGCGCAGGACCGAGTTGACGCTGCATATCGTGACAAGACGCACTGGAACCGTATGTCGCTCATCAACATCGCCCGTTCCGGTAGATTCTCGTCCGACCGTGCTGTTATGGAGTACGCCCGCGACATCTGGCACGTGAAGCCGGTGAAACTCGCCTTCTGACGATGTTCAGACGGAGCTGATGCTCCAATAACGCGGCGCGCGTGGCCTTTTCGGTCGCCGCGCCGCCGTGTTTTGCACAAAACATACAATTTTCCATTTCGTCTCGCCTCTCCTTTGGGCTAAGGGTCACCTGACACTTGGGTCAAGGGTCACGCTACCCTCAGGCCAAGGGTCACCTGACCTTTGGGCCAAAGGTCACGCTACCTTCGAGGCAAAGGTCACGCTACATTTCCTCCAAAGGTCACGTGACCCTTGGGGCCGAGTTTTTTTAAAAATACCCCCTTGCGCTCAGGGCGTGGTATGTGGTATAATACACACTGTTTTCGCGATGCGAGGATAACTCAGTTGGTAGAGTGCCACCTTGCCAAGGTGGTTGTCGCGGGTTCGAGTCCCGTTCCTCGCTC
>CACYCL010000023.1 GCA_902772905.1 uncultured bacterium | reverse complement strand
GGGCGCAGGCTACGGCGCGGCGATCCATCTGAACAACGGCGCGTCCATCATAGTCAAGGACGGCTTCTATGCCGACACGCACGGCGCGCCTGCCGAACCCGGACAGACGGTTGAAAAGTCCGATGGCGTATTCCCGTTCACCGGCATCCTTCCCGAAGGCGGCAGCTCCGTCGAGTTCAGGCTGACGGCTGACACGGATGCGGCGCCGACGGTCGCAATCGGCGAAGACCTCCTGCTTGTCGGCATGGTCGGTGCGATTGACTCCGAGACTGCGCAGGTCATTCTGGACTATATGAAAGTGCCGTCGCGCTTCAGGCCGTACACGCTGACGCTTGGCGATGGCTCTGCGTATGCGTTTACCGGAGCTTCCCTGCTTGGCTGGAACGAGATCATCGAGTACGGCAAGGAGATCATGGTCGCGTCCACGGCTGTCGGATATCAGGGACTTGATACGGACGAGACCCCAGTCGAAGTCGGGCTGCTTACCGACACAGAGCTTCCTGATACGTTCACATACGAAGACTCCAACTTCACGGTGAACGGCAACGGCAATGCGCTCTCGGGCACGATCAAGTACACCGACGAAGCAGGCATCATCGAGAACATCGTGCTTGGCACCGAGGAAAAGCCGCTGGTCCTCGACCTTCGCGAAGTGACCGACCCGGTCGAAATCGGCAACTTGATTGGCGTCACGAACGTCACCGTCCTCATGACTGCCGAGCAGGCGACGCTTGGCCAGCCGGTATTCACGTGGAATGTCGAAACCGCCGGCGAGCCTGACAACGCCGAGTCCGTAAAGATCACGGTGCTGGAAAGCGCGGATGTGCCTTACGATCCAGAGGAAGAGGCCGTCGAGAAGGGCCTTGTCTGGGACGACGAGCTTGGCATCGCCTACATCGGACCTTGCGAGGCGCGTCTGACCGGCCCTGAGCGCGAGCCGGGCTACATGGACCTCACCAACGCCTTCAACATGGCTGTCGGCGGCGACACGGTGACGCTCTTCTGGAGCAATGTGACGCTAAATGAGGAAATCGGCCTTCCGGCTGGAACGCTCCTCTTCGCCACGAACAAGTACGAGCTTGCGCTTGGACAGGATGCGGCGTTCGTGTTCACGAACGCGACTACGGTCTTCCGCAGCGAAATGGCGTTTGACGAGAGCATCTTTACTATGGCTGGCGACGTTGCGAGCGGCTACTTGCTTCGCACGGCGACCATTGACGCGGTGAACGTCTACACGGTTGTTCCTCGCGGACATTACAATGTAACCGGCAAGACCGAGGCAGGCACGGATGGCACTGCAGTCATCAAGGTCAGCGACGAGTGGGTGGCGGAGAAACTTGGCAAATCTATCGAAGCGATCAAGACCATCAACGAGATTGAGGAATACCTTGATTCGAGAGACTCGACGACGGGCATGAGGAAGTGGGAGAACTACGTCCTCAAGCAGACGGAGAATCCGTTCAGGGTCAATGGCATCGCGGCGAACGGCGCGCTGTCCACGACGCTCAGCGATACGCCCGAAGCGACGGCGACGACCGGCTTCACGGTGCAGTACGCGCTGAACGAGGTCGAGGCGAATGGTACGGTGAAGACGCCGGGCACGAAGTCCGCCGGACACAACTTCTCCGTTGCGGTTGACTCCGTCGCGAGCAATGCGCTCTACAAGGTCCGTGCGTACCTCACGTCCGGCGAATCTACGCTCGTCGTAGACTCCACGAACACGCTCGGCGTACTGAAGGTTCAGCCGACGATAGCCCGCTCCATCGTCGCGGTGCCGTGGAAGTCTCTCGCGACTGGCGGCGACATCACGGTCGCCGACTTCATCCGCCGCGCCGACCTCTCCGCCGACGACAAGCTCCACGTCTACAACGGCTCGTCCTACGACACGTGGACGTACAGCGGCAGCAACTGGTCGGCAGTGAAGACGTTCATCGCCGGCAATGAGGGCACGGACACGACAGTCTCCGGTTCTGCTGAGACGACGACGCTTGCGCGCGGCACCGGCGTGTGGTTGGAGCGCGCGAGCGGCACGGCGGCGAATCTCTACCTCATTGGCGAGTACACGCCTGAACCTGTCGAAACGCCGATCACGGCTGGCAGCGCGTCGGCCATGAGCTGGAACCTCGTCGGCTCGCCTAGCGTGGAGGCGATAGACCTGAACGCGGCGTTTGGCGCGCCCGCCAACGCGGCAGACCGCATCGTCGTCTCGGCGGCGAACGGCCTCCAGAGGAACTACACCTACAAGAACGGCAAGTGGGGCTACTCCGACGCTCGCACGATTGAGGTCAATGGCCGTACCCGCGTCCAGACGTTCCACAACACCGAGAACTCCGTCCTTCCCGCCGGCACCGGCTTCTGGTACCTGAACGCTGGCGACGGGCGGACGATCCAGTGGTGATGGCCGGGGGCAAACCGATCTACCAAACACAGAAAGGAATCGCAAGACAATGAAGAGCATCACGAAGAACCTGCTGGCTGCGGCCGCGCTGGCGTTCGCGGCCACGGCCGCCATGGGCGCGGACGGCGACAGCTACCTCTACTGGATGATCCAGCAGACGCCCGGCGCCTACCTGGCGACGCAGTTCGACTACGCCACCTTGAGGGTGGACGGGACGGACACCTACCTCAGCATGTACAGCGCCAACGGCAATTCGCTTGGCACCGAAGTCGCCCCCATGGCGGACGGGTACAACATGGACGAGGGTGCGTACGCCCTCGTCGGCTCCAGCTACCTGAACGACGGCTCGCGGTTCCTGTTCGAGCTCTGGCGCGACGGCGAGACCGAGCGCGTCGGCTCTGCGCTGTACGACTGGTCCGCTGTCCGGTCGTACATGGTGGACACGTACAACCAGACAGGCGGGACGCCGCTCGTCGTCACCCAGCCGGAGCTGGTGCCAGAGCCGTCCAGCGGGCTCCTGCTGCTCCTCGGCATGGCCGGGCTGGCGCTGCGCCGCAGGCGCAACGCAGAATGCAGAATGTAAAATGTAGAATATAGAATGTAGAACTAAGGAAGGAGATTTAGGACTATGAAGCTGATGAAGAGTGTACTGGCGGTGGGCATGGCAACGGCGTCGCTCGC
>CACYCL010000022.1 GCA_902772905.1 uncultured bacterium | reverse complement strand
GGGTCAAGCCCAGACAGCAACGACATTACCTCTATCGCTACCTTCATTTGGCGATCTTACCCTTATTAGGACATACGACAAAAGACAGAAGACAAACGATGTTTCACGGACCGCGCTTGTCACGGCCATCTGATCGGGCCAGATCACCGAGCGGGCCGCAAGGTGGGGCGAGCCCCAAAGCGGTAGGGCGCGATCACCGAGCGCGCCGCTGGGTGGGGCGAGCCCTCCGGGCGAGCCGCGCGCCCCCTACTGCACCTCCACCACCACCTTGAAGAACCGCATCGCCGCCTTCTCCGTCGCCGTCGCCCCTTCAACCGCCTTCCACTCGCCACCCAGCGTCGCCGCACCCTTCAGCACCGCCTGTATCTCCGCTCCCGTCCAGCGATTCGTCTTCGGCTCCCACTCAACCTTCGGCTCACCATCCACTATCTCAATGGACACAATACGAAAATCGTTCGTAGCTTCCGCCGGATCGAGCCCAAGCGCATAGCACTCCGCCACCCAACCATCACTAGTGGCAAGTGGCAAAACGGTTTTGCCACTCCGACTGGGAACGCCGACATCCTGGCGACACACTGAGGCAACGGGCGTCCCACCCGATCCTTACGACATCACAACGTTTAAAAAGCTATTTCATGTGCCTTCCGGTCGGACTGTGGTGGCAACCGGCGCCGGTCGACTTGGAGCCGCACCAGATGCACTTCCCGTCGCCCGGCCCGTGGCGGTGCTTGCTCGTGGGCGAATGGTGACACCCCGCGCCATACGACGCCGATCCGCACCACTCGCACCGCGAGGAATCGTCGCGATGCTCGTGTTTGCCCGTGGGCGAATGGTGACACCCCGCGCCATACGACGCCGAACCGCAGTGGCGGCACTTCGTCTCGTTCCTCTGCGCCGCCATGAGCGCCCCGGCAAACGCAAGGCAGAGCGCTGAAACAATTGCAATCTTCTTCACAACCCCAACTCCTTTCACAGAACGCCGATGCGCTGAAGTTCGTCCATGAGCCAATTGTAGTCGTCCAACAGCGCGGCGATTTCCTTGTCGCTCAACTTGCGCCAGTCGAACGGGCGATGCAACTTCAGCACGTTGCGCTTGTTGTTTTCAAAACTACGCTTGTTGGAGCAGTCCTCTAAGGTTGCGCCCGTCTGCGGATTGCGGTTTATCTCACGCAAGACCTTCCGGTCGAATTTGCCGTCAGGGTCTTTGGAATAGATATACGTCCACATCTTGCCGTCGGCGGCAAAGTAGATGGCGATGTTGTACTCCCTTGCCGAACAGATGGTCGCATACGCCCTCGTGCGCTCACCGTACAGCAACCCATCGCGCAACCCCCGTGCGCCATGCGTCCGAAAGTATGCGAAGACGCGGTCTCGCACAGCGCAACTCGCGTGCGCTCTTTGCGTCGTTTTTTCTGTCAACTTCTCGTTATTGATTCGCATTTTTCCCTTTCTTTCTTGTGGAACAACAGAGCAGGAATCAGAATTGCCCTGCATCTATTTACTCCGCTATGAAATTGACCGGTAATTTCCCTGTCGCCTCAAAACTCGTCTTTGCCCGTAAGTTTCTTTTCCATCTCATCAGCAGTTTCCGCAACCCATTTCGATGCTTTCGCCAACATTTTGCCATTGGCATTATCAGGGAGGACGATTTGAAAGTACAGCGTATGTGTGCCAGAGTTGTCAGAAATGCACCACGACCCCATTTTTCTCGTACCATTATACTTGAGCAGATCCAATAAAGTCGCTTGAGGCAGAGGCGCACCTCTATACGCTACAGCCCATACTGCTCTCACGCTATCAGAGGTTGTAAACGTTTCCGTATTACTATTGATGATAGTAAGATGTGTCCTTTCGTTGTCGATTTTCCACACCACACGAAAATCCTCATCATTGTCCACGGTAAAATCAACTTCTGCATTATGAAGTGCCCGTCGAACTCTGTAGTCACCGGGTTGTGAAACCGATGGTTTCTGTGTTGACGAACCGTTGTCGGAACTATCGCTAGCAGCCGCTTTTGCGGCACCCTCCGCCAATGTTGCCCCCATTCCATAAGCCAAGGCATCAAGCAATCCTCCACTTCCCACAGAAGCGATAGATATCGCAATTGCCGTTATAATCAGTTTTTTCATCTTTCAGTTTCCTTTCGTTTGCCCTTGTTGAGTTTACGGCGGAGATTCAGGGCTTAATCCCCGCCGGGTTTGTTGAAACGCTTTAGAAAATCGACTTCCTGTCCAGACGGGATTCGGTCATGTTGTACCGCGCAGAACCTATTACCGCCAACCAGACCGCATACTTTGGTCTTTGCGCGTGAAATTCACGAACAGCACCTGGCGCAAGGGAATTGACGTATTTGAAGTCCGTATAGTACTTGTCAAACACAATCCCCCATTCCTCCCTTTTTGTCTCTGTCCGCTTTTCGAAATAGTCATCGGAGACCGCCGCGACGACGGAACCGAATTCGTTGATAAACAATATACTTACGTCGGGACGCATAGATCTGTCTGACTTGTTTCGGTACTTCAAAGCCACTTCGTCTGAAGTCGTCACCGTCAACAACTCAATCGCCCCGTCCAGCACCCCTCGCCCTGAAGCGTAGGGAAACTCATTTCCATCAAGCGGAACCAAGGCATGGCAAGACTTGAGGGAGTCGCTCGCTTGCCGCCTCGCCACGTCCTTTGAAAACTTCCCCGCACCATGGACTTTACGATAAACATCGCCGTTGAAACTGAACTCGCAAAGGCGGAGATCGTCGCAGAGCGAAGAGAGCCATGCCTCGTTGGCCACAGGGCGATAACTCATGGTGTAAGCCGCCCCGCCTTTGACGAATAATGAATTGGAGGCATATGTCATCTCGATAGGGCATTCGCCATGCGCCAGCACGAGTTGGAGCGAATCGACCTTGTCCAATGCCTTCCTCGGCAGTGCGAATGAAAGCCTGAAAGCATTGCCTTTATCGACCTTTCTAGCCGACGTATTTCCCGAAGCTTCGGCAATTGCCGCTTCACCCTGCCGCGCCACCAGCTTCACATCGAAGTTGCCTGGCAAAACCCATTGCGACGGAATCGCGACATGAATCAGATCTCCATCGCGCGTCAGACCTATTTCAGAAAGGTCGTTGCTAATGACGTTCCAGGCGTCCGCCCGCTTGTCTTTTGCAATGTAGCGAAGCCTGTCAACGGGCGAGACGAATTCGCCAATCGGCATCTCGCATCCCGACGGCGTGCCACCCTGTGCCTGAAGTAGCAACTTTCGGTATTCCCCAAGAAGTCTGACTTGCTCAGCGATTGATTTGCCGTGTTGCTTGCGGTCATGCATGGAAGACTCGAGACTTGCAATGGCATGCTCCAGCAGCATTGCCGCATTTGCATGGTCGCCCAGCGCACCCTCGTACAACGAGGCGGCCAGATAGTCCTGCGCCCATTCGTCCTTTGTCTGGTTGTTTTTCCAGACGGTCTCGAGGCAGCGTCGGATTTCCGGCTTGTTCTCCTCCGTATTTGGCAACATGAACGCCTTGTTGAGCGCGACAATCCCCTCCATCGGGTCGTCCCTGAATATGCCGCGGTTGACCTTGAAGAACGTGTCGCAGGCGACCAGCCCGTCTTCATAATGCCCCGTCGCCAACGCCGCAGAGGAAAGGTAATACCAGTATTCGGGGAAAAGCTTGAACCGGCTTCGCATGGGCGCGAGCCGTGTATAGAGCCGGAACTGGTCACCCTCCTTGAGAACGCCAACCAGTGTCTTGATGTCCCTGTCGGAGACGCGAAGACCGTCGTCAAGTCTGTACCTGCTTATGAGTCGCCACTGGTCTTCAAGCATTTCCTTGTTCTGTGCGTGCAGTTTATCCATTTTCTCCGTGTCAAACGAAAACCGCCGCTCACGCATCTGCTGGTCGAATTCGTGGACGAAGTTGTCATAGTCGTAGTGAAGCCTTATCGCCGTCGTCGAAATGTCATATGCGGTCTCGGCAACCAAGCCAGCAACGTTGAGCGTCGCAAGGTTTGCGAGAAAGTTTCCCGCCGTGGAGGTGATTTTCTCTCTGACCCGCTTGAATGTGTCGAGGTTGTAGTCCCTTGTCTTACGCATTCGGCTATCGATAAACTTCGCCCGCCAAAACTTCATTTCGCGCTCGCTCTTCCGCAAACCGTATAGCGTGTCGAGTGTCCGCGTTATGCGGCCAAGCGTCTCCTCGTCCGGTATGCGGTTGAGATTCAAGTTACCGTATGATATCTTTTCATACTCCTCCTCCAAGACGACGGGGTTGTTGTACGACTTGATCACGTTCACCACCCAGTTGATGTGGTTTATCTGCGCGATGGTGTCGAGTACAGCGTCGCTGGTTTCGTTCGTCGCCACCACGCCTTCCGTCCCCGAAGCGGACAGGGCTGCACAGCAGGTCATGCCGACCGCCAGCGTTCGCGCCATCTTCTTCCATGCGGCTCCCGCCATGATTCTCATTTTGACATTCCTTCTCTTTCCCGCGCCATCCTTCACCAAGGCCCAACACCCTCGGCGCGGAAAAGAAGAGTGGCGTGCCTTACATTCTCATGTCTGATGCAAGGCATCGCCAAACGCCCTTTAAGAAACATG
>CACYCL010000021.1 GCA_902772905.1 uncultured bacterium | reverse complement strand
GTGTTGTCTTTGGTTGCAATAGCGGCGGCGCTTTCATGCGCTGCCGCGCCGACGGACGGACGGAGGCTTGTCTGGAGCGACGAGTTCGGCGGCTCGTCGCTCGACGCGACGAAGTGGAAATTCCACGCGACGATGAACTCTGACGACTGCGTGTACACGAACGATTCGCGCACCGCGCGGGTTGAGGACGGATGCTTGCATCTGCTCGTGGTGCCGTCCGGGGACCCTGCCAAGCCGCAGATGCTGCCGCGAGGCGTTTCAACGCGCGACAGGATGGCTTTCAAGTACGGTTACCTTGAAATGCGGGCGCGCATTCCATTCCGGCACGGCGCATGGCCTAGCTTCTGGATGACTGTTCAGCCAGAACTGAGGAAGGCCGCGTGGGGCTCGGAGGTAGACATCTTCGAGGTCTTTTCATCGTCCAACGCTGTCGTGGCCAATCTGCACAAATGGGCATCCAACAGGCGGCACTTCATGCTTCCGGGCGGGGAGGGGAGCTTAAAACGCGCCTATATGTTCAAGGACTGCGCAAGGCTCAACGAGGAGTTTCACGTCTATGGGTTCGAGTGGACGCAGAATGAGATGTCGTTCTTCGTTGACGGCGAAAAGTACGCGACTTTCCCGATTGACGAGGCGGGAGACTACTGTCCGAAAGAAAAGCTCGGCATGGCTGGGCACCACGACTTCCACAATATCAATATCAACAACGAGATCTTCACGCCCGGCCATGGGTGGTGTCCAGACGAAAAGCGGATCACGGCGAACGACAAGCTGCCCATCGAGTATTGGATTGACTGGGTGCGTCTTTACCAGAAAGACGGCGAACTGATTCGTTTCCCGGAGCGGGAGAAAAAGGATATCGGAAAATGACGATTTCACGCAGAGGATTTGTCGGCGGTGCGGTTGCGCTTGGAGCTTGGGGCGCATTTGGGGCTTCGCGCCCCATGCCGCGTCTCAAGTTCGGCGTTTTGAGCGATGTGCACATTGGCGGCAAGCCCGATGCCGCTGCGACTGCAGAAAAGGCGATGCGCTGGTTTGCTTCGGAAAACGTTGATGCTGTGCTGTGTCCGGGCGACATTGCCCACTCGGGGCTTATAGACGACTTGGAGAAGTTCGCGGCTGTCTGGCGCAAGGTTTTCCCAAAAGGCAGACGTGCCGATGGAAGCAAGGTTGAGCTGATGATTTCCACGGGCAATCATGACATCGATGCATGGGGCGGACGCTGGAAGAACTTTTCCCCAGAGCAGATGGACGCGCAGCGCTTCAACTGGAAGGACAATCCACAGAAGACGTGGCGGCGGCTCTTCGGCCAGGACTGGTCACTCGTCTGGCGGCGCGAGGTGAAGGGCTACACCTTCATCGGCGCGCAGTGGTCGAGCCTCAAGCCGCCAATCGGCGAATACTTCCGCGAACATGCGGCTGAACTGCGCGGCGACAAGCCGTTCTTCTACTGCCAGCACGCACATCCAAAGGGCACTTGCCACGGCAAGTACTCAATGGGCGACGACAAGGGTGAATCTGTCGCCGCGCTCTCGCAGTTCTCGAACGCCGTCGCCATAACGGGTCATTCCCACTGCGCGATATCGGACGAGCGCACAGTCTGGCAGGGCGCGTTCACGTCCATAGGCGCGGGATGCGTCCACGAAGGCGCAGGGGGCTTCAACTACGACAACGTTACTGCGTACTGGCATCCGAGCTTCAGGAAGAAGCTGATGTGCTCGATGGCAGATCCGAAGTCGTGGGGCGGGGACGCGAAGGGCGGCGGATGCGAGATTGTCGAAGTGCACGACGATCATCTGGTCGTGCACAGGCAGTCCGTTGCGTTCATGCGCCCGATAGGGCCGGCTTGGGTCGTGCCGCTTCCTTCGCGCAAGGATGGTCCGTTCGACTTCGCGAAGCGAACGGCGCGCCGCAAGGCGCACAAGGCTGTTCCGCAATTTGCGGCAGGGGCGAAGATTTCGGCTGAGTTCTGTCCCAACGGACATGAATTGGAAGGTGCGGGGCACAAGGGCGAGCCGTGCATACACGTGACCTTCCCACGTGCGAAGACCATAGGTGGAAGCCGCGTGTTCGACTATGTTGTTGAGGCGTGTGCAGACGGCGGCAAGCCCGTGACGCGCAGTCTCATAGCGGCTGGGTTCGCCTATCCAGAGGAAGACGCAGACATTCCAGGCGAATGTCTTTTCTCGGTGGCGGAACTTCCTGTCAACAAGCCGATCCGCTTTTCCGTCATGCCGAGAGACTGCTTTGGCCTTGCTGGAACGCCGTTTTCAGTTTGCGTGTGTCTGTCTGAACTGGCTCGGGGAAGTGCCGGTGCGCTCGTGGAAGAGCCGCGAGAAGTAGGCGTGCGACTCGAAGCCGGTTTCCTCCGCAATCTGGGCAATGGGGAGGTCGGTGCTTCCAAGGAGATGCATGGCGCGGCGGATGCGCAGGGCGATCTGGTATTCGAGCGGCGACATTCCGTTGTATTCGCGGAACCGCCTTCTGAACAGCGTGTAGCCCATGCCGTTATGCCTTGCCAGCGCCTCGAAATCCACGACTTCTCCGAGATGGTGCGCGATATGCAGATTTGCGCGGCGGATGGCTACGTTGTATGACGTCCGCCCCGTTTGGTTTGGGTGCTCCATGAATAGCGATACCACCAGCTGCATGGTCTTCAGCGCGACCAAGTATGGCTGTTCTGCGCTTTTGGCCTGTATCTCCTCGACCAGTTCCACGATTTCCCTGTCGAACTTTCCGTTTGGCGGAACCTTGACAATCGTCGGCGGCCCGCTGAAGAACGGCTTTGCGAATATCCGCTCCAGAACGTTGCCGCCTATGCCGATGTATGCTTCGCTCCAGCCTGTCTTCGGGTTGGGGCGGTAGCGGTGCCATTCGTTTGGGTGCAGAATGACGACTGATCCGGCGCCGATGACAATGCTCTTGCCGCGCTCGAACTCGATTTCGCCCTCTCCGCTCCTTATGTAGAGAATCTGGTATTCCCAGTCCGTCAGTGCGCGTCCCTTGCGCCAGGTGAAATAGTAGTCGGACGAGTGGTAGGAGTGCGGGTACGGCTCGCCGAGCTTCGTCTCTTCCATTCCCGCGCCGGTTACATATATCCCGAACTGGCGTTGCACCAGCCCGACAGGGCAGTAGTGTATCTTGTTTTTGTCCATGCACGCCATTATAACATACCTTGTCAAATAGTGCAAATCGCGGCAAGATGTTATAGTGAAATCAGTGGTGCGAAATGCTATAATACGCGCTGTCCAAGGTGCAAAACAAGAAATAGACGGAAGAAAGAGATGTCACGTAAAGTTAAAAGCATGACTGTGTGGTGCGCGGCGGGGTTGTCGCTTGCGCTGTCCGTTGTAGCAAGCGCGGCGGAGTACGACATCGCCGCATACGTTTGGCCGGCGTATCAGCCTGAGCCTCGCTGGAAGGAACTCGGCATATTCGACGCCGGCAAGGGCGAATGGCAGAGCGTGTGGGAGGCGCGTCCGAAGTGGGAAGGCCACGATCAGCCGCGCAAGCCGCTCTGGGGCTATGAAAACGAAGCCGACCCGAAGGCCGTGGAGAAGAAGATCGAGGCGGCTGTTGCACATGGCGTGAACACCTTCATCTACGACTGGTACTGGTACGGCGGGAGGCCGTTTCTCGAAGATGCGCTGAACAAGGGCTTCCTCGGCGCGCCGAACAACGAGAAGATGAAGTTCTTCATAATGTGGGCGAACCACCACGTCTGCAAGCTGTGGGACAACAAGGCCGCCGACAAGGAATGGAACAAGCCGATTTGGCCCGGAGCCGTTTCGGAGGAGGAGTTCCATTTGCTGATCGCCAGGTGGATTGGGCGGTATTTCAAGCGGAATAACTACTACCGCATCGAAGGGAAGCCTGTGCTTATGATATACGAGCTTAAGACTTTTATTGATGGAGTAGGAGGACGCGATGCTGCGAAACGTTCGCTCGACCATCTTCGGTCGGAATGCGTCAAGGCTGGACTTGGCGGCGTGTACATTATGGTCTGTGACTTTGCAATCACCCGAAAGGACCTTGACGGACTGGGCATAGACGGCGCGACAATCTACAACTTCGTGCACTGGGCATCATCTCGCGGCAATCCTGAGTATTCCGAGTGGACGAAGAAGGGTGCGGCGCGTTTCGACGCCGCGAAGAGGGAACTTGGACTCAAGGCGTACTTCGCCCATGCTTCCGTCGGCTGGGACACTAACCCACGCTTCCCGGCCAGCGTCGTGCAATCGACCGTAATGAACTCCACGCCCGGCAAATTCAAGGAGTCGCTGAAGCGTGCGAAGGACTGG
>CACYCL010000020.1 GCA_902772905.1 uncultured bacterium | reverse complement strand
CTTTGAGAGAACGCGCGCGCCGACTACGGACTGGAACCCGTCGCGGAACGCCGTGAGCATGAACTTTACGTTTTTCTTTGCCATTTCGTTTTACCTTTCAAATCACTTTCCCTGGAGCGCAACCGCGATCGCGAGCGCGACGTTCGCGTCGTCAGACCCGGCAGCCGCGGCCACGGGCTTCTTCTTCGGCGCGTCCTGCGGCAGAATGTAGTCGAATCTGCCTATGCTCTTCATCGACACCTTTGTGACGACGATGAGTATCGCGAGGAACAAATACACTATGCCCATGCCGGCTATCATCAGCACGAGCCCCTGCCCTAGAACTTCCATCTTGGATTGACCTTTCCTTTCAAAGTGCGTATAAAAGTGCGTGCGACCGACCCGACGCCCGATTCCATCACGGATCGACGTTGGTGAGCTTGAGGGAGTCGAAGTCGATGCGCCGGTAGTAGCAGTTGCGCGGCGCACCGGCCTTGTTCTTCGTGTGGCAGATGCCGCCACGGCAGGGCCTTACGACGTAGAGGAGCGAATTCTGCTCGCAGTTGACATACGCTTCGAGCAGGTCGAACGTCTCGCCGCTCGTCTCGCCCTTGAACCATAGCTTGTTGCGGCTCGTGGACCACAGGATGAGCTTCCTCTTCGCAAAGCTCTCGCGCATGGCGAACTCATTCGTGTACGCGACGAGGATGACCTCCTTCGTGTCGGCGTTCTGCACGGCAACCGGTATTACTCCGGGGTCGTGCTCCGCGCTGCCTGCGGCGCGCGTGTCTGATACCTGCCTGCCAACCTTCTCGAGCTTGGTGAAGTCGAGCGTCAGTTCCGTAGATTCTTCTAGCTGTCCCATGTCGTATGTCCTGATTTGAAATAGGTGTGTATTATACCAAAAAATGCGGAGCCTGTGGTCTACATGGCGCTCACTTCAGTTCGATTGTCGCAACCACCGGGAAGTGGTCTGACGGGTACAGCTTCTTGCCGTAGCGAGGCGCGGCGACAGTGGTGTAGTCGATCACGCGCACTTCGGGCGAGACGTACACGTAGTCTATGCGCGCTCCGCAGTCTTCCCACTTGTGCCCGCCGTTGCGGTCTTTGTCGGCGTCGGGCGAACCCTTGCGGGCGTTGCGCACGTTCGCGGGGAGCTTCAGCGCGGCGGCGGTGGACACTTCCCTGTCGCGCCACTGCCAGCCGGAGAACGTGCGCCACGGCCCTCTCGGCGTTGTCTCGCTCTCGTAGAGCGCGTTCTTCAGTACCTTCGAGACGGCAATGGCCGGCGCCTCCGTTTCGCGGCAGTTGTGGTCGCCCGTGAACACTATGGGCGCACCTGCTCCGAACTCCTTCATTCGCTCTATCACGAGAAGCATGCCCTTCTCGCGCGCCAACGCGCTCTTGTGGTCTGTATGCGTGTTGGCGAAGCAGAAGCGCCGCCCGGTCGGCTTGTCTCGCAGGATCAGGTACGAGCAGACGCGCGGACACGCCGCGCCCCATCCCTTCACTCCGGGAACTTCAGGCGTCTCGGAAAGCCAGAACGTGCCTTTCTTCTCTGCCTCGAAACGGCTGCGGCGATAGAACACGGGCGACGCCTCGTCGGACACGCGGTCGGCTCCGCGGTGCTCGCCCACGAACTCGAACTCTGGAAGGCGTTCGCGCAGAAACGCCATCTGTTCGGGACGCACCTCCTGCAGCCCGCCTGCATCTATGTCGAGGCGGCGAATGAGGTCAACGAGATCGTCCTTACGCTCGGGCCAGGCGTTCGGGGTGCCCTTGTCTCCAGTGGCAAGGCGTATGTTGTACGACGCCACACGTATCGGGTCCGAGGCCTTGCCGCCGAAGACATCCCACGACTGGCTGCACCCGGAAAGCGCCAGCGCCGCCGAGGCTGCCATAAACATCCTCATAGCGAGGCTTGAAATCTTGAACTCATTCATCTTTGCTCCTTGTTGTCAGATTTACGCAAGTGTGTATTATACCAGAAACTCGTTCGCCGCGAGACGCCAAAACGGAAAATGTGATAGAATACACGCCATCTGAGAACTACAATGGAATGCACATGTCGATAGGCGATCTTTCAAGGCCCGCCGGAGTGGCGGTGACAGTGGCCATGCTCCTGGGGAGCAATATGTTCATGACCTTTGCGTGGTACTGGCATCTGAGGCTCCAGAAGCCAGGCTCCTCTTCGCACTGGCCGCTTGTGGCCATCATACTCGTGAGCTGGCTGATCGCGCTCGTCGAGTACATGATCGCCGTACCAGCGAACAGGCTCGGCGCGGCGTCGGGGCTGAACGTTGCGCAGCTCAAGATAATCCAGGAGGTCGTGACGGTGTGCGTGTTCGTACCGTTCATGATCCTATTCATGGGCGAGAAATGGCGGTGGGACTATCTCTGGGCGCTGCTCTGCATGGTCGGAGCGGTTTATTTCGTGAACCGCTCTAGGCTTTAGGGTTGCGTCAGCCAAAAGAATAATGGTATAATATGGACAATTAGACTTGGTGTCAACCCTCAAGGAGTGCATATTATGAAAGTTAGCAGTCTGGTTGCGTGTGTCGTGATGTCCGGGATGACGGCATTTGCCGACTCATCCGAGACTTCAGCTGTCTATAAGTTCGACTGGTACGCCGGTGACGCAGTGGCTAACTTCCCAGCGCCGATGACACTGCGCGAGGAATTGAACGGCTTCACTTACGAAGGTTTCGCCGAGGGCGGAAGCGACCTGCGCGTCAAGGACGCGGACGGCAATCTTCTGCCACACGAAATCGAAAAGTGGGATCCAAACGGCTACTCCATCGTCTGGGTGAAGCTGCCGTCGCTCTCGCAGTCCGCTACGGTCACGCTGTCGTGGGGCGATGCCGAGGCCGAATCGTCCGAAGACTCCCTTTGGGACGACGCAATTCAGGTGCTGCACTTCGGCGATGACATCAAAAAAGACTCGTCAAAATGGGCACTCAACTCAGCAAATACGCCAAATGCAACACCCGGCATCGTTGGCGGCGGCATGACAAGCGCCAGGACATCCAGCAATCGGTTCTTTAGGGACAATGTGACTCCTTCCGCGATGGGAATCACTGGCAACGCCAACTTCACGATTGCCTTCTGGCTGAAAGGCCAGGCTGATTCCTACGACAACTACGTTTATCATTTACGCAACAGAAATAATGGCTCCCCTGAGACGATCATAACCTACAACTACAACAACAGCAGTGTAAAAGCCCTGCATACGATTGAGCTTATAGGCAGCGGCATCTCCCGCGCCAATTCAGTCATTACAGCTCCAGACTATGGATGGCATCACTTCGCATATACGTATGATGGGCAGAAGTATAGTAAATACCTCGATGGAAATCTTGTCGGAACCATCGACAACGTTGCAAAGACAATAAACGTATGGAATGGAGAAAACGCCAACACGGCGCAGAAGATTTCACTTGGAGGCGGCACCGGCAATCAGAACATGTCTGGCGCCACGATAGATGAACTTCGCCTTGAACCCGTGGCGCGCGACGCAGCCTGGATCAAGGCGTTGGCGCTGACGCCCGCGCAGGTTCACGACCACGACGACGTGTATGTGATGTCGTTTCCGGAATACACGGGAACCGAGACGCTGACGGACTTCCCGCTGATGGTCACGCTGGACGACCGTCTGCCCGACCTGCCTGACAGCGTGAAGTCCGCGATGCGCAACGTAAACCGACTCTACTTCTATACGGAGGACGGCAAAACGGAACTGCCTTTCGAATATGAGCTGGCGCCAACCGAGTCCGGCACTACGATGACATGCTGGGTGCGCATGCCGACGTTCGGCCCCGGCACAAAGCTGCGCATACAGACAACTCCGACGGTATGGACGTCCAACGCCTCGACCACCAGACGCTTCTGGGGTTCGGATGCAGGCGCAGCCAACACGAACGTGTGGGCAGATGGCGTGTTCCGCCACGTCTACCACATGGCTCTTGGGCGACACCGCTTTGACTCCGTGCCGGGCGGAGCGGATCTGAGGGAAAACAACGGCTGGCGCAACACCTCTCCGGCCGTGGACGGCCCGACCGGGCGGTATGGCGCCATGCACTGCAGCACCAACGCGGGGATGATCGCCGCGCTTCCAAGCAACAGCCGCGGCGTGACGAACCGATACACGTTCTCCTTCTGGGCGCGCAAGAGCGCGGAAGACTTCGCAAATCCTCAACAGTCTTACCTGTGCCAGATTCGCCAGTCGAACAACGGCAGCACTCAGTGGGGCGTTCTCACCGGCTTCCACAATGACGGCAACAAATTCAAGCTTTGGAAGAACGGTTCCTCGGATGGAAGGCGCATCGACATCCCCGATACGGACTGGCACTACTATGCGTGGACCTGCGACGGCACGACCGTCAGGGGCTACCGCGACGGCGACGAGGTAATGACCGGCGAAGAGCTTTCATTCGAAGCTGAAGACATGACGAACTGGCGGATAGCGATAAGCGGCACCATGGGCGCTCCAAACAACGAGTGCTTCCGCGGCGACATCGACGAATTCCGCATCGAGGGGGAGCCGCGCTCGGCTGACTGGATCAAGGCATGCTACCAGACGCAGTTCGCGCGCAGGGGAAGGCTGACGCGCCTTGCTCTGCCCGCGTTCGATGCCAACGTGGCCGCTTCGTCCACGACCGAAGGTGCGATCACATTCGCCGCGACGCTCGCCTGCCGTGTACCCTCGACGCTCACGCTCTATTATGGCGCGACCGACGGCGGAACGGACGCATCGGCGTGGACGGGGTCCACTCCCCTTGGCACCCTGCCGGACGGCCGCATAACCGGAACTGTTACGGGGCTCTCGAACGATCAGGGAATGTTTGCGCGCTTCCGTTCGGTCAACGAATTCGGCGAAGCATGGTCACAGCCGATTTTCGGGCGCGCAATGGCCGGTGCGGCATGGATTACCGGATACAAAATCTCCGTCACAAACCTTGCCGAGGGCGTAACGCTAAAGGACTTCCCGCTCTGCGTCCGCGTGACGGCAAGCATGGAGCCGCCAGCCTCGCATTCGACGCTGCGGTTCGTTGACGACGACGGGCGTCCTCTTGCCCACGAGGTCGAGTCGTGGGATGCGTCCGGCGAGTCAATCGTGTGGGTGCGGGTTCCCGAAATGCGGAAGGGCACGAAGGTCAAGATGTTCTGGGGCGACTTGTACACCCCTGCTGCGGCCGCCGTGTCGTCCGTATGGAACGAAGACTACGAAAGCGTCTACCACATGTCGTCCAAGGCAGATTCCTCGGCGGCAGGGCTGGACTTCACGACCGACAAGACGGCCACGAACGGCGTGGTTGGCAGCGCGCGGCAGATGGGCGCGGCAGGCGGCTTGATGACGGCGCAACATCCAATGGAGGGAACTGCCGGGCCGTTCACCATTTCGGGCTGGCTCAACGGCTATTCAAACATGGGTGAAACCTACCTTCTGCTGAAGTGCATAGGCAACACGACAACGCAGATGGGCGTTCTGTTCGGCTACGTGCCAATGACGCTTCAGCTCTACATGCCGAACCCAGCCAATCCGAACAACGACGGCAGCTCGTTCTACAACCAAGAAATCCGCTTCACCCATTCGCTTATTGAACTTCCCGATTCAAACTGGCACCATTTCGCCTATGCGTATGATGGCGCCAAGCTCGGCATGTATCTTGACGGCGAATGCATCAGGTCAGTATTTATCAACGTCACGCAATGCGGGCTTAGCCCCTGGCTGCAGATTGGCGACCTCAGGGTCGGACGGTCGCCTAACGGCGGCAACCTCTTCAAAGGCGGGCTGGACGAGCTGAGGCTTGAGACCGTGGGCCGTTCGCCAGAATGGATCAAGGCCTGCTACGACGACCAGCGCGGCAGGCTGACATCCACGAGGTTCGTTACGGCCGGGATGAAGATTTTCTTCAGGTAATGCAATTTGTTTGAAACAAGGAGAACGTATACAAATGACACGCAGAGAGTTCCTGGCGAATTCGACATTCGCCATATGTGGGTTCATGGCCGGAGGCTGCATCACAGCAACCGCAAAGCGGCGGCCGCAGATCGCCGCCCAGCTGTATTCGATACACAAGATATTCTGGAAGGAGCCTGAGAACTGCCTCGCCCGACTGAAGGCCGGCGGCTTTGAGGGAGTCGAGTTCGCCGGATACGGCAACCGAACCGCCAAGGAAATACGCAAGCTGCTTGCGGACGCCGGGCTGAAGGCTGCCGGAACTCACGTGAACGGCGACATCGACCTCGTCGGCGACGGGCTTAAGCGCACGCTCGACTTCTGCGCCGAGGCTGGCATCGAGAGCGTCACGACGCCACATGCCAAGCGTGACTCGTCCGACGCATACAGGAAGTTCGGCCACGAAATGGGCCTTGCCGCCGAAGCAGCCGCACCATACGGCATCAAGGTTGGCGTACACTCCACCTACCACCACTTCACCACCAAGTATGGCGACGAAACGGCTTGGGACATGATCTACAAGGACGCCTCGCCCCTTCTGCAGCAGCAGGTAGACACGGCGAACACGTTCCATACCGGAACCGACGTCGTGGCCCTGCTCAAGAAGTACCGCAACCGCCATCACTCCCTGCACCTGAAGGAGAACGTGCCTACGATCGCCGGCGTGTTCGGCGAACGCCCGAAAGACGGCGGCCCTATCGTGCCATGGGACGACATCCTCGCATACATGGCCACCGAGCAAGGGTGCGAATGGTACATAATCGAGGCGGAGGGCAAGCCGGCTCTTCTTGAGCCATGTCTTGACAACTGCCGATTCCTGCTTGAGCGACTTGGCTGAAGCCTCTGGCACCAACATGGCAACATATTAAACAAACTAAGGGAAACTACGACATGAAGAAAGCGTTTTTTGTCGTCGCGGCAGCTGCTGCGGCAGTCTGTGCACATGCAAAGCCCATCACCATGATGAGCTACAACATTCGCATTGGATGCGGCCTGAAGGATCCGTTCAAGCTGCAGCCCGGCGACCTTGGGCATCTGCCGCAGGTCGCAGAAGTCATCCGCGCCGCAAATCCCGACTGGGTGGCAATACAGGAAATCGACAGCAAGACGAAGCGCGTGGGCTTTGTGGACCAGACTGCAGAACTTGCGAAGCTCTGCGGCATGAAAGGCACGTTCGTACGCAAGACCCTCAACACGCAGCAGAACAAGTTTCGCACACGCGGTTCGGCGACGCCTGAGGAATACTCCGGCGCAGGAGCTTACGGCCTTGCAATTCTCTCGAAGGAGGAGCCATTGAGGATAGCCAAGGTGCTTGTGCCCGGCTATTACCATACGCGGTGCATAGAGTTCGTCGAGTTCAATGACTACGTCGTTGCCTGCACCCACTTCCCCCTGCGCGAAGAACACTGCATAATGGCGGCAAGAGTTGCGCTTGCGAACATAGCCGACTACCGCAAGCCTGTGTTTCTGGCCGGAGACTTTAACGTCTCGCCGGAATCCAAAACCATTGCCGAGCTCAAGACGGGAATGACGATCCTGAACGACACGAATGAATTCACGTTCCCGTCGTCAAAGCCAAGCTGCTGCATAGACTACATCATGGTCAACACGCCGTTCGCCGACCGCGTAAAAGTGCTTGAGCGCCAGATAGTGGCCAATCCGAACGCGACCGACCACTGCGCGGTAATAGTGAGAGCAGAGCTGCAGTAGCGCCTGCGCTATTATGGAGCCGGGATTGAATACCGTCAAGCCTGGCGCAGGGCATCGGCGAAGATGTCTATCGCCCGCCGGTTGATTTCAAAGGCGGCCTCGTCCTTCAGGCACTCCCATGGTGCCATGAGGAAACCAAGCAAACGCTCCGGCGCGATAACCTTCCGGCAGGTCGTGACGAGCTTGCCCATCACGTCGTCCGCACCGATCTTCAGGTTGCGCCGCCCTTCTCCGGCCCAGTTCGTGCCGCACGGTATCTGATCGAAACCAGCCTTCTCAAGATCCCAGAACTGCACAAGCCGCTCAAGGTCGGTCGTCTTGTTCGTCTTCGGATCAAAGCCCCCATACCACTCGTCATAGTACCAGTTGGACATCACCACGCTCTTCGGGCTGCGCTTCAGAAACTCGGGATGCCTCCAGCCGTAGTCGCTCCAGCACCATGGACGCGCACCAAGCCCCTCAACCGTGCGGACGAGGTGCAGGTAGTCGTGCATCCAG
>CACYCL010000019.1 GCA_902772905.1 uncultured bacterium | reverse complement strand
TTTTTTGATACGGCTCGTTTGGCGGGCGAAAAAAGCGCGGCAACCGCCCGCCGTTTTTCGGTAGAATACCGACTTGCAAAACAAACAAGACAAGGAGGTTGCCGCGCCATGAATGATACCAGAATCGCGTCGAAAGCGAAAGCCCAGCTCGCCAATTTCATGGGCAAAGTGTTTGCCCATTTCCCGAAACCTGCGAAGAACGGATAGCCGTTTCGGACGCGAAACGCCGAAAACCACATCCCGAAACGCACTTCAGCCTTTATCCATGCAGGTGCGGCGCATTTCCGCACTCAAAAAATGGGTAAACTCCAGCTCGTATCCGACGCCCAAAAATCGCAAATCACACTTGCCAATCGATAAGCAATTTTGGTAAAATATCCCCCCCTTGCAAGGGTAAGGGTTTCCTCAAAAACTTCTTTGGCAAAGGTGACGAAAAGAGCGGGAAAGTTGAAATAATGAAGATATTTATGGTGGCTATGACTATTGGGTTTGCCCTTTGCGCGCTACCGTGTATGGTGTGTGCGGATGGTATGCCTGGGGTCTATACCTACAAGCTCGTCTTGCGCGACGACTCAGGCTTTGTCCTGCGCGGGGCTGAAACGCCTGCTGGCAGCGAGAAGGTGTCCTCCAACTACGAGATCGAGGTGTGCAATGCAGATGGCGAGGCGATCGTCGCAACGCTTGGCGATTGGTCTCTCGGCAGCGACAAAGCCATCGGTTGCAATTGCACGCTCACCGTTCCCGTAGGCGAAAGAGCTGGCTATGCGAAGGTGGGCGAGCGGCTGACGCTTGTCGTCACCACCAAGTATGATGGATTGGAAAGATTTCGTTCTTCAAAGGTGCTGCCGCCGGTCGGCGGCACAATGGGCTTTGCCAGTGCGCCGGTCGGCGTCTTCTTCGGGGATGCGAGCGACGTAGACCGCGGCTGGGACTTCTGGCTGAGGGAGGTTGGCTACTATCTGCCGTCCGGCGTGTCTCTTGGCGAGCCTGCCGACGACTACGACAACGACGGCCTTTCAAACATGCGTGAATACCAGCTTGGAACCGATCCTGCGGGCGGTGCGCTGAAGTTGGTGGACGGGCCCGGGTTCACGATCAGCGAGCATGGCGACGCCTACAAGGTGAGTTTCAACTACGTTTGGGGGCATGTCTATTCGATTCGCACGATTGAAGGAACCGAGACTGTCGGCGTGGACGGGCAGGACCTTGCGCTTTATGAAGACATTGCCAGCCTCAACAGCGGCAGCGAGTGGGGGACGTACTTCTACGACAATGACGGCAATTACAACACGGGAACCAAGGAGTTCTTCGTCAAGAAGCCTACATTGGCGAGTTTTATGATCGGCCTTGCGGTGGACGGACGGCTGCAGGAGTACATTTCGGTCGGTTCGCTTGCGGTGACGGTTTCGCCCGGCTTTCCGATAGCGTGCGAAAGCGAGGAGAAGGCCGTGGCGGCCAAGGCGGTCGCCGAAATCGTGCCGAGCGAGCAGGTCGCGGCAGTTCTCAAGGGTGACGGCGCGACAGACGCATACAAAGCGAAGTTCACCGCGGAGGCTGTGCACAAGGACGGCAAGTGGTATCTCTCGGCAGAGCTGACGCCCGAGGCGTATACTAATCTCATGAAGAACGCGACAGCCGCGACGCGGCAGATTCCCATCGCCGAAATCGCGCAGCTTGAGTCGGCAACGGCTACGAACGTCGTGCTCACGGGCTGTACGCCGGGCTTCTACTATTCACTCAACACCGGCTCGGAGCTGAAGAGCATCGCGCCAGATGCGGAGAAGGAGAATCTCAATGTACTCTGCGGCGCCGACGGCGTGGTGGAGTTCCCGAATGTGTCGAAGCACGGCGAATACGCCGGCTTCTATAAAATAGTGGTCAGGGAATAGCTTAGAGAGAGAGGTAATAGAACATGAGAAACATGGAACGTATAACAGGACACGAGACGCGGGAAACGGGGAACGGCTCCGTTAATTGGCTTCGTAAATTTGTGCTGTTCAATTTTGCATTTTGCATTCTACCGCTTTTCGCTGTTCCAGTTATGCCCTATGGCACGTATCTCGTGAAGGGCGCGTTCAGGGGCGACTATAACACGGTGCTGCGCGACTTCGGAGAGGCCAAGGTGCGCGCCCAGCGCGCCGACGGCACGGTGATCGCCGAGTCTACGGTCAGGTCCGCCGATGCCGAGGGCATGAACTTCGTCCTCTCGATTCCCGTTGCCTCCGCGTCAACGGCTAGGTCTTGCAAAGTAGGCGAGACGCTCGACTGCGTGCTCAAGACGAGAGAGGGTGCGCTCGACGTGCCCAACTCCCTGAAGGTTGGTACGCCCATCAAGGTCGGCAAGGTTACGTTCAACTGTACGGAGGTGAAGAGCTACACGAACCCGAAGGACGGCTCGGTCGTGGAGATTCCGACGGCCTACATCGACGAGGCGCAGTGGTTCCTTGACGTCTACGGTGGCGGCGGAACATACGACCCGTGGGCCGACTACGACAATGACGGCATCAGCAACTACGGCGAGTTCCTGGCCGGCACTATCCCGTTCGACGAAACGGACTATCTCCGCGTGAAGGAGTTCGGCATGAATGGCGGCAGGCTCGCGCTCAAGTTCGAGCATGTCGGCGGCCATGTCTACGCCGTTTCGTCCGCCAACACGCTCGCGAAGCCAGGGTGGTCGCGGAAGCGCGTGCGCAAGAACCTTGGCGGCGCCGAGCTTGAGCAAGTCGTGGCCGACGGCGCCGAGGGCGACGTTGGCGAGACGGTGATCTACATCACGCCCGTCGGCGGTGCGAAGAGCGAGTTCTTCAGGCTCGAAGCGCAGTGATAAGACAATGTAAAAAGTAGAATGGAGAATGTAAAATTGCTGAAAGGTGAAATGAAAGATATGAAAAGTGCTATTCGCAGATTGTCGCTTGCGTCCCTTCTGTCCTTTTCGTCACTTCTTCTGCCGATGTGCGCCGCGACGGCGAACGCGGCCCCGCATGTGGAAGAGACGCTGACGCTGGCGAAGGGTTGGAACGCGGTATACATAGAGTCCACGCCGACCAATTCGCTGTGCGACGACTTCTTCCGGGGCAAGCCTGTCGTTGCGGCCGCTGCCTATCGGAGCGCCGCCGATGCCGACACTGCGCAGTACGACACGAGCGGCAACGACATCGTACAGGCGCCGATCCAGTTCCTGCAGTGGAGCAGCGACCAAAGCACCTCGGCACTCAAGTCGATCACAGGCGGCAGCACGTATCTCATCTACGCAGAGCAGGCGACGACTATCGAGTTTATAGGTGTGCCTGCCGCGCCGACGATGACATGGCGCAAGGTTTCCGCCTCCGAGACGAACGAGTTCTTCAACCTGGCCGGCGTATCGACCTACACCCAGACGATCCCGATTCTGGACTACTTCGGCGAAGGACCGTTCGGCTGGGCGAAGTCTGGGCGGGTGATCTGCGCAGTCGGCGGCGAAGACAGGAATGGGCCCGCGCTGGCGGATGCGGAGCATGGCAGCTTCGGGCGCCTGACTCCTATAGTCAATGGCAAGGCGTATGCGCTCACGGCGACGACTGCCGGCTCCTGGCCGGGCGTCATAGGCGTGCGGGGCAGCGGCGTCGCGTTTGACGCGGGTGTGAACTACGCGTCGATCACGGTCAAGAACTGCGGCACGACGAACCATGTCTTCCGCTTCAGAATGGAGCGTTCGGCGACTGGCGAGGAGCTGCCGCCAATCTCCCGCTGCCTGCCTCGCGTCGATGCATTCAGCGCGCAGCAGTACACTAACGTGGACGAATCCGCTGAGTGGACTGTTTCGCTTGCCCCTGAAGCGGATACGGACCAGGTCTTCAGCATCGACCGCTCGAAGCTTGTGGCCGGGAAGGAATACGGGGCTATTCTGGTGATTGAAGACCTTGGCGCGAGCAAGATGCGCGTAAGGGTGCCGATATCGGTCGCGGAGGCAGAATCCACCGAGGATGTGAAATACCCCGTTGGGCTCTGGAGCGGATTCATCCAGATGGAGACGGTTTCTCGCATTGACGACACCAACAATGTCCCGGTCAAGGCCGGCGGCACGCTCAAGATGAACGTAATGATGCACGTCGCGCCCGACGGCGCGGTCAAGCTTCTGCAGCGCGTTGCGGCGGGGGTCGATACCAAC
>CACYCL010000018.1 GCA_902772905.1 uncultured bacterium | reverse complement strand
CTCGTCGGCGCGCTCGTGAAGGCTCTGCCGGATCTGCCAATACAGGTTCATTCGCATATGACGAGCGGAATGGCTGCGGCAATGTACATGGCTGCGGTGGAAGCCGGCGCAGGATGCGTCGACACGGCCATTTCCACGATGAGTTCTTTCTCGTCGCAGCCGCCAGCCGAATCAATGGTTGCGATTCTTGAGTCGGAGGGCTACGACACCGGTCTCGACCTCGGCAAGCTTGCGGAGATCAATGCGTACTTCAAGGGCGTCAAGGCCAAGCGCCAGCCCGCGTCGTCCGCCAAGGTGGAGCCTGTCGACGCTGGTGTGCTAGTGCATGCGATTCCTGGAGGAATGATCTCCAATCTGCGTTCGCAACTCGCCCAGCAGGATGCGCTCGGTCGCCTTCCCGAGGTTCTCGAAGAATTGCCAAAGACTCGCGCCGACATGGGCTATCCGCCGCTCGTCACACCGACGTCGCAGATCGTCGGCGTGCAGAGCGTTCTGAACGTTCTTTCCGGCAAGCGCTATTCGATGGTGACGGACGAGACGAAGCGCTATGCTGCTGGCTACTACGGCCGCACCCCTGCGCCGATCGAGCCCAAGCTCCGCAAGAAGCTGATGGGTGGCCTCAAGCCGATTACGTGTCGTCCAGCGGATCTCTTGAAGCCGGGGTTGGCGGCGGCGGCTGCCGAGTTGCCGCCGAATACGATCAAAGGCGAGGAGGACATACTTTCATACGCGCTTTTCCCCGAGGTTGCGCTTGGCTACTTCAAGTGGCGCAAGGATGGCGGTCCGATTCCTGCCGATCAGGAGGAGGCCGACCGCGCTGCAACGAGCGTCGCGCCTGCAACGTCCGGCGCGGCTGCCGCGCCGAAGGCTTCGACGGCGGTGAAGGGCTCTCCCGTTCTCGCGCCGCTCAACGGTACGTTTTACAGAAGCGACGCGCCCGGCAAGCCGCAGATGGCGGCGGACGGCGCGTCGGTCAAGGCGGGCGACGCGGTGTGCGTTGTCGAGGCGATGAAGTTGTTCAATCCCATCAAGGCGACCGCATCGGGAAAAATAACGTTCCTTGTCGCGCATGGAACGGTAGTTGCCAAGGGTCAGCCCGTCGCATCCATAGAATAGAAACAGTAGCAAAATCTGCAAACACAAGGAGGCAGAGATGAACAAGGAAAAAACAAGGAACCCACGAATCCTCATTGTCACGCCGGAGATTACCTATCTGCCTGAAGGGATGGGGAACCTCGCTGGAAAGATGTCCGCAAAAGCAGGCGGTATGGCCGATGTCTCCGCGTCTCTTGTGTCAGCGCTGCATGAGCTTGGCGCCGACGTGCACGTGGCGCTGCCGCACTACAGGCGGATGTTCCACGTCGAAACGGCTCAACTGGTCGCGTCGGAACTTCGAAAGTACAAGAGCCATCTGCCCGACGAACGCATTCATCTCGCCGAAGATCGCTGCTTCTACTACCGCGACACGGTTTATTCGCGCGGTGACGGCAACATCAAGCTGGCTCTTGCGTTCCAGCGCGAGGTGATCAACAACATCATCCCGCGCGTCCAGCCCGATCTCATACACTGCAACGACTGGATGACAGGCCTCATTCCCGCAGCGGCGCGCCGCGAGGGGATTCCCTGCCTCTTCACTGTTCACAACATCCACACGCAGAAGCTCACTCTCGCGCAGATTGAGGATGCTGGAATCGATGCGGCGGAGTTCTGGATGAACCTCTACTACAGCTATCCTCCGTACAACTACGAGGAGTCTCGCAACTCCAATCAGATCGACCTTCAGGCCTCTGGCGTGTTCGGCTCACACTTCATCAACACCGTCTCTCCCACTTTCCTGCAGGAGATTGTGAACGGCTGGCATTCGTTCATTCCCGACTCGATTCGCAATGAGATACGCAACAAGTTCAATGCGGGTTGTGCGGCGGGTATTCTTAATGCGCCCGATCCGACTGACAATCCGGCGACGGACGACAAGATTCCTTTCAAATACGGTCCCGAAAACCACCGCGAGATGAAGCGCCAGAACAAGCTTGCACTGCAGCACGCGCTCGGTCTCGAGGAGAATCCCGACGCGCCGCTCTTTTTCTGGCCGAGCCGCCTAGACCCGGTGCAGAAGGGACCGCAGTTGCTGACGGACATCACCTACCGCTTCCTCGAAAAGTACGCCGCCGACGGGGCGCAGCTTGCGATCATCGCGAACGGGCCTTATCAGCAGCCTTTCTGGGATATCCGCGAGTTCCACGGTCTGCAGAGCCGCATCGGCGTGCATAACTTCGACGGACGCCTTTCGCAGCTCGGTTTCGCGGCAAGCGATTTCACGCTCATGCCGTCACTATTCGAGCCTTGCGGCCTGCCGCAGATGCAGGCGCCGATCTACGGTTCGCTCGCAGTAGCCCACAACACTGGCGGACTGCACGACACAGTGGAGAATCTTGATGTCGGCGCGTCGAAGGGCAACGGCTTCGTTTTCGACACTTACGATTCCGGCGGATTGTTTTGGGCTCTCGACCAGGCGATGGCGTTCTACCGCCAGCCGCAGGATGTCAAGGAGCGCGAGATTGGTCGCATCATGACCGAGTCGCTTCGCCGCTTCAATCACGAGACGTGCGCAAAGGAGTACATCAAGCTCTACGAGCGTATGCTCGACAGACCTCTCGTGCGCTGAAACAGATGCGACTAGCCTGCATGAACGGGTTGCCGAACAGTCGGGAAGGCCGCTGTTCGGCAGTTGACATTTAACGAGCGTTAACATTTCCTTAACATGCAAGTGGTAGAATTAGAGCAGTTTTCATCAAAAGGAGCAATGGCAACAATGCTGGAAGTCAAGAACCTGAAAAAGCGCTTCGGCTCGTTTGAGGCGGTGAAGGGCATTTCCTTTTCCGTCGCGAAAGGCGAAGTGCTTGGATTCCT
>CACYCL010000017.1 GCA_902772905.1 uncultured bacterium | reverse complement strand
GAAGACGGAGGCGTATCGTCGCCTTGTGGAACTTCGCGATTCCGGGAAGAACCTCATGCTGATCGACTTCGACGGCTACAACATCCACCACCCGGAATACAACTTCACCTACAACGACGCCATCCACTGTCCGCTTCTGAAAATGGGACACGGATTCGTTCTTGCGATGTTGCTTGAAGGTGTCATCAAAGTCGACGAGGGGGGTAATGTCATTTATGCCGACGGTCTGATGGACGATCCGCATAAGCTTTACAGTCCCGATCTGCGAAAGCTCACTGACGAGCAAAAGCTTGTGCGGGCCGCCTCGTGTGCTGGAGTGACTGTCGAAGAACTTCAGGCACTTTCGGAAGCCGATCGAAAGATGCTGAAACGCGCTTATTCTCGAGCGGCCTGTAAGGCACGCGGCATCACCCGCGCAGCCTGGGAGCGCCTGCCTTTAGCCGAAAAGCTTCGTGTGGCACAGTTGGAGGAACAGACGCATAAGCCCGTGAGTACCGTGAAGGAGTCTGTCGTATCAGAGACGGTTTCGCCGGATGTGGCTGATTCTGTCTTGCCACGACCTTCGGATTTGAACGGTTATTTCGATGCTGGCACGTTGGCTGATGCCACCGGCACAATTCCCGGCTGGGTGGCAAAAGACAGGTTGGATATCGTGCGACTGTGGATCCCGAAGACGGTTGTGTCGATTGGAAGCTTTGCTTTCAAAGGATGCGCGAACCTGGAGGAGGTCGTTTTTGAGGCGTCACCTGATGGAGCAGACCAGACAATCGGGACGATGGCTTTTGCGGGATGCCCGAAGCTTGGGAAGGTGCTGTTGTCCGGTTCTGTTCGCAGCATTGGGAGCGGTGCGTTTCGCGATGATGGTGCTTTGACGACACTTCAGGTTGACATGTCCTGGAAGCAGATTCAGGTCGGTTCGCATGCTTTTGACAACTGTCCAGCCCCGGATGAACTTCAAAAACAGATTGCGAGTGCGAAGATTGATATCAAAAGAAAGCGTGTTTCGGACAAGCCGACAGCACATGAGGAAATTGCTACAAGTGCGGAGTTTGATGCATTCTGGGAGGAGTTTGCCGACTGGTGGGGAGCCTCTGACGGAGAAGAGGTTCTGACCTTGAAAAACGGCAAGACATCGTACGCGCTGAAGTGCGGTTGGAGCGAGGATACACTTGTCGTTGCAATGATTTCCCCCTGGCCCAAGGAATGGGATTATGTGCAGCTGTATAGGGGCATGTTTGGTTGGGTTGATGTCGGTAATGGTTTCTGCGCTGGAAAGTTAAGGAAGAAGGTCGCGAATCTGCTTCTTGATGAAATCATTCGTAGAAAAAATGGATGCAGGAGAATCCGGCTGCGCTTGCTGAACGGGAACATGAGATCAAAGAGGCTATGAACACTGAAAATGAGGGTGAAGTGGAGACGTCACCATGGTTTGCCGAATACAGGTGGATCCGAAATCGGATGGCAGAGCCCGGCGAGGGTGAAATGCGGCTGTATGTCAAAGGCGACAATCACATTTGGGGCGCGCCTATTCATTGCGAGTGGGCTATTTCTGATATGCAGAACTCGTGAGGAGACGGTTGCCGCCTACCTTTTAGGAAAGAACATGAAATAGATTGAATTGCAACTGACTGAAGATGGGGCATTGCTTTGTCCTCGCGATGCTTCTTGAGGGATTGATCCACGTTGATGAAAATGGAGTGGTGACGTATGCCGACGGCTTGATGGACGATCCGCACCGCATGTATTCCAAGGACCTCCGCAAGTTGATTGAAGAGCAGAAGCTCGAACGTAGTGCGGCAACAGCGGGTGTGACGCTTGAGGAGTGGGCGGAGCTTTCGCCTGCAGACCGCACCTTGCTGCGCATCGCGGCGCAGAAGAAGAATGTCTATGCTCGCGGCTTCACAAAGGCGGGCTGGAAACACCTTCCAATGGCTGAGAAGTTCGCGATCCTGCGCGGATTTTCCAGTACGAGTGGGCCTGATTTATGATATACTTGTAGATATGAAAAGGAGAACAAAACAAGTTTTTGCCGTTTCCAAAGATCCGTTGCGGGATGCAGAATCGTATCCGCAACGATTTCTCGGCAAGATTTTCGAGCAGCGAAATGATGCTAT
>CACYCL010000016.1 GCA_902772905.1 uncultured bacterium | reverse complement strand
TGTTCCAAAGTCTCGCGACTCCTTGTTGCATAGTCGCGCGCTTCCTGCACCATCGCAGGCGGCAAGTCTATCATGATACTCATATCACATTCCTCCTGTACCAGCATGGAAAATGGTTCTTCTTGGCGCGTATTATAGCAAAAGCCCCAATGAACCGCAAACGCAAAGGAGTTGCAGGGGGTTGCAGGGACACTTCAGCGTAATCACTTGTCCCCTCGTTTTTTCAGCCTATACACGTGTACGCCATTAGGCTCAAAACTGTCGAGGAAGCCTTCGTTGGCAGATATGTTCCGGTTTTCAAACAGAACGTCAACGCGATCTTGACCTTGGACGGCAAAAGATGCAGAAACATGTTCAGGTGCGGCATTCACCGCAATCAGGAGCGGACCATTGGCGCCATCCTTCAAAATGGCATGTATCGAACCGTTACCGAACTTGTCCCGCCTAGGACCTTCGAGAACGGTCGCTTTCGGCTGGATTCGTGATGTCCTTGACGCAAGATCGTCCTGTATCGCGGCCAACTCGCGTGTCACGCCGGCAAGATCCGCCCAGCGTTCGGGGTCGTCAGCGGCTCCGGGATTTTCGGTTCCGGATTGCGCCGCCGCATACGTGTACCATGCGAGGCCATGCGCTCCGGCAGTTATCGCAATGTATGCCGATGCCTTCAGTTCACGACGTGTCGGGAAGCGCTTCCATCCGCCCCAGCCCTTGAATTGCTGCAAAAGCGGCCATATCCCCTTGACAGCATTTCCAGCCTCGGACAGTTCCCGGAACAGCGCCTTGACCTGATAGTCCACGAACAACACCTCATGCCCGATTTCATGATCTGCACAAACCGTATATATCTCCGGAAGGAATACATCGGTCGAACCGATGAAATCGGCGTATCGGGTCTTGTAGTGGGAGCCGAGGGAATCCGCCTGCGCGGTCAAATGGGCGTTGTCGTAACTCTTTACCTTCAATGAACACTTGCGCAGTTTCTCCGGCGTAGTACGCTTGGATGCATCGTCGGCAAGGTACCATGCGAGCATGTTAGGCCGCATCCGTTCCTTGATGACGTTTTCCTGAAGTCGCGACATTGTAGGATTGTTCAGGAGCTTCATGCCGTATTTCTCTGCGAGGTCCAGATATTCCGTGTAGTCCCTGCCGCGTTTCCAGTCGTAGGTGTGGACAAGGTTGAACCCGGCATCTTTCAGTTGTCTGAAAGCGGTCTCGAGGTTGTTCGAATTGGGCTCGCAGCGGTGGACGGAAAAAATGCCTATAGGGAAGAATGGCTTGTCGTCTATCAACGTCATGCCATCGTCACGCAAGGTCACGAGTCCTTGCGTCACAGGCTCCACTCCAGGAGCGAGTTGGGCTGTCAGCGGTTCCGGACGTGCGACAACCTTTCTCGGCACGGAGGCAGCATCGACGAGACGGAACTCCGCCCTTGCGAGGCAGAGCCGTTCGCCTTCCTTGAAATTGGGACTGTCGGTGCCGATTTCAAGAAACGCCTCAACGGCTTCATCCGGTACGTGTCCTTCCACGGACACGTCCTGCCATCCCTTGTCGTTGCAGGCAAGGCCGAAATGGAATTCCGCTGGAAGACGGTTGCCGGATACATCGTACCATCCGACATACGTTCCGCCGCGTCCCCACTGGCCACACGCCTTTTCCAGGGAATAAGTGCCGCGCAACCGGAACGTCGCACGCAATCCACTGCCGCCTTTTACGGGAAACATGTCGCTTCGGAACGAGAAGGCCGTTTCGCCGGCCATCCCCCTCAGTTTAAGTTCCGCGCACTTTTCGCCGTCTATTTCCTTCGTGGCCACGGCGATGCGCTTGCAGTAGTTTTTTACAGCCCACGTTCCGGGGTGGCGTAGCCGGTCGGCCGGGATGTCCTGGTCGGCCGGTTTGCGCTGCACAACCGAGTTTTCGTCAAAACCCAGCGAAAAGACCACATCGTCCGCACCTGTCGCCGCGAATGCGGCAGCCAATACGAACGCGGCAAAACCACGAACGGCAGTCAACGTCTTCATTTGAAATCACTTCCTCCGCTCGGCACGAGCCTTCATGGCAGCCTCTACCTGGTCGACGGCACGAAGAAGCCTTTTCTCCATGTAAGGTACCGTGGCGAACCAAGGCGCCGTCATGAAGCCTTTCAGCCGCTCCGGAGCGATGACCTTGTCGCAGAACGGCACCATCACGCCGAAGTTCTTGTCGGTATCGTGGTTCGATCCGCAGGGGATTTCATCGAACCCCGCGTCCGCCAGCTTGCCGTACATGTCGCAGCGGATTTTCGTGCGTGCCCTCGTGCGTGGATCGTGATCGCCCTCGAATCCCAGGCCGTAGTACCAGTTGGACTGCAACACGCTTCGCGGCATCCGGCGCAGGAACTCCTCTTCGTGCTCCCACGAATAGTCGCTCCATATCCACGGTCGCATCCTGCGCTTTTCGGCGTAACCCGATATCTTGAGGAAGTCGTGCCACCAGTGCTCGCCCTGCCTGACCGCCGCGTACAGCATGAACCGCTGGCATTTCCAGTTCTCTTCGTCGTAGCCGAGATGGAAGAAACGCGGCTTGTCGAATATCTCGCCGACTTCGGCGATCACATCCTCGCACACACGATAGTATTCCGGCGTGGAGAGCATCCTGCTGTAGTCTTTCAGCCAAATATCGTGCGCCGCCGAGAAGTTCAACTTGGGGATGGGCTCGAGCCCGATCTTGCGGAGCCGGTCGAGCTCGGCGCGGAAGCGTTCTATAGTCCACGACCCCTTCACCGCCAGTTCGGGATGGCTCTTGAGCTGAATGCCCTCGCCAACGTCTATGACGACCATGTTCATTCCGGCCTCGGCCATGTGTCCGGTCACCCGCCGCCACACGTCTTCGTCGAACCGCAAATGGTCCGCCACCGATTCCAGCGACAGCTCGTAGGGCGTGAAGTTCTTGTATTCCTTGATCGGCTGATCGTTCCACATGTTCAGGCCGAAATGCAGAAGCGCCGCCCAGATCGTATCCTTGTTTTTATTAGCCATGTTCACTTCGTGTTACCTGAAACTGACTATAAACATCGGTGATACCTTGTATCGGATGATCACGACACCGCTTCCACCTTTCGCGCCACCGCATCCACCACCGCCTAGGCCATCCACACCTGCACCAGCTTCGGTATCGTTACATGCACCACCGCCGCCTTCTCCACCGGCAACCCTCTGTCCTCTGCGGAACCCCGCACCACCACCTGCGTAGTATGTCATGAGTCCCGAAATGTCACACGAGTAACCACGGCCACCAACCCCAGGCACGCCTCCGTTGTTGTTCCCGCCCGCTTCGCCAGCGCCGCCGCCACCTGACGCACCATACTGATGCGTACAAGTACCACCATCATGTCCAAGGTTTCCTTCTTCACCGTATATTGCAGAACCGCCTTCCACCGCCAATCCCGAATATACATTCGCAACGTGCGTCGAACCGCCGCCCGATGCACCCGACAAACCTATGCGTCCGTATGGACCTTCTTCAGAAACCTGGCTGGTGCCCCTTCCATCATATCGTGCCCCAGCGCCACCGCCGTATGCGAGTTTACCGAAAGCCGCAGTATTCTCACCGTTTACGCCTATCTCACCACCATCGCCAATTACGACAGCGTAAGAACCAGCCCTCAATACCATATTAGTGACATGTACCACACCACCGGCGCCACCGCCACCACCACCTTGCCAACCATTGCCGCTGGAATCGTTGACGCCACCGCCGCCACCACCACCGACAAGCAGAACCTCAACCAGACCATCCACCGGCATCGTGAAAGTCCCGTCTTCCGTGAACGTATGGATAAAACTACCTTGGCGGCGAGTACGGGTTCCACCCGTCGCACCAGTAAATGCAGTCTTGTAGGATATCTTGTGATAACGTACGATTACACTGCCCTTGCCTCCTGCCGCGCCGCCGCATCCGCCGCCGCCATGGCCGTCGACACCTGCACCAGAAGTGGAACTTTGTCCATCAGTAGCCTTGACACACGAACCACCGCCGCCGCGACCGCCGGACACGTCAAACTTGTTGCGGAAACCTGCACCGCCGCCGCCGTACCACACATTTGTTCCGACAATGGTACAGCAATAACCTTCACCACCCCGTCCAGGCGTAGAACTGCCTGTCGTTTCGCCGACCGCTCCCGCGCCGCCACCGCCGCCGCCACCAAACGGATTGGACGCTCCACCGCCATCGTTGCCCCTATTTAACGCAGAGGAATAGATTGCCTCGCCACCAACCAATGCCGATCCGCCACTCGCAATGGAGGAACCTCCACCGGATGCTCCATTTCCACCTTTACTGGACGAACCTCCGGCAGCACCTTCGCCACCGCCGTATGCATTTATGGCCACTCCAGAACCTGACACAGTTGTCGTTTCGCCAGCCGATCCGACTGCGCCGCCGGAACCTACAACAACCGAATAATTGCCCCCCGTCACAAACTGGTCTGTCAGATGTACTACGCCACCGGCACCACCACCTGCTCCGCCATAACTCGTCCCGTTTGCGCCACCACCGCCGCCACCGCCGACCGCCAGGATTTCCACATAGCCAGACCCGGTAACATGAAGCGTTCCACTCTGGCGAAACACCAGGACAGTATCCTCGTAAAGAGGGATCAACTCATCCCCGCCTGAAAGCGCGAAGTCAGGCGTATCCACGCCTGTAGCATATGCCAATAATGCCGCCATCAACCCGGCAAGGACTGTGAACTTATGCGTTAATCTGATCATTGGCTTCTCCTGTTGTTGTGATGAGATGCTATAATGATAACAGTTTGGCTTTGTCATTTCCACCCTACAAATGTAGGGTGGGTATGAGGATTCAAGTTATGCTATAATTACAGCCAATGACCGTACGATACGTTATCATCCTGTTCTCTTTTGTCGCCATTGTCCGCGCTTGCGCCGATGGGCGGAACAGACCGTGTGCCATCTCTGGTCGCAATGAAACACAACCCTCCCATGAAATAATTCACGACACAAGCGGCATAAGGTCTGTCAGCATGGCGGATGCGGTACCGCCCGGAGTCCCATTCGATATCAAGGCGTGGATAGTTTACCCGGAAACAATCGGCAACGAGCCAAAAAGGAACTTCTTCCTGAAAGACGATTCCGGAACGGTGGCCCTGCAGAACTATACCACGAATTCCAATATCTCTCTGCGTGCCGGTGATCTGGTACGGGCTACCGGAGAAATCATCGTACTGAATAACGGCATATATGCGCAATGCAAATCAATCGTCAAGCTTGGCCACAGAGAACCAGACGCCCGGGTCGAAGCATCCGTGGCCGACCTTCTGTCCGGACGATTCGATGGCCGTGTCGTGTCTGTCCGTGGAACCGTATGCGCGGCCTTCCCTGATGAAATAGACGGTAGATACAGTTATTTCGTACTGAAGGACGGCGACATGTCCTTATACATGGCGGTCAGTACCAACGTGTATGATTTTTCCAGACTTGATTCGATGACAGGCGATACCGTGGAAGCCACGGGAATATGCCTCCCGGGAAGCGACAGCGGAATAAGACGACACATTGGACGAATGCTGCAAGTTTTTGAGTCCCGCTCGATTCGGAAGGTGGAATCCCGCGCGAGCGACATTTTCGACGCACCGGAAATAGCAGGCCTGCGGTTACTTGTGCCAAATGAAGTCCCGCCCCTCGAACGTCGGCACATCACCGGAACGGTGCTGGCGTCATGGCACGGCGATCAGACGCTGATCAAGACAGACGAAGGAAATCTCGCCAGGCTCGATTTGGTTTCCGGCCCCACGCCGAACGCGGGTTTGCGCATCGAGGCCGTGGGCTTCCCGGAGACAGACCTGTACACAATCAACCTCAACCATGCACGATGGCGCCGTACGGAGGGCACGCCGCTTCCGCCAAATCCGCCGGATCGCATGGCTACATGGTATCTTCATAACAGCGACAGAGTGGTTGGGTTCATGAAAGCCGGACTCCATGGACGATCCATCCTGCTGGAAGGGATCGTCCGTGGCATGCCGCAGAGAGGAAACGATGGACGGTTGATCCTGGAATGCAGTGGAAATCTTCTGCCCATCGACTTGAGTTCATGTCCAGACGTACTCGCCGGACTCTCCATTGGATGTATGGTCGAGATATGCGGAATATGGGTCATGGAAACCGACAACTGGCGGCCAAACTCCGTATTTCCAAAGATCAAGGGCGCGTTTGTCGTAGTAAACGCACCGAAGGACCTGCGCGTGCTGGCGCGTCCTTCGTGGTGGACGCCGGGGCGGCTTCTGGCGGTGATCGGAGCATTGCTTGTAATCCTCATTGGCGTTGGAGCGTGGAACCGCGCACTCAAAGCCGTCGCGGAACGCACCAAGAGGGAGCTGCGCGAGGAAGTCATCGCGCATGTCGCGTCCGACCTGCGCGTAGGCGAACGGACGAGCCTCGCCGTGGAACTGCACGACACCATTGCACAGAACCTTACCGGCGTGGCGCTTGAGATTAATGCCGCCAACAAGCTCGTCGATTCAGACCTCTCAAGTGCACACCAGCATCTCGATACCGCCGCGAAGACGCTTAGCTCGTGCAGGACGGAACTCAAGAACTGTCTTTTCGACCTGCGCGGCAACGCCCTTGGACAACACGACATGGATGCGGCCATCCGCCTTTCCGTCGCACCGGTCATTGGCGATGCGGAACTTACCGTGCGCTTCAACGTGCCGCGCGAACGTATCACGGACGCTTCCGCCCATGCCATCATACGCATCGTCCGCGAACTTGCATCCAATGCCGTACGCCACGGCGGCGCGCGCAAGGTTAAGGTCGCGGGATCAGCGGACGAAGGAATGCTCCTTTTTTCGGTATCGGACGACGGATGCGGCTTCGTGGTGGATCAGGCGCCCGGC
>CACYCL010000015.1 GCA_902772905.1 uncultured bacterium | reverse complement strand
TAGATGCGGGCGTTGGGGCAGGCGTTGATCGCCGTTGCGGCGGTTGATGAATACTTGCCGAAGATCGTCAGCGGAAGCGTTGCGGTCTTGCCTGCAAAATCATAAGAAAAAGATTTCTGCGTCACGCTAGCATCCGAACCAGGTCTCGTCGGATATGGATCCAGAAAATTCTTTTTGCTTTTGAGGTCGCATACTGCCGTATGGCGATCCGCATCAGGCGTACAAACCCACTGCGTGTCATACTGGTTGGATGAATATCGCTGGCAGAACTTGAACGAATCGCCGACCCCTGTAGTGCCGGTGGTGTAGAGAAACGTCTGGATAGTCGCATCCGCACTGCTGCCATAGATGTATTTTTGAGCGGCAGGCGTCACAAGACGGAAATCCACCTCAACGCGAGAAATCGCCCCCTTCATCTTGTATCCCGTGCTCATTCCGGAACCATTCGCACCATTCGACTCGATGTAGGCATCCTTCTCGCATTTGATTCTGCCGCCATAAGGCAGATTTGTCTCCGTTCCGGCAGCACCGCTTGTTTTCGCCTTTCCCTTGATTAACGTCCCTGTCTTCAGATCAAGCAAACCGCTCTCTTCGTTCTTCACATACGGAACGAAATCATGGATCAAAGCACCGCTCTCATATATCCTGCAACCGTAGATCTTGAGCGGCGCGAGGCTGGAACTGTCTATAGCCCACGCATCATTGTATGCACACGCAAGCTTCAACGAACCGCTGTTGCTCCCGTATGATGTCGTCCCTGTCAGCGTCGCGGTCATGTTCGTGAACCCAGCAGTAACGATGGAAGCCGCCGTTCCGGGAATGTCAAGGATGTACGTTCGGCGGACGTCCTTAGCGGATGTCGGCTTCGGGAATGCGGTTTTGCCGAAATACACCGCCCCGCTTCCCTTAGCATTGTAGGCCAATTCAGCATTGAACGGATAGAAAATCTGGAATCGCACCGTGTTGTTTGCGTCGAAGAGCATCCAGCCGAGCGAACCGACTCTGTTGGACGCCATGGCACAGTCAAGCTCCACGCGGGTTGCATTCTTCACCTGATAGCCGGTATCGACATAGAAATATTCACCCTCCGTTTCGGACACAGTGGAAACGTACCCGTCGTCTTGATACGTCGGCACGTTGTCGCCACCCGCCCTGAACGCCGCGACGTTCTCGCCTATGATGAATCCGCCGCCGACAAGGTCCTTGAAACACGGTGTCTCGCCGTCCTTCAGGCACGGCACGAAATCACGGACAAGCGCGTCGTTCTCGTAGATCTTGACACCGTATATCTTGGCCTTGGAGGAATTGGCGAATGAGGTTGCATTCGTGTTGCTGTAGTTTGCAAAGAGCGACAGCGGCAAATCGGCCGTAAGGCCCACAAACAGGTTCGCGTTGAAGTTCCCCGCGTTTACCCTATCGCCTGAGATGATTTGATTTACGCCGTTCTTGAGATCGGAGACAAGCGTATAGCGATTTCCATTGGCGGTGGCGAATTCGCCTGACGACCATTGGCTATCGCCGTTCTTGCTGGTTTCCTTGGAAGTGAAGTTCGGCGTTCCTCTTACACGGAAGGTGTGTGCGCCGCCGACGCCGCTTGAGCCCGTAAAGTAGAACATTGTACCAAGCGTCCTTTCTGACGTGGTATCGCCGAAGATGCGCCAACCGGCGGAATTCTCCGTCGTGGTCAGCTGGAAGTCCACCTCCACGCGAGAGATGCCGCCTTTCATCCGGTAGCCGGTTGAAATACCGCTAGTGCCGAGCGATTCTATGTAAGGATCTTCCGCCAATGCCGACATCGTCAGCGCGGAGATTGCGATAATTAGAATTGAGAGCCGTTTCATGTAAACTCCTTTCGTTGTTGTACATTGCGGATTATATCAAAAAGACTTGCCTTCTATAATGCTATTTGCGGAAAAATAATAATGCCTTTTGCGCACTAGTTCTCCTTCGCCCGCTCCTGCAGACGCAAAACACCTAGGTCAAAACGCCTTTACACCTAGGTAAAAACGCCTTTGCACCTAGGTAAAAACTTTTTTACACCTAGGTCAAAGCCCTGCGTCAGCATGGGCACAACAACCAGATTTATGTTATCATACGCCACGAGCGATGCAAACAATACTCTTTCTGCACGGCGCATTGGTTAGGACTTCGAGAATCCTTCTCGAAGGTCTCTCGGCGTTTGCCGCTGAACAGGGATGGATTGTTCTCAACGTGGCTCCGCCGAAATGTGCCAAGCCAAACTATCTTCGGCGCATAGCAAAGTCGTGGGACGCTGCGGGCATCGTGGTTGACTGCGGCGTGGAGCGCTCTATGCCACTTCCTGATGGCAAACTTGATGTTCCTGTCGTGTGCATAGACCTTGACCCTCAGAAACGAAAGAAACTTCTGCAGCGCGGTGCGCGCTCGATCAACGTTGCCTTTGTAAACGCCGACTCAGATTTGTTCGCGCGCATGGCAGCCAACGAACTGCTGAAACACGACTTCTTGTCGTACGCATACGTCTCGGCGTACAGTAGCCGCCACTGGTCCGAACGCCGCCGCGATGTCTTCAGACAGGTCATCGAATCAGCCGGCGAAGCACTATACATCTTTGACGGCAAGCAACAGGAAACCGGCGACTCCGAATCAAGCCGACGCCTCGGCAACTGGCTTTCATCTCTGCCAAAGCCATGCGGGCTGCTTGCCGCCAACGACCGAATAGCCGCTCTCGTGCTCTCTGCGGCTCAACGATATGGTATATCCATTCCAGAAATGGTCAGCGTCATCGGAATTGACAACGACGACATGCTTTGCGAAAACCTCTCAACTTCGCTTTCCAGCATCAACCCAGACTTCTTCAGCGGTGGCTACATCGCAGGGCAGATGCTCTCAAAAATGATCTCCGGCGCCGCTCCGGTGGACAATCCTCTCCTCTACGGCGCAAAGTGCTTCATGCATCGCCTCTCGACCAGGCGCATCGAGCGCTCTGTTCCTTCGGTTAAGAACGCTCTGAATTACATCCACAGGCACGCGGCGGAAGGCTTGTCCGCCTCAGACATTCTTCCCCTCCTCGGCGGTTCGCGCCGCTCCGCCGAGAAACGATTCAAGGCTGCCTGTGGGAAAAGCATACTCGAAGAGATCATAGATGTCAGGTTCCAAAAGTTGATGCCGCTTCTGGAGCAAAGGCACGTTTCCCTTTGTTCGCTGCACTGCAAAGTCGGTTTCACTTCCTGCAACCAGCTTCAACGCCAGTTCAAGGCTCGATTCGGCGTCTCTCTCTCGCAATATCGCAAGGTGCTCCGCTGATCACGGAGCGCGCTCGACCTCTAGCAAAGCGCGTCTCTATCTCATCTCCGGGCCTCAACTTGCTCGCTTCTCGCACTATCTCCCCGCTCGCCGTCGTCGTCAGTGTATACCCTCGCTCCAAAACCCCGTATGGCGAATACGCCTCTAGTCGCGCTTCCGCCTTCTCCAGCCTCGCCACTATCCGCTCTACCTTGTGCAAAAGCGTCCTCCCAAGCGTCTCTTCAAGGTGGTCCACTCGCTGCGCATAATACTCCCCTCGCGCCCTCAGCGCCCTCGCCATCGCATCCCTCTGCCCAAAGACCTGAAGCTTGATCTCCGCCAAGACCGGAACCGCCAGCTCCGCAGCAATGGACGGAGTGCCAGCCCGCACGTCAGCCGCAAAGTCACACAGCGTGTAGTCCGTCTCGTGTCCAACCGCTGAAATCGTCGGCACCCCCGACGCCGCCACCGTCCGCACCAGCTCCTCGTCGTTGAAGCAGAACAAATCCTCGAAGCTCCCTCCTCCGCGCGCAACTATTATGAGGTCTGGCCGCCAGTCCGCGCCGTTGAAGTATCTTACGCCCGCGGCAATCGTGGCTGCTGCCGCATCCCCCTGCACCAGACACGGAAACAGCCGCACGTGGATGTTCGGAAACCTTCGCATGAGAACCGTGCACATGTCGTGTATGACCGCGCCAGCCTCGCTCGTCACTATGCCGATCCTGCGAGGCATGAACGGAAGGCGACGCTTCCGAGCAGGGTCGAAAAGCCCTTCGCCCTCCAGCTTCGCCTTTAGCTCAAGATACCTCTGCATCAGCTCGCCAACGCCGGCGAGCTTTGCCGACAGCACGTTTATCTGGTAATTGCCGCGTGGAGGGTACACCGTGACGCTCCCGAAGACGGAGACCTTCGCCCCGTCCTTCAGCCCCTCGCGGGCCCTGCACCTCTCGTACGCTCCAGCGAACATCACAGCCGATATCTGCGCTCCGCCGTCCTTCATGGTAAAGTAGCAGTGGCCTGACGGATAGCGACGCCAGCCGCTTATCTCGCCATCGAGAATGATGCGCTTGAACCCGCCCTCCAGCGACTTCCTGATGCCGGCCGTCAGCGATGTGACCGTATAGCGCGGAAAGCTCGATTCGTCTGCCATCTGCCTCAACGCCTCGACAGCACCTTGCGAACCAGCGTATGCTGGCGGTCGCGGTAGGTGTGTATGCCCACGGACAGGATTGTCCCCACCGCGAAGAACGCGCTCAACAGGTTCGTGCCGCCGTAGCTGAAGAACGGCAACGCCATGCCCTTTGTCGGCAGAGCCTTGCACACGACGCCAAGGTTGAACATGGCCTGGAAGAATATTATGAACGTCATGCCGATCACGAGGAATCGCCCGAACCTGTCGCCTGCGCTGCGCGCTATGTACACGGCAAGAGCGAAGAACGCCGCAAACAGCAGCAGCACGCTTATGGAGAACGGCAACCCAAGCTCCTCGGCTCCGACGGCGAACACGAAGTCTGTGTGCGCCTCCGGCAGGTAGTGCTGCTTCTGCATCGACTCGCCAAGGCCAACGCCCCAGATGCCGCCATTGCCTATAGCCGCAAGCGCCATCTTGACCTGGTACAGCGCGCGCTCGTCGAATAGGCGCGCCACGCGGTTCGCGTTCGTGAGCACCTTGTACGCCACGACGGCAACGCCAAGAAGCGCAAACGGCAGCATGTGCAGGATTCGCGTTCCAGCGACGAACATCACGAGAAAGCCAGCAAGCCCAACGACCATCACTGAGCCGAAATCCGGCTCGCACAGTATAGGGAGAGCGATCACTCCTATTATGGCCGCAGGCCAGAACGCGCCCTTCATGAACGTCTCCACCTTCCAGCCGAGCTTGTCGAGCCAGACCGACAGCAGAATAACCGTAGACAGCTTTGCGAACTCGCTCGGCTGGAGGCGGAGCGGCCCGACGGCAATCCACCTATGCGAACCGTTGATCGCCCTGAAGCCGAACACCGCCACGAGCAGAACTATGACCGTGGCGTAGAACAGCCACGCAAGCCATGGGCTGTCGCGCCAGCGGCGGTAGTCGAAGAACGCAACACAGACCGCTATCAACACGCCTGCGCCAAGGTAGGCGAACTGACGCTTCATGAAATAGTACGGGTCGCCGTTGTGCAAGCGTATCGCGTTCGCCTCGCTGGCGCTTGAGAGAACGACAAGGCCCAGCGCCACGAGAACCGTGACAACCAGGCCGAACCAGAAGAGCGCCGACTTGCGCACCTTCGACTACTGCTGCGCCTCTGCAGGCAGCTTGATAATCTGGCCTGGCTTGAGCTGATAGGCTTCGTCGAAATTGTTCAGCTCGCGAATTTCCGCAGCGGAAACGCCAAAGCGAATCGAAACGCCGGTCATATCGTCGCCTTCCTGCACGACGTAAGTGGTAGTGGCCGGAGCGGCGGCATCAGCTGCAGTGGCGGCAGCCTCGGCAGGGGCGGCAGCTTCGGCAGGCGCCTGAGCCGGTTCTACGACTGCGGGCTTCTCCTCTGCGGGCGCGGCAGACGCCTCTGCGACGGGCTTCTCGGCGGCGGCGGGAGCGGCCTTCGGCGCGGCGGCGGCAGGCTTCTCGACGGCTGGCTTCGCGGCCTTCTTCGCAGGAGCGGCCTTGACCTGCTTCTCCGCAGGTATCTTGAGCTTCTGACCGACGCGAACCGTGTCGCGCGTGAGCGAGTTCATCGCCTTGAGCTGGCGAATGTTGATGCCGTTGCCATAGGCTATCGAGCCAAGCGTATCACCGCTCTTGACGACGTACTCCTTCGTAGCGCCGGAGTATGGCGTAAAGCCCGAGGCCTTCTTCTGCACGACCGGCGCGGCCACGGCAGCAGGCGCATTGGCGCCAGCTGCAGCCTTGCCGGGGATCTTGAGCTTCTGGCCGACGCGCACGACATCGGAGGTCATTTTGTTCGTACGCTTGATCGCCGCGATGGTGACATTGAACTTCTTTGATATCTTCGCCAGATAGTCGCCGCTCTGCACGACGTACACCGTAGTCTCCGGCGCGGCAGGCTTAACCACTGCGGGCTTCGCAGGCGCAACGGGCTTTTCCTCGACAATGCAGTAGCAGTTCGCACCACCGCATGCACACGGCCTCGTGTGCCGCGTTCCAGGTGCGCACATGCACCTCTTCGCCGCCGGAGCGGGCGCCACGACGACAGGCTTGGCAACAACCGTGTCGGCGTTCCTCACGTCGTTTTGGACTGTGGACGCTCCTGCACGCCTGTATTCAGGGTCCTTGCAACCGGCGATAGCCGCGATGGCGGCCGCGCCCAACACCATACCGAACTTCTTCATCATTCTGTTTTTCCTTTTTTTACGAGTCTCGCGAAGGCCTCCCCGCGTTCCCCGAAGTTTGCAAACTGGTCGAAGCTCGCGGCTCCAGGCGACAGCAGCACCGTCTCTCCTCTCGCCGCATCGCGCATGGCGCTTTCCACGGCCCGGTCAAGCGCACCACAGACCTCGCAGTCAACAGCACCAGACCACGCCTTGGAAAACACTTCCGCGCTCTGGCCAATAAGATACACTTTTTTGACCCGTTCTGTCAAGATGGGCACGACAGATTTCGGGTCGTCGCCCTTGGGCAGTCCGCCTGCGATAAGCCTTACCGGAGACGTTCCGCACATTGCGACTCCGGCCGACAACGCGGCCAGAGACGTCGCCTTCGAGTCGTCCACGCACCTTACGCCGTCGATCTCCGCGACAAATTGAAACCTGTGCGGCAACGGCTTGAACGACTCGAAGCCCCGGCGTATCTGCACATCGTCTAGCCCGGCGGCGCGCATGAGCGCAACCGCGTACGCACCGTTCGGGCGCAGTATGTCATTGTCGAAGTAAGAGCCGGAGACGAGCGCGCCGAAGCCCGCAAAGCCGGCTGCCGCCTCCAGCTCCTCGCACGGCCTCTCCTCCCATCCCTCGTAGCACACTTTCGCCATAGAAGCCAGTCGATGCTTGAGCGAGCGGTAGACCGACATGTCGCCGTGCCTGTCGAGGTGCTCCTCCTGGACATTCAGCACGGCGGCGGCCTCGAACAGGTCATTCGGGAGAGCAGTTGTCTCAAGCTGGAACGACGACACTTCCACTATTGCCCAGCCTGGTTCCTCGCCAACAAGGTCACACACGGGTCGTCCGTAGTTTCCGCAGGGAACCGCCTTCCTTCCGGCAAGCGAAAGCGCATCGGCAACGACTTTCACGACGCTCGACTTCCCCTTGGAGCCTGTAACTGCGAGAAACCGCCATCCACGTCTGCGAAGTTCCTCGCATCCAAACTGCAGCTCGCTTTTTATGGGTATGCCAGGACTGGCCACGACAAGCGCGAGATCATCGGCGAACTCCACGTCGAAACCTCGACGGCGAAGCTCAGCCGCCGCGGCCTCTCCGCTCTTGCCAGCACCCAGTACAAGTGCGCGCTTCGTCTTTCGGTCAGAAGTCAAGGTTGCGTACGTTGAGGGCGTTGTCCTCGATGAACTTGCGACGAGGCTCGACTTCATCGCCCATGAGCAGCGTGAACATCTGGTCGGCCTTGACCGCGTCTTCGAGCTTCACGCGAAGCATGTGGCGCTTCTCAGGGTTCATCGTAGTGTCGTACAGCTCCGCCGCGTCCATCTCGCCAAGACCCTTGAAGCGCGTCACGCTCAGCCCCTGCCTGCCGTGCGCGCGAACGTCGTCAAGAAGCTTTACAAGCAAGCCGTTCGCGTCGGGCGAGTTCGATCCGAACCAGTCGGACGACTTGTAGCCAAAGCCCGAAAGCGCGGCGAATTGCTTGCGAAGCATCGAGGCGCCGGAACCCTGCGCCGCATAATCGGTTAGAAGCGCCGCCGGGTCGAAGCCGCGACCGGAGACCATCTTGGACGTTTCCTCGATCTCGGCGAGAAGCATCATGAGCTCCTTTGCCCGCACGGCGTCAAGCACGGTGCCAGACGCGTCCTTGACTTCGTAGTCGTCGAGGCCGAGCGTAAGCAGCTTCTCCGTGAGCTCACCGTCGGTCAGAACATATTCGCCCTTCTTCTTTCGCTCCACCTTGTAGAGCGGCGGCTGGGCGAGGTAGACATAGCCCTTCTCAATGAGTTCGGGCATCTTGCGGTAGAAGAAAGTCAGCAGCAACGTGCGGATGTGGGCGCCGTCAACATCGGCATCGGTCATTATCACGATCTTGTGGTAGCGAGCCTTCGAAATGTCCCACTCCTCGCCGAAGCCGCAGCCGATGGCTGTTATCATAGTGCGAATCTCGGCATTGGCGAGCATTCTGTCGACACGCGCCTTCTCGACGTTAAGCACCTTGCCCCTGAGCGGCAGTATGGCCTGGGTGGCGCGGTTGCGCCCCTTGCATGCAGAGCCGCCAGCGGAGTCGCCCTCGACGAGATACAGTTCGGTCTTCGCCGGGTCGCGCTCGGAACAGTCGCGCAACTTGCCAGGAAGAGAAAGCCCGTCCATGACGCCCTTGCGCCGCGTAGATTCGCGCGCGGCCCTTGCCGCCTCGCGTGCGCGGCTTGCGAGGAGAATCTTGTCGATGATCACCTTCGCGACGGCGGGATTCTCCTCGAAGAAGGTGTTCAGCTTGTCGCTGACAATTCCGGCGACTATGCCATCCACTTCGCCGTTGCCGAGCTTCGTCTTAGTCTGGCCCTCGAACTGCGGCTGCGGAACCTTCACGCTCACGATGACCGTCAGGCCTTCGCGCATGTCGTCGCCGGTCAGCGCGGCAAGCTCCTTCTCCTTTATGAGCTTTGTGCGCTCGCCATACGCCTTGACAGTTGCAGTGAGAGCGCGGCGAAAACCTGAGAGATGCGTACCGCCCTCGATTGTGCGGATGTTGTTGCAGTACGTCTGCTCTATGGTCGTATACGTGTCTGTGTACTGCATAGACACCTCAGCCTGCACGACGTACGTGCCGTCAAGCCGAGCGCACTCCTTCTGTCCCTCGAAGTGTATGACAGGCGAGATGGACGACTTGTTCGTGTTAAGGTACGTGATAAACTCGTCGATGCCGCCTTCGTAGTGAAATGTCTCCTCGAACTTGCGCCCCTCTTCATCGCCTTCCTCGTCGCGGAAGTGGATTGTAACGCCTTTGTTCAGAAACGCCAGCTCACGCAGACGCGCAGCCAGGACGGGCGCCTTGAACTTGCGGCAAGTGAAGATCGTATGGTCAGGGAAGAACGTAACGGTCGTGCCCGTCTCCTCGCCGCACTCGCCGAGAGTCTCCAGCGGCTTCGTCACGTGGCCGCGCGAGAACTCGATGTGGTGCAAGCGACCGCCGCGCTTCACTTCGACTTTCATCCATTCCGAAAGCGCGTTGACGCAGCTGACGCCAACGCCGTGCAGCCCGCCCGACACCTTGTAGTTCGAACCGTCGAACTTGCCGCCTGCGTGCAATATCGTGAGCACAACCTCGATTGCCGGCCTGTGCTGCGTAGGGTGCATGTCTACGGGGATGCCTCGCCCGTTGTCCTTTACAGTAAGCGATCCATCCGGGTTTATGACCACATCTATGAGCGTGCAATAGCCCGCAAGCGCCTCGTCGATGGAGTTGTCGACCACTTCGTAGACAAGGTGATGGTATCCTCTTTCCCCAGTGTCTCCAATGTACATGGCAGGGCGTTTGCGCACAGCCTCCATGCCCTCAAGGACCTGGATGTTCTCGGCGTTGTAATTGCTCGTCTCTTCTGCCATCATGTCTCTCCGCTTTGATATTCCTATTAATGCGTATTATACCAAAAACCGTGAGCTCGCACACGCAAGCGCATGTGATGGCCACTGAACTCTCAACTGCCTAAAGGCGCTCGGCGCGTCCTGGTATGCCGAGCTTGTCGCGGTATTTGGCGACAGTGCGGCGCGCGACAGGGTAGCCGGCAGCCCTCAGCCGATCCGCGATCTTCTCGTCAGAGAGCGGATTAGCCTTGTCCTCCGACGCAACGACATCCTTCAGCGCGGCAAGCACCGCGTTCTGCGACACTACGCCGCCGTCGCCCGTCTTCACCCCAGTCGCAAAGAAGCGGCGCAGCTCAACGGTGCCATGCGGCGTAGAGACGTACTTGTCGCGCACGGTGCGCGACACGGTAGTGCCGTGTACACCGACAGCCTTCGCAACCTCCAGCTCGGTCAACGGCTTAAGCGCGGCAAAACCGCCTGAGAAGAAAGCCTGCTGGCGATCGAATATGAAGTTCGCGATTGACGACACTGTCTCCTGTCGCTTGGCCACTGCTTCGCGAAACGCCATTGCCGACGCAATGCGCTCGCGCACGTAAGTCTTCGTCTCCTCGCTCTGGTTCGGATCCTCAAGCAGCGCTTTGAACTTCGGGGAGAGGCGTATCTCGGGCAGCGACCGCTCATCCGTCTCCGCCACCCATTTTCCGCCGCGCCTGACGGCGTGTATCTCGGGGTTGACGTATTCAACGCGCTCGCGTTCACTCGGATACTGCCTGCCCGGACGCGCATCAAGCGAGCGCAAGGCCGCGACAGCGTCACGGCAACGGTCGACGCCAATGCCAAGCACCGTGGCAATCTTGTCGAAATGCCCAGCCGCAACATCCTCCAGATGCGCGTCAACTATCCTGTGAACATCCTCGCGCAGCGCTGCGTCGGCAACGGAATCAAGCTGCGCCAGTAAACATTCACGCACGTCTCGTGCGCCGCATCCAGGTGGATCAAGCTCGCGAATGAGCGCAAGCGTAGCGATGACATCGCCCTCCGGACGCTCATATGCCATAGCAACGTCCGCAAGCGACCCCTTGTAGTAACCCTTGTCATCTAGATCGCCGATGAGCACCTCGGCCATCGACCAGTCACGCTGTGGAATGTCAGAAAGCGGCAGTTGCGCCACAAGATGCTCCTGAAGGGTTTCTTCCTTTACCTGCCTGTCGAAGAATGCCTGCCTGCGCTCGGCGGCCTCCTCGTCGCTGCTGAAGCCAGGTTCGTAGTCCTCCTCAGGATAGTCTGGCTCGGCAGCCTCTCCGTCGCGGCGCTCGATCTCGGACAGCGGAGTCTCAAGCGGGTGATCCATATCCTCTATCGCAGGATTCGCAGCCATCTCGGCGACGATCTCGGCCCGCAGCTCGGGCAGGGAGCGCGCGAGCATCTTCACCTGCATGAGCTGCCGCGGCGAAATGGTCTGCGACTGGCGCTGTCTCTGCTCGAGCGAAAGCGGCATCCGTCAGATCACCTCGCAGTGCGGCAGCTCGCCCACGATCGGCTTTGCGTACTCGATGAACGCCTGCGTGACATCGTGACCGTTCTTCGCGATGAACGACTTCGGCATCGACCTCGTGAACTTCGCCGCTTTCGTGATCGGCATTTGGACGTACTCGACATCGTACTTCCTGCCCTTCTTCCGCTGTATTCCGACCGTCCACGACTTGTATCCGAGCCGCACGGTCGCGTTGACCGCAACGAATCCAGCGCCATACGCCTCGTTGCGGTCGGCGCTGGAGGCGATGCCGGGGAAAGAGCGCTGAAGGTAGCCGAACGTATCGGCCCTTACGCGCTTGATGCCGGCGCGCGCCTTGAGCTCGCGCGCCAGGTAGTCGCCGAGCGCGCCCGAGCCCGACATCTGCACGTTGCCGTGCGAATCGACCTCGCCCGAGCCGAGCTTCGCGCCGATCGGCACGCCGTCCTTGCCGCGAATGCCCTCTGAAACGGCACAGACGCAACGGCCGAACTTCTTCATCGCGGCCTTGACGTCACAGACGAACTTGTCAATGGTGAAAGGCACTTCTGGCAGGTAGATGAGATGCGGGCCGTCGTCGGGCCGTTCGCGCGCCAGCGCGGACGCGGCGGTCAGGAAGCCCGCGTCGCGGCCCATTATTATGTCGATCTTGACGCCGCCGAGCGCACGGCTGTCGAGGTCGTCGCCCTTCAGCGCGCACGCGACGAAACGCGCGGCGGAGCCGAAGCCGGGCGTATGGTCGCACGACCTGAGGTCGTTGTCGATGGTCTTCGGAATGTGGCAGACGACAAGCGGGTAGCCGTCCTTCTCGGCCTCCTCGCCGACGATTCGCGCGGCATCGGCGGAGTCATTGCCGCCGATGTAGAAGAAGTAGCCGACGTCGAGCCTCTTGAACTCCTCGAAGATGCGGCGACAGTCGTCAGGCGTCGGCTTCATGCGGCAGCTGCCGAGGGCGGACGAAGGCGTGAGCAGTACCGCGTCCAGCCGCCTCTCGCTGATCTTGCGCAGGTCGACGTAGTCCCCGGCGAGTATTCCCTGTATGCCGTGACGTGCGCCAAGTATCTTGCCGATCTTTGCAGAGCACTCCTTGAGCTTTGCCGCGCGCACAGCGCCGACGAGGGAGCCGTTGATGACCATCGACGGACCGCCCGACTGGGCGATCACCATGTTCATTGCCTTCTTCTTCATCTTCATGTCCATTATTATACCAAATTGGCCGCATCGCCTATCCGCTCGCAGCAAAGGACACGTGTCTCAAGGCCGGCGGCTGAATTGCCCACGAGGTCGGCGTCGAATCTGACGGCGCCTGCGTTGAACACCAGAATGACCGTGGATCCGCCGAATTTGAAATAGCCTTTCTCTTCGCCCTTCACGTGATGCATCCCAGAATACGTCTGCACTATCGTGCCAACCCCGAAGGCACCCACGTCCACAAACCAGAAGTCGCCGAACGGCGCACGACACTTCAGTATCTGCCGCTCGTTGTCGGCATACACGTCCGGATGCCGCGCCAGCGCGATCGGGTTCACAGAGTGGTATCTACCCGGAACTACGCGCGGCATTCCGTCGGTCCCGCAGTCGCACGGAAAGTGGAAGCGGTGGTAATCCACCGGCGCGAGCCTGAACACCGCTATGTCGCAGCGGCCATGCGGCGCGTCGCCCCCCATGACTTCGCGAAGCGTGCGCCGCGCGCCCTTCAGCGGAAACGGAGAGTCCGCGTCGGCGTCAAGGTAGAGCATAAGCCTGCCGTCAGCGGGGCTGACCAGCCCATCGCCGATCGGACGCGCCCCATGCTTGAGTCGCCGCGTGAAAAACTCGTTGAACGTAGCGTATTCACCAATCGGCTTCTCGGCCTCGTCGGCGCGGCAGCCTGGAATCGCCGCAAGCTTCGCGATATCGGCCTTCGACTTTGGCGAGTCATATCGACGGCCCATCAGCGCAGATACAAACCGCGAGCCAAACAGGACCGGCCAGAGCGTGCGGCCCAGCAGCGTCTCGTACGCAAAGCGCAGCGCGCGGTCGCCCATTATAGACTCGGCGACGCGCGCGCCCGTGCGGCGGTCTATGTACTCTACCGGAGTCACGCCTCTTACTTGTCCATGTGGACATCTATCTGCGGGAATGGAATGGCTACGCCCGCACGGTCGAACGCCTCCTTGACACCCTGGGTGCCGGCGAAGTACACCTTCCAGTAGTCGGCGTTCTTCACCCACGCGCGCAGAACAAGCGAGACGGCGCTGTCGTCTAGCGACTTCACCTCCGCCATCGGCGCAGGGTCGGCAAGGACTTCTGGTATTGCCTTGAGCGCCTCAAGGGCCGTCTTCCTCGCAAGGTTGATGTCGGCGCCGTAGGCAATGCCGACGGCAAGGTCAACGCGACGCTTGTCAAGAGCCGAGTAGTTGACTATCGGCGCACCCCACGCCTGCTTGTTGGGTATTGTTATCTTGCGGTTGTCGCCAGTGGCAAGCGTCACGGCCATCATGTCGAGCGCGGTGATGCTACCCTCGTGCCCGGCAACTGAAACGAAATCGCCGACCTTAAACGGCTTGTTGATGGCGATCATTAGGCCGGCGGCAAGCGAGCCGAGAGACTCTTGAAACGCGAAGCCGATTATGAATCCGGTGACGCCAAGGCCGGCAATAATCGGTCCGACGTCCACGCCAAGCTTGCCAAGCACGGTAACGATCAAGAACGCCCACGCAACCTTGACCGCCACCGAAACAAGAAACTTCGCTACGAGAGACTTCTCTCCGAGCCGAGTCTTCTCAAGCACCTTCTCAAGCGCCTTTGCGGCAATCCTTATGGCGATTGCGCCAGCTAAAAGTATTACTAGCGCCGCAACAATGCGCATGCCGTACATCGTCCCTGTCGTCTGCAGCCAGTCGACAAGTTTTGACGCGGACTGAGATACCTGTGTATTCATTTGACTTGTTCTCCTTACTTTGCTCTTATTGTTGTTTGTTGTTCTTCAGCTCTATAATACGCTGGTTCGCGCTGCCGCGAAATCTCAGCGAAATGTCTTTTAGCTCCTCTATGAACGGACCATCGACGAGCACGTCAATCATGGACAGGAATTCGTCGGTCAGCTCGGTGCGCCAATGCGATTCGGCGCGCAGCTCCGTCTCGAGAACGCAGCCCGTGTACACCCACACCGTTCTAGAATCGCCAAAGCGTTCGCGAAACCGCCTAAGAAACGGCACGAGCACGCGCTGATTCTCCGGCTCCATCGGCTCTCCGCCCAAGATAGACAACCCGGCGATGTACGATGGTTCGAGCAGGGCGAGTATCCTATCCTCGACCGCAGCAGTGAACTGTTCGCCGGCGTCAAAGCGCCACTGCTCGGGGTTGAAGCATCCCTTGCAATGGTGTGTGCATCCCGAAACGAACAACGTGACGCGCACGCCATCGCCGTTGGCGATGTCGCACTCGCGTATTGACGCGTAATTCACGCTGACACCCCCCATTCAGATGTGCCAGCCACTGAGACCATTCTTGCCATTTGCGGGAATTATACCATATTGCTGGTTGTCCCGCCTGGATTCGAACCAGGACTAAGGGTATCAAAAACCCCTGTGCGGCCACTACACCACGGGACAGACTCCTCTGGATGCGTATTATAGCAAATTTCGAAGTCACCGCCAATCAGAACTATTGCTGGAACCCTTTCTTGCGCCGCCGCCATGGCAATAAAGAAGGATTTCATGGTGAGTGGATCACTCCGCGCAGATAGTCCCTGTAGGCCGTGTCGTCCTTTCGCAGCAGCCTCGCGTTGATGCGCGGATCGCGCAGATAACCCGAGCCGCCCTTCTCGCCGATGTCTAAAACGGTGTTTATCGCCTCGGTGCCTCTGAAGCCGATCTGCATGTTCGCGATCTGCACTCGGAGTTTTCCCGCGCATTTGATCGCCGTGTGCCGATGGCCTTTCGAAGGGGCATACCAGAACACGATGCATGCATCCATTACAGTGGTTCCGGCAGTGCTCCCGAACAAGAAGCCAGTGGAGAAGTGGTCACTGTAGCAGCGGTCGTAGCTGTTGTTAAAAGCGTCGTCGACAAACCCTGCGCTGCCGTCGTACTGGTCCATCGGGTTAGTGTAGAGCGGATGCAGATTGCGCATGAGGTTCCCCCCTGCCGAACGCGTCAGCTTGACGCCGATCTGCACGTCGGCGATGCGCATGTTCGCGAGCGTGTTGTCGCATGCGTCGATCAACACTCCGATGGAGCCCTTTCCCCTGTTTCCGACGATGTTCACGTCTGATATGTCGCAGTCGGACGAGTTGTTGTTCGCCCCCTTCTTGATGTGGAGTCCAAGGCTCACAAACTTCATGGAAACGTCGCGCACCTTCGTCTCGCGGCCCGAGTCGATGGAAATGCCCTTCGCTACGCCGCTGCCGTCGATGACACCGCCGGTGAACGAATAGCAGCTTCCGACAAGGCGGATGTTGTTCGCAGGGTGAATCCCGCCCAGCCGCACCATCGCCTCCGTGTTCGTCCATCCTGGCGCGGCCTTCAGGACGGCGTAGTTGGAGAGCCTGAGATCGACGCTCCGCCTTGGATCAGCAGGCGTGCAGATCGGTCTGGAGACGAGATAGGTTCCGTCTGGAAACCAGATCGTCCTGTTTGGATGCGCATCTATGACACGCTGAATCGCGTCGGCCACATCCGCCTTTCCATCCGTCGGCATGAAGTCAGCGACCGAGACAACGCCGGCTGTGGATGGCAGGGCGACCGCCACGGGAGCGGCTATGACTGAAGCAACGCCAAGCGCAAATATAGTTGATGTTTTCATGACTTCCTTTTATTATACCACACTACCATCCCATGGTGTGAATTTCGCGCAGAGGCGCAGAGACGCGGAGTCCTGACAGCTCCAAGAATCATAAATAACGCAAAGTCGCCTTGCCGGTTTTCCTGTATACT
>CACYCL010000014.1 GCA_902772905.1 uncultured bacterium | reverse complement strand
GTCGCCGAAATGGAGAAGCGTCTGAAGCTTTTCGCGCGCGCGAAGGTGAGGAACATCTTCGACTTCAACCATCGCAAGACCTTCACCCAGCAGGACATGTTCGGCAACGACGAGCAGGTCAACGCCGACATGCCCCGCACTGTGCCGTACATCGTGATCATCATCGACGAAGTCGCAGATCTTATGGCGACTGCGGCCAAGGAAGTCGTGCCCGACATCTCGCGCCTCACCGCAAAGGCGCGCGCGGCAGGCATACACCTCATACTTGCGACGCAGCGCCCCGACGCGAAGGTGATCACCGGAACGATCAAGGCCAACATACCGGGACGCGTCGCTTTCAAGACGGCGACATCCATCGACTCGCGCACGATTCTCGACGACACCGGTGCGGAAAACCTCATCGGTCGCGGCGACATGCTCTTCAAGACCAAGGACGGCCTCCTCATCCGTGCGCAAGGCGCATGGATAAGCGATTCGGAGATCGCCCGCATAACGGAATTCATCGAGCAGCACGCCGACGTGCAGTTCGACGAGAAGTTCGCGACGAAGCTCGGAAAGGTCAAAGAGGCGGGCATAGAAGATCCCTTCGCCGACAACGCCGACGATCCCGACAACCAGCAGGGCGGCGAAGATGATGCGCCGAGTTCGCGCGAGATGGTGAAGGCCGCCGAGGACGCCGATCTGTACAAGCGCGCGCTGGAGTGCATCATCAACACGAAGCGTGCGTCGACATCCCACTTCCAGCGGAGGCTTGGCATTGGCTACAACCACGCTGCGAAGTTGTGCGACAAGCTTGAGGACGCGGGTGTGATCGGTCCGCAGCGCGGCGCCGGGCCGCGCGAGATTCTCATGGATCAGGATCGGCTTCTTGCGATATTCAACGGCGGCGACGCGCAAAGCGCGGAAGCCTCGGCCGAAACAGCGGCGTCGGCAGTTCCCGACGAAGACAATTCCATGTCAACGACAGAAGAGGGCGACCTCTTCTCCACAGAGGAAGCACAATGATAGAGTTCGGAAAAACCCTGCGTGAAGCGCGCGAGGCCAAAGGCTACACCATTAGCCAGCTCGCCGAGAAGACCCACATCATGCACCAGATTGTGGAGGAGATGGAAATCGAGCGCTTCACACGCATCCCCGCGCCTATATACGGTCGCGGTTTTGTGAAGCTCTACTGCGAAGCGGTAGGTCTGGATCCGAAGCCGTTCATAGCGGCATATATGGAATTGCAATCCGGCAAGCGGGCAAGCGCCGCGCCGGCGAAGCCCCAGGCGAGAGCAATACAAGCGCCTCCAAAGCAGGCGGTGGCCGAGCCGCAAGCTACGCCGCCGCCGAAACCCGCCGATCCGCCGCCGCCGGTTGCGGCTCGGCAGCCGCCCGAGCTTCAGCCACCGGCCCCAATGCCGCCGCATCCACAACCGCCAAAGCCGATGCCTTCTCTGGAGACACAGCCTTTGCGGCCCAGAAGCGTGTATGCGCCGCCAAGGCAGACGACGGCTTCTCCGGCCGACAGATTCCCTGAACCGCCGAGGCGCCTGCCGGAACTGGATCCCCGAATTCTGCGCATAGGCATCGTAGTGATCGTCGCGGCGGGTGCAATATGGGCGCTGGCCGCGCTCGGACGCATTCTCTATCGGGCGACCATGACAGCTCCCACCGCCGAGCCGCATGTGGCAGTCGAGGCGGAAACGCCGCCCCAGGCTCAATCGCGCACCAATGGAGAACCCGCCGAAACGCCTGCCGCAGCCCCGCGCACACCGCAGGAAATACCCCCACTTTACATTGACTGAAATGTAGTGTATAATGTACCCAAACCTAAAAGGACTAATCAAACATGGAAATCGTAATCTGCAAGACTAAAGAAGAGGCATCGAAACTCGCCGCGGACATGATTACCGCTGCGGTAAAGAAGAACCCCAAGACCGTTCTCGGTCTCGCCACGGGCTCCACTCCGGTGGCAATGTATACCGAGATGGCGAAGGCGGTGAAAGCCAAGAAGGTGTCGTACAAGTCCGTCAAGACATGGAATCTGGACGAGTACGTCGGCCTCCCCGGCACTCACGACCAGAGCTACCGGTACTTCATGAACAAGAACCTCTTCGAGAAGATCGACATCAAACTCTCCAACACGCACGTGCTCAACGGCATGGCGAAGGATCCAGCAAAGGAGTGCGCAACGTACGAGGCTCAGATCAAGAAGGCCGGCGGCATCGACATTCAGGTGCTGGGCATCGGATCCGACGGGCACATTGCATTCAACGAGCCCGGAACGTCCCTTTCCAGCCGCACCAGTGTCGTGTATCTCACGCCCTCGACCATCAAAGACAACGCGCGCCTGTTCTTCAAGGGCAAGGAGAAGGAAGTTCCCACTCGCGCTCTTTCGATGGGCGTCGGCACAATATGCGAGGCCAAGAAGGTCATTATGCTCGCTTTCGGCAAGAACAAGGCCGATGCCATCAAGGGATGCGTCGAAGGCCCAATGAGCCAATTCTGCACGGCATCTGCGCTTCAGGCCCACAACGACGCATGGATATTCTGCGACGAGGAAGCCGCGTCCAAGCTAAAGCTTCGCAACTACTACGCGTGGCGTAGTGCGACGAAACTGGGTCTATGAGCGAGGAGTCTTTCATAAGCTTCCTCTGCGGCAACTGCCAGACCGAGCTGGAAGCAACGCAGGACATGATCGGCGAGGAAACCGAATGTCCTGCTTGCGGAGCCCGGCTGGTGGTTCCAGCCCCTCTCAAGACCGACGAGAACGATGGTGTTGTGCGGCATTCCGAGGGCGACCTCGGGAACGCGGCTTCAAAAGCGCTTAAAAGCCGCACAATACGCATCGAGCTTGGAGATCTCGGTCTGTGAGCAGACGTCGCAAAGGCGGCAAAAGTCGTGGC
>CACYCL010000013.1 GCA_902772905.1 uncultured bacterium | reverse complement strand
CACTCGAAGAACTGCTCGCCGGGCGCGAACCACGGCAACTACCGCAACCCGGAGTTCGACAAGTGCTACGACGAGGCGATGGCCGCCGCAACGCCGGAGGCGCGGCAGGCGGCGTGGGTCCGCGCGCAGGAGATCGTGCGCGAAGACTGCCCGTGGATCTTCCTCTATTTCCCGAAGGCCTACTCGATCATTTGGGACCACGTGGGCAACTACCGTCTTACGGACTTCCCCTACGGCACGGAGAAGTACCTCCGCGCTCGCTGACACGTGCGTTCCCGACTCCGCCGCCTGCGTAAAAGAATTGTTAAATGTTACGAGTAAGATTAATGGTTTTATAGAAATTAATTTTACGGGAAAAACGGTTTCTACCCTTGCGCCGATGGCGTGGATTTGGCATAATAGTTGCGCTGAATCTTTCAATCGCGCAGAGGTGGTTCTGCGAGTTCCGTCAGACCGTGCGGTCTGGCTCGCAGAGGGCGCGAAAGAGGGGTTTGCGAGTACCTCAAATGACCATGAAGGAACAAACCGATTTAAGAGAGTTCGTCAAGAGACTTCTTGACGATGAGGACGCGGCGTGGAAAGAATTCGCGGAGGAAGAAAAGTGTTTTCTGCGAAAAAGCAAGAAAATCGGCGAGATCCTGTGGCGAACGTCGCTATCATACGATGATTTGGTGAATTCGGTAATTGTGCATTTGAAAGAAAACGACATGCACAGGCTCAAGGGCTGCAATTCGCCAGAGTCGTTTAAGGGATGGCTTCGTAAAGTGGAAACCACTGTTCTGGGAAAGTTGACACATTCCAAAGAGGTACTAATAGATCCATGCCCAGACTCGGATGGAGAGCCAATAGACCCTCCTGCCCCTCAAATTCCAAGAGAGATAATTGAGCGGCTTCAGATTACACGAGATAATTTTGTCAAACTTTGGAAAGAGGATCCTCAAAGCTGTTTTATCATGTTCGCAAGGTTTGAACTTGAACTTTCCTCAAGGGATGTTGGGGCTTTTCTTGGCATCAGGGCGAATCACGTTGATGTGATGGTCAATCGGGCGCGTGGGAAGTTGAGAAGCGAAGAATCAAAAATTCTGTAAGGACGTTCGAAGTTGATTGTCTCTACACCACATGAGGAGAACAAAAATGGCTATACATGAAAACAATGGCTGCCCGAACAGGGAACTGATGAATGCTTTCGTGGAGCGCACGCTGCCGCCGGAAACGGCAGGGGATGTGGCGATGCATGTGTCGCATTGCGAACGATGTCGAACCGGCATGCGCGAACTGGTGCTTGTCAAGGCGCAGGAGAAGGTACGAGAACGATGGACCAGCATTCGCGAAGTTTTCGCTCCACGGCGCGAGTATCTTGCTGCAGCCGACGGACAAACCGCCGACCAGCTGCAGCATGACGCGGCCGTGAGGAGCGGTTTTATCCACTTTACGGCCCACCTAGACGAGAACGATGCAGACTTTTGGCATGTAAAGCTGGCGTTGCCGACTGTCATCACAAACAAATCCAGGCTCAGACTGCAGGTCTTAGGCAAAAATGAACAGAGGATTGAACGAGGGGAGTTGGTGTTCTGCGGCGCCAAGATGCCCGTTGAACAGGGACGGGCGTCCATGTTGGTTTCAGAGTTCAGGGCGTATATCAAGAATCCTGAGAATTCCATGATATCCTTCCGACGTGCGACCGGACGGGAGATCGAGGGGATACCTGTTCTCGCATACGACATGCAGAGGTAGGTGCGGCCATTACGTGATTGGGAGGTAGTGCATGAAGCCTGAATACAGTCTGTCCGCAGACAGGCTTTGCGAGTTTGCGTCGCTCGCCGTTCCGGAAGGTGGCGCGAAGCTCTTTGATTACTGGGGGGATTTCGCCGATACGTTCGGCCCTGCCCAGATTCCATTTCTGGTCCGTCCCGACGCCATTGAGAAGGTGCCATTTGCCGAACTGGGCATTCCGGCGACCAAGCTCTCGGCGCTGAAGCAGCTGCCGGGCGAGATGTGGGTGCTATTCTGCTTCATGGGCGGCATGCGGAATTCGATTGTGGAGGGTTCCTCGTTGCGGGCAGACGGATTCCCGCTCGTTCTGGAGTGGCGCAAGGGCCAGCCAGACAGCCCCCTGCTGTCGTCGGCGTTCCATGCGCTGGCTGAGCAGGTCAGGAAACAGCTGGACTTGTCTGGATGGGGACTGTGCCCCGCATACGGGCGCTATCATGACAACGTCGGTTTCACCGACGCGGCTCTGTTCGCCGATTCGGGCGATTCGCGGCAGATCGCGTCCGCCTACGGTGCCCTGGCGGCGGGATTGCTGTGCGCCGTGTCGAACCGCCATCCGCCGTTCTGGCCGTTCCCGACGTTGCAGTGGGATGGCGAGGCCGGGCGGATTGCGGGCGTGGAGGGACTGCGCGAGAAGTTTTCCGTTGCGGCCGACAGCGGCGCCGCAACCGTAACCGTCGCGCAGGAACAGAAGCGGGAGGCAAGGGAGCTTCTCGCGGAAATGCGCAAGGAGCCTGGCGGCGCGCGGTTCCGCAAGATGTCGGTCTACGCGGTCAAGCACGCCGGCAATGCCAGGCGGCTTGTCGAGGACATCGCATACGGCGCTTCCAACCTGCGCCGCCTGGTCCGCCGGATCGCGTTGGCGGTAACGGTGCCGCTCTGCATGCTTTTGTCAATGATTTGCTGGTTTGCGTGGGATGCAACCCGCATCGTCAAAAACTACTACGCGGACTACGTGGATTCGTTCGGACTTCCGGAGGGGATATTCCCGCTTAGCAAATCGGAATTGCCGCATCGCAACATCCATTACCGCTTTGAATACAGGGGTTTTCAGCGGGGATGTTCCCCCCACGCCGATTCGGCGGACTGGTGCGTCTGGAACCTGCTGGGGTTCCGCCGCCGTCTCGTGCGCGTGGTGCAGGCGAATTCGCACGGCTATCCGCGCAAACGGCACCATACGGAATATGCCGACCGGCCGCAGATACAGGACTTCCTGTATGACAGGGACTTGCGGCTCCGGGAGATCAGGTGTGGGCGGTACAATGGAGAGAGGCGCGAGCCGCATCTGGAGAAGCGGATTGAGCTGTCGACCGCACGAGGGATTGCCAACGGGCTGCTGGAGTTCTACGCAAGCCCTGAAAAGCTGGATATCGCGTACTCGCGGGCGTCCCTTTCCGCTGCCAGTGAGATGGGGGATGCATTGTCGCCGAAGTCTGAAATAGCGGCGCACCAACTTGTTCGCGATGAAAGGGGACGTGTGAAACGACGTCTCTTCCTGAACCGATCCCTATCCAACGTCCCGGACGGCGACGGGCTGTACGGGTTCGAGTACGAATACGACGAGATGGGACGCCAGAGGGAGCAGTGGTATCTGTTCAGGGATGGCGACAGGTTCTCACGCCGCGCCAACAGGAAAGGCGTGGCGGGGCGGAGGTATGAATACGTCGGCCGCAATATGGTCAGGGTCGCGTACGTGAATATTGCCGGACGGCCGGCGACCGGGCCGCATGGATGGAAGGTTTGCGTTGACTCATTTGACGAATATGACAACAACACGGAATCGTGGTTCTATGACGAATTGGGAGTGAAAAGTTTGTGTAAGGACGGTTATGCCGGCAGTAAGGCGGAGTACGACGAGCGCGGAAACGTGACCAATGAATCCTTCTTCGGCGTAGATGGCAAGCCGATGCTGCACAAGAACGGCTATGCGGAGATACGCAGGGAGTACGACGAACGCGGAAACGTGACCAATGAATCCTTCTTCGGCGTAGATGGCAATCCGACGTTGTGCAAGGACGGTTATTCGGGAGGTTGCATGGAGTACGACGAACGAGGGAACAAGACGAAGGTTTCGTACTT
>CACYCL010000012.1 GCA_902772905.1 uncultured bacterium | reverse complement strand
CCATCGATTCCTTCGACGTGGCGAAGATCGAGACCTTGCCGTCGTCGTCAATGTCGATCTGCGCACCAGTCTTCTCGGCGATTGCGCGTATATTGGAGCCGCCGGGGCCGATGAGAGCGCCGATCTTGTCGACGGGAATCTGCATTTCCTCGATCCGCGGCGCGTACTTGTTGAGCTCGGCGCGCGGAGCTGGAATCACGGTCTCCATGAAGTCGATGATCTTGAGCCGCGCGTCGTGGGCGGCCTTGACGGCTCCCTCCACGAGATCCCACGTGAGGCCGCGAAGCTTCAGATCGACCTGAAAGCCCGTGATGCCCTTGCGTGTGCCGCCGACCTTGAAGTCCATGTCGCCGCAATGGTCCTCGGCGCCGAGGATGTCTGTGACAAGCACCTTCTGGCTCTGGTCGGCGTTCGTGAAGAGGCCGATCGATATGCCTGCGACCGTGCGCTTGAGCGGAACGCCGGCGTCCATGAGCGCAAGACAGCCGTTGCAGATTGACGCCATCGACGACGAGCCGTTGGATCCCATGATCTCGGAGACCACGCGGATCGAGTACGGGAAGTCATCTGGGAGAACCTCCGCAATCGAGCGCTCGGCGAGGGCGCCGTGGCCAATTTCGCGACGTCCGGTGGAGCCGAGGCGGCCGACTTCGCCTGTGCAGTATGGCGGGAAGTTGTAGTGGAGCATGAAGCGCTTTGACGAGTCGCCACCGGTCACGGAGTCGAGGTCTTGCGCGTCCTTCTTCGTGCCAAGCGTGACGGTCGCGAAAGACTGCGTCTCGCCGCGCGAGAAGATAGCCGAGCCGTGAATGCGCGGAAGCACTCCGACCTGGGCCGACAGCGGACGAATCTCGTGCTGTGCGCGGCCGTCGATTCGCAGGCCTTTTTCTAGAACGTTCTTGCGGACAGTCTCAATCTCAAGCGCATCGAAGAGGTGCACGAAGCCGACGGCGTCGACTTCGGGCCATTTCTCGGCGACCTTCTTCAGCAGGTCTTCCTTTATCGCGGAGACCTTGCCCTGTCGCTCCAGCTTGCCCTTGATGAGAAGTGCGGAAGCGAGAGCCTCGCCGCCTTCCTTGCGCATGAAGTCCATCTTGTCGGCGGGCTGCGGCACGTCGACGATGACTTTGTCGGGCTTGCCGAGCGCACGGCGCATCTCGATCTGGAGGTCGATGATCTTCTCCACCTCCTCGTGGGCGCGCTTGAGCGCCGCGATGAAGTCCTCGTCGGAGATCTCGGAAGCGGAGCCTTCCATCATGAGGAACTTGCCGCGGATGCCAGCGTAGAGGAGGTCGATGTCGCTCTTCGCCTTCTGCTCGTGCGTCGGGTTGATGACCCACTGGCCGTCGATGCGCCCGATGCGCACGCAGCCAATCGGCCCCATGAATGGTATGTCGCTGATGTGCAGCGCCGCAGACGACGCGTTGACTGCGAGGAAGTCTGCCTCGCGCGTCCCATCGCTCTGGATGAGCGTTGAGTTCACCTGTACGTCGTTGTAGTAGCCATCAGGGAAGAGCGGACGAATCGGGCGGTCGCACATGCGGGCCGTAAGGATCTCCTTGCTCGTCGGGCGCGCCTCGCGCTTGAAGAAGCCGCCGGGGAACTTGCCTGCCGCGTAGAACTTCTCGCGATACTCGCACTGCAGCGGGAAGAAGTCTATTCCCTCCCGCGGCGTGTCGGTGTTTGTGACCGCCGTAAAGACGGTCGTGTCACCGTAAGATACGGTGACGGCCCCAGCGGCTTGTTGCGCCAGAAGCCCGGTCTCGAACACGAGGTCCGTCCCCGCGATGTTGACCTTGAACTGCTTTGCACCTTGCATTGCTTTTAGTTTTCTCTTTTCTTTCTTGTTTGTCAATCTTCGGAAGATGCCGAGGGCTTGTGCGCCCACTGGCTATGCATTTGGACGCGTTCGCGCCCGCATTAGCGGCGGAGGCCGAGCCTCTTGATGACGTCGGCGTACTTCGCGGCGTCTTCGCGCTTCAGGTAGTCGAGGAGCTTGCGGCGGTTTTGCACCTTGCGAAGCAGGCCGTAGCGGCTGGAGTGGTCCTTCTTGTTCGCCTTGAGGTGCTCGGTGAGAGCTGCGATCTCCTTCGTGAGAATCGCGATCTGAACCTCGCTTGAGCCCGTGTCGCGGTCGTGACGCTGGAATTCATTCTTGATTGCGGCCTTGTCGATCTTCATGGTTCTTCTGTATTCGTCTTTATGCTTCCGCGCACTGGGAGGTCACCTTGTCAAAAGGCACTGCCATCACCCGATGGCACCCGCAACAGGGATAACCTCCTTAGACAGTCGCAGATCGGCGTGTATTGTACCAAAAAAGCGTCTGTCATTGCAAGTGCGTTTGCCGTCTGCCGTGCTGATATGGTATAATACAACTCTACGATGTTGGGCACAGATACGAAGAAGAAGACGAGTTTCACATACGAGCTCACGGAAGATCAGCAGGAGCTCCTGCTTGGTCTTATGGTGAACGGCAACTACCGCAAAAGGGAGGTGCCGTACTCGCTCTTCTCCATCGAAGGCGACCATTTCAACGCCACGCTATACGAAAAGGAGAAGCACGGAAAGCGAAAGCTCTGCGTGCAAGGCTCCAAGGCGGAGGAATTCGTGCTCTTCCAGCTGGAGCCACTCGTCCTCGGCGCGGCGACGCTTGGCTACGAGAAGGAGCTTTCGCCCGAGCTCTTCGCGCCGCATGCCGGAAGCGACGAGTCGGGAAAGGGCGACTACTTCGGCCCGCTTGTCGTGTGCTGTGCCTACACAGACGAGAAGCTGTCCGACGAAATGATCAAGCTCGGCGTGAAAGACTGCAAGCAGATGTCAGACAAGGCGGTGCTCTCCGTCGGTGCGCGGCTGCGCGCGCTTCTCGGGCCTACGGGCTACGCTGTGGTCAAGCTTGGACCGGCTGCGTACAACAGGCTCTATGCGAAGATGCGCAACATCAACCGGATGCTCGCATGGGCGCACGGCGCGGCGATAGAGGAGCTTCTGGGGAAGCGCCAGGGCTGCGGACGCGTGGTCGTTGACCAGTTTGCGCCGACTGAGTCTACGATACTGCGCGCGCTCAAGGAGCGGGGACGAAAGGCCGTTGTCGAACAGCGCCACAAGGCCGAGAGCGACATAGCCGTCGCTGCGGCTTCGGTGATGGCGCGGGAGATTTTCCTGCGGTCCATGGCCGACATGTCGGCCGAGGTGTTCGGTCCACAGCCAGAGGACGCAAAAGACGCTCGGAAGGTTCCGGCCGGGTCGTCCGATCCGCGTGTCAGGGAGCTTGCCGTAGAGATGGTGCGCGCGAAGGGCGCAACGTGGCTGATGAACCACTGCAAGGCGCATTTCCAGACTACGGACAAGGTACTCGCCGAATGCGGCCTCGACCGAAACGCCCTTCCGGCTGAGGGGCAGGTGGTTTCAGCCTTGCAAAGAAAGTAAACAACGAAAACATACGAACAATGATACTCGCTAACTCACTCATAAACGGATTCCTCGGCTCGAACTTCATGGGCCAGGCAATCGTCATAGCCCAGCTGCTCGGGTCTGTCGTAATGGTGGCGACTATAATAGGCAAGTGGAAGGAACTGAGTTTCGTCGGCATGGCGACGCGGCGTTTCCTGCGTGACTTCTCGATGGGCCAGGACGTGCTGGAGTACTATCTTCAGCGCCGTCCCAGCGTTACGACAGGTCTGGAGGGCATATACAAGGTCACGTGCGAGCGGCTGCTGAAGCTTCTCGCGCCGGACGTACGCTCGCTTCTCGTCGGCAGGCAGGACGGATCGGCTGCCGCCGCGCTTACGGCGCGCGAAATCGAGCTGGTGCGCGGAACGTGCGACCATGCGCTTGACGAGGAGGAGATACGCGTGGAGCGGGGCATGGGGCTCGTAGCCACGATTGTCGCGCTTGAGCCGATGCTTGGGCTTCTCGGCACGGTTTGGGGCGTCCTTGACGCATTTGCCGTGATGGGTTCGGCCGGAAGCGCCAACCTGGCGACCATCGCGCCTTCGATATCCGCCGCGCTCGTGACAACGGTCGTTGGGCTTCTCATCGCGATACCTGGCATAATGGCGCACACGCACCTCAACGCCAAGGTCAGAAGCATAACGTCTGACATGGAAGGCTTTGAGGATGAGCTCATGGGTCGCCTCGCTTGCGAATTCCAGGGAAGGGGCGCGTAGCGATGTCAAGGAGAAGCAGGGCGCGCGCAAGGCGCGGCGGGACGAAGGCGGACATCAACATGAATTCGCTCATCGACCTCACTTTCATACTTCTTGTCGTGTTCATAGTCACTCTGCCGACTCTGGAGCAGACGATCAAGGTGGCGTTGCCTGTTGGCAAGGCGCAAAAGCAGGACGACAAGAAGAAGAGCCTCTCCATCACCGTAGACTCTACTGGCAAGCTGTTTCTGGGCGAGACTCCGGTTGTGATGGAAGACCTCAAGGCTCGCCTTGCACAGGCTGTTGCCGAAGATCCTGAAGTGAGCGTAGTCATTCGCGGCGACGTGCGAGTCGGGTACGGCGACGTATACAATATCGTGAACATTGCGAAGAACTGCAATGTGAAGCATCTGGGGCTGGTTAGCAAAGAGAAATGAAGTGGAGGTCTGGCGTTCAGAGGTGATAGAGGGCAGGCGGCCCGAGGTGCTCGGCTGGGGCAATGTCGTTCTAGCCGTTGTCATCCACGTGCTCGCATTCGCCGGGTTTTACATTTTCGCCGTGTTCAATGGACTCTTCGACAAGCCAATAGAGGTGGTGCCAATCGATCTCACCGTTGTGGTGAACGAAAATCTGGACGGCAAGGAGAACGAGCCGCCACCGCTTCAGAATACCGAGCCGGAGAAGCCGAAGCCGCCGAGACCAAAGCCGCCGAAGCCCAAGGAGCCTGAAAAACCAAAGGAGCTAGAGAAGGTTGTCACCAATGTCGTCATAAAGGTCGAGAAGAAAGAAGACAAGACGAAAGGGGATAAGAAGCCTGTTAAGCCTGTTAAGCCGGAGAAGACGGCGAAGGAGCGGCGCGAGGAGCGCCTCAATGAGATGCGCAACTCGGCGAAGACCGTGAACAAGAAGGTGACGATCGAGGTCAAGAACGCTCCGAGTGGCAATGGGCGCACGGCAAAGAAGACGCTCACGGACGCGCAGATAAAAGACCTCTTGAACAAGGGCTACAAGCCCGGAACCTCGGAGCAGATTGCAAAGGACGAGCTGCAACGCTGCATTTCGCTTATACAGATGGCCATCAAGGACAAATGGAACAAGCTCGCTCCGAAGATCGGCAAAGACGGTACGGTTCAGCTGTCGGTAAGGCTCAACACCTCCGGCGGTCTGGTCGACGTGCGCCTTGCGAAGAGCTGCGGCGACAGGCTGTCGGACGAGGCGGCTCTCTCGGTGGCGCGCTGCGTGACGTCCATACACGGGCTGAGCGCCGAGTTCATATCGCGCTTCGGGCGTGAGGCTCTAACGATACGCTACTACGTAAGCAACAGGTAACGGCGCTATGCTAGGTATTGCTCTTTTGTGCGCGATAGAACTGATAGGGGTAACGGGCAACGACCTCCGCGCACGTGCGTTTTTCGACGCGAACAACGTCAAGGTCGGTGACCCATTGGTACTCACCGTTGACTTTCTCGGCGACGCCGAGTTCAGCGACCTGCACCCCCCGGCGCTTTCGAAGTTCGTAGACCGCCGCGACTGGAAGCTCGATGACGCCAGCGCCAAGACGGACACGTACCGCGACGCTCGTCGCTTGACGTACCGTGTGCGGCCGATGCGCGAAGGCCTGCTGTGGTTTCCTTCGTTGGAGTTCTCGTACGCAGGATCGTCAGGCTCGGCGCGCATCGTTCGCGCCAATGCCATTCCTGTTCATGCGCGTGTCGGCGCACAGGTTGTAGTTGATGAGATGTCGGACGATGTGGACAAGTTGCCGTCGCCTCCAGAGCTCGTTACGGACATCCGTTTCGCACGAGCCTCTGACATGCCAGTTACGGATGATACGCTCTTTGCGTGGAAGAAAGCTCTGGCGACTCCTTCTTCTGCCGCGTTCGCGGCGTTCGACTGCCCGGCGGCGAGGCTCAACGAGGCGTCGTGCCTGGTGCGAGAAGGCAATTGGGCGCAAGCGCTCGCCATTTGCCGCCGCCTTGAATGGCGCATAGGACAGACGCCCGACATTGAGCGGGTGATCATTGCCGCGACTGCGCTTAGATACGACAATCCGAATGTTGAGCTGCCTGTGTGGCGTCAGGTGTTGCGTCCGCTCCTGAAGTTGAGCTGGGCAGGTCGCGCAGGCGTTGTGTTCGGAGGCGTCGCCGCACTTGCGCTTCTGTTCTGGCTGCTTGGCCGCTTCATCCGGGCGCTCGCCTGCATGGCGATTGTCGCGCTGCCAGTGTCTGCGGCTCTGGGCGAGACTGTCGAGACTGTTACAACGAACGCCGACGGGTCTGTTGTCAGGACGGTTACGCGGCGCGGCGGCAAGGGGGGCTTTTCGTTCCAGATGTCGACAAGCACTTCGTCGGGCGGAGGTGGCGTGGCTCTGCCGCACGGCTTCGGTTCCAGTCCGTTCGGTGGCGACCCGTTCGACATGTTTGAGAACTTCGATCCGTTCGGCAACGGGCGTCGGCACGGCAGGCAGCAGAAGGTAGATATCGGCATAGCTCTTGCGCCAGACAAGCAGTCTGTCTCCGTCGGTGAGGATTTCAATCTAGTTTTGTCGATAGAAATGCCGCGCTACGTGACGCTTTCGGAGGGAGTAAGGCTTTCCATATCGGAGAACGACAAGTTGCAGCAGACCGGCAACGGCTATCAGATGAGGGCAGAGCAGAGCAAGAACCCCACGAACATCATAAGTCGGCTGGTGTTTCCGATGCGTGTTGTAGTGCCTTTCAATGGGGCTTTGCACTATACGGTCGAAGGTGAGTATGCATCACGCGGCGGATTTTCCTTGTTCCGCACCGGGCATCCATTCTCAAGCGGACGGCGGACGGTGCGGTTCGATGTGAGGCCGCTGCCGGCGGAAGGGCGTCCGGAAGATTTCTCGGGCATAGTGTCAGAGGGACTTGCGCTTGTAGAGTTGCCTGACATGCTGCGCGTCGGCACGAATGACGTAGTGACGGTAACCTATAGGCTGAGGGCCAATGGCTATGTTCCTCCGCGCTGGCAGCCTCGTGACGTTGCATTCGAATGGGGACGCCAGAACGGACGTGACGGACACGGCGTTGAAATCGAATACCGCAGATTTGTCGTTGCTGACGGAATATCAGAGACTCCGAAACTCACGGTATCGTACTACGATCCGAAGAAGCGGTCGTATGGCACGGTCTCGGCTGGCGGAACTAAACTCGTCTACACCCCCGACGAGAATTGACCATTGCGTCGACGCTAGCCTATCGGTGCACGTTCGCCGCTTCGAATGCGGTTGCCGGAAAAGTAAAAAGGGCACTTGAACGAAAACGCAATTTGTGAGATAATACACATGCCTGCCGAGAAAGGGAGGCGACAAAACAAAGGAAGGAAGAAAAAATGAACAAACAGAAAAAAGGTTTCACACTCGTCGAGCTTCTCGTTGTGATCGGAATTCTCGGCATATTGATGGGCGCGCTGTTCCCGGCGATTGCATCTGCCATGCTTGCGGCGCAGACGTCGGCGATGTCCATGCGCGGGCGCAACCTGTTCGTCGCCATCACGCAGTGCAACACCGAGCGTGAGAGCGCCGGCCTCCAGGCGGTGTGGCCGCAGCAGGATACAGAGGGTCTTGACGACGATGACAAGAAGGTGATCGGAGCCTCCAGCTCGACCGACTTCTTCAAGTACCTTTTCGACCTCGATACCGATGCCAAGTCGCGCAAGCCGTTCGTCGACGTTGATGTTGGCTGTCTCTCCGGCGGCGGCGTTCCCGGCATGACTGGCTCTACGCTCCAGAACAAGAACGTCGCGTGGCTTGTCACGCAGAACATTCAGAGCGAGGTTGCCGACGTCGTGCCAGTGCTCGTTACCCGCAATGTCGACTATTCGACTCTGCAGGGCAACCTGAAGCAGTACGATGGAACCACCACTACCGAAATCGAGTGCGGCAAGGCTGGCGGCGAGAACAACTCCACGCCGTTTGGCAACAAGGCTTGGATCCTCGTTCGCAAGAGCGGCGCGGCTCAGGTCATCAAGGCCAAGTACTCGAAGCTGAACGTCATCTTCAACCGCCAGAGCTTTGACAACTCTGCGCTCCAGAACGATCTTACGATTCTCCCGCTCTGATTCACTGTGTTCGTAAAGGTCGCCATCGACCTTGCGCTCGACAGGCTTTTCGTGTACGAAGTGCCTGAGGCGCTGGAAAAGAAGCTGGCCGTCGGCCAGCTTCTTTCCGTTCCTTTCGGGCGCCGCGATGCCCGTGGCTTTGCCATGGAAATCATAGAGGAGAGAGGGAAGGCCGAGGAATCGTTGCGGCTGAAGGACATAGCCGCCATAGTTGACGAAACGCCGTTCTTTTCTCCCGTCTTGCTTGAGCTGGTGCGAAAGGTCGCTGCGTATACGGCTTCGCCTGTGGAGCTGGTTCTTCGTGCTGCGTTGCCAGCCGCAGTCCTGAAGAAGAACGCGAGGGCGAGAGAACTGCTCTTTGTGGAGGCCGCGGGGACGACCGCGTCTTCCATGCTCACGCCGCGCCAAACGTGGCTTTGCGAGAATGTCACACGGCTTGGCGGCGGCTGGATGACGCAGCTTTGCCGCGAGCTGAAGACGACGCCCGCATCCCTGAAGGCGTTGGCGGAGAAGGGCGCTGTGAAGATTTCCGCCCGCGCGAGGCGTCGCGATCCGCTTGCCGGGCGTCGCATACTGCCGTCGAGGCCACTGCCTCTGAACGCAGAGCAGGCGTCGGCGCTTTCGGCGATATCTAATGTTGCGGCGCATTCAACGCTTCTCCTGTTCGGCGTGACGGGTTCTGGCAAGACTGAAGTGTATCTGCAGGCCATAGCGCGCGAGCTTGCCGAAGGGCGTGGCGCAATCGTGATGGTTCCGGAAATCGCCCTCACTCCACAGACGGTGCAGCGCTTCGCGTCGCGTTTCGGCGATGGCGTGGCAGTGCTCCATTCCGCGCTCTCCGACGGCGAGCGCTACGACGAATGGCACCGCATACGCGCTGGGACGGCACGTGTTGTGGTCGGGCCGCGCTCGGCCGTCTGGGCGCCTGTCAAGAACCTTGGGCTTATAGTTGTTGACGAGGAGCACGAGACCACCTACAAGCAGGACGAGGTTCCGCGATACAATGCGCGCGACGTAGCTGTGCTGCGAGGTTCGCTTGAGGGCGCGAAGGTTGTGCTGGGCAGCGCCACGCCGTCGCTTGAGAGCTGGATGAACGTGCGTCGAGGCAAGTATGCGCTCGCCGAAATGCGCTGCCGCGCTGGAGCGGGTACGCTTCCTTCCGTGCGTCTTGTGGAAATGCGCAGCGACGGCGCCAGGCGAGGCGGCGGAATCTTTTCCGCCGACCTTATGGACGCGATAAGACGGCGGCTTGCCAATGGCGAGCAGTCGATTCTCTTTTTGAACCGCCGCGGCTACTCTAGGTCGGTCACGTGCGAAGCCTGTGGTGCGTCCGTGGAATGTCCCGAATGCGACCTCCCTTACACCTACCATCGCGCCGACAGCTGCCTTAGATGCCATATCTGCGGCGGCTGGGCTCCGCTTCCGGCGCGCTGCCCCTCATGCGGGGCCGCGGCCCTGACATACCGTGGCGTAGGCACCCAACGAGCCGAGGCTGCGCTCAAGAAATGCTTTCCGCGCGCCCGTGTGCTGCGCATGGATGCCGACTCCACTTCGCGCAAGAGCTCGCACGACGACATCCTCGGCGCGTTCCGTCGCGGCGAGGCCGACATTCTGATTGGAACGCAGATGATTGCAAAGGGGCTGGACTTCCCAAATGTGACGCTCGTCGGCGTACTCAACGCCGACAGCTCGCTTGCGATGGCAGGTTCTGATTTCCGCGCTGCAGAGCGCACATACCAGCTCGTTTCGCAGGTTGCCGGGCGGGCAGGACGCTCCGAGCTTCCGGGCGAGGTCATTGTGCAGACGCGAGACCAGTCCGTTCCTGTTCTGATACACGCTTCGCGCGGCGATTTCGCCGCATTCGCGGCAGAGGAGTTGAAGGTTCGCGAGGAATGCTTCTTTCCGCCATATAGCCATCTTGCTGTCGTAAACTTTTCCGCGACTGATGCGAAGACGGCGTCGGACTGGGCAATTATGTACGCCGCCTCGCTGCGCCGCTATGCGAAGAGGCTTTGCGAGTGTCGTGCGCCCGGCGCGAAGGCGCTGGTCGTCGGCGAGGCGTTGCCCTCGGCGCTTGAGAAGGCGGACGGGCGCTACCGCTGGCAGATTGTGCTGCGCTCCGCTTCAGCCGCTGAAATCGTTCGCGCATGGCGGTGGGTGTCGTCTGTGCGCCCGGCGCCGAGAGGGCTTCGCGTCGGCGTAGACATCGATGCGTTCAATTTGGTATAATTCAGGTTCTTATGAGGGGGCTCCTCAATATAGTTTCGTCAGTCGGCTGGGCTGGCGTCGTGATGGCGAAATCCATGGTCTGCTTTCCGTACGTCGTTCTCCGGCGTACGAGCCGTGTTGATTTGGCCATGCAGCTTTACGCCACTGGTGTGCGTACGTTGCCGGTTCTCACGGTCGTGTCGCTGTTTACCGGCATGATACTTTCGCTTCAGGTCGGACTGGAACTCGCCCGTTTCAACCAGGAGATGTACCTTGGCGCGGCCGTGATGCTTACGCTCATGCGCGAAATGGCGGCCTTCAGCTGCGGCATCTGCCTTGCCGCGTGCGTAGGCTCGGCGATAGCGGCGGAGCTTGGCACCATGAAGGTCAACGACGAAATCGACGCGCTTGTCATCATGAAGATACCGCCTATGCGCTTTCTCGCCGCGCCGCGCATACTTGCGCTCGTGTTGATGTCGCCGCTTCTCATGTTTTACTGCTGCATCGTCGGAACTGTCGGGGGTGCGATTGTAGGCCATACGCAGCTCAGGGTCGACTTTGGTCAGTTCATGTCGAGCGCGCTGTCGATAGTGGCCCAGAGGGACTTGTTCGTCGGGCTTTTCAAAGCCGGGGTCTTCGGCCTCATCATAGGAACGGTGTCTGTTGCAGAGGGCTTTGGCACCAAGCTTGGCGCGACGGGCGTAGGCAAGTCGACGCAGCGCGCGGTGATCGTGTCGTTCCTCGCGATACTCGTCGTCGGCTACATGATAACAAGGTTCTTCTACGAATGACGAACGCGGTGATAGAGTTCAGAAACGTCGTCAAGCGACTCGGCGGGGCGCCTGTCCTGGATGGGCTGACTTTTTCCGTCGGCAAGGGCGAGATGTTCTCGATAGTAGGTCCGTCGGGAACCGGCAAGTCGGTTGCGCTCAAGCACATCGTCGGTTTGATGGCGCCAGACTCCGGCGAGGTAGAGACGACGACCGACAGAATCGGCTACCTCTTCCAGTCGGGTGCGCTTCTTGCGTGGATGACGGTGTACGAGAACGTCGCGCTGCCGCTTGTCGAGACGACGAGCCTCTCCGACGGCGAGATAGACGCGAAGGTCGTGGACGCGCTGCGGGCGGTTGGGCTTGAGGACGATGCCGAGAAGTATCCGTCTGAGATATCCGGGGGAATGCAGAAGCGCGCCGGTCTCGCCCGTGCGATCGTCTGCGACGCCGAGGTCATCCTCTACGACGAGCCTACGTCAGGGCTGGACCCGGTGACTTCCGCAAACATAATGCGGCTTATCTGCGATCTGCGAACAAGGCGCGGAGTGACGTCGGTGGTGGTGACGCACGATCTCGCCGCTGCGCTCCGCACGTCCGACCGCATAATGCTCGTGAAGAATGGGAAGTCGGTCCTGTGCGCCGCGCCCGCCGAGTTCGCAGCGTCGAAAGAGCCTCAGGCGATCAAATTCATTTCTGCGATGAAGGGAGAAGGAACATGAAACGGAAAAACGAGACGTTCACGCAGCTGGTGGTCGGCTTCTTCATGATCACGCTGATGCTGCTGCTGGCCTATTTCACGATAGTTGTATCTGGCGTGGACCTGATGACGGGCCGCAGCCGTGTTTCGGTTACGGTGGTGTTCGACCAGGTCGGAGGGCTCAAGGACCACGACAGCGTCATGTATCGCGGCACGAAGGTGGGCGCGGTGGAGCATGTCGCCGTGACGCCGTCCAACCTCGTTGTGACCGCGCTTGTGGATGGCGGCGTCGTGCTGCGAAGCGGATGCTCCGCGTCGGTGTGCAACCTCTCCATGCTGGGCGGCAACTACCTTCTGCTGGAAGAAGGCGAGGGAGAGGTCGTTGATCTTTCTGGCGTGGTTGTGCGCGGCGAGACGCCGACGGACTGGATGCGCGACGTCGCGCGCATCGCCAAGAACCTGAACGAGCTTACCTCCGGTCCCGAGCTGAAGGCGATGATAACGAACTTCCAGGCGGTGGGCGCAAAGGCGAGCGCCATCGCAGACAGGGTGTCGGCGTTCGCCGGGCGGCTTGAAAGCTTCTCGAAGCGCGCCGACGAGATATCCGACAAGGTCTATGCCGTTGTTGATCGCGTCGAGCGCGGCGAGGGCACTGTCGGCAAGCTCCTCTCAGGCGACGACACTGTCTACCGCGATCTCAAGGACACCATGGCCAATGCCAGGGAAATCTCCGGTCGCATCAATCATGGCAAGGCCATTGACGACCTTGAGGCCGGGATCGCAGCTTTCAGGAAGGCTGCAGAGGGCTTTGATTCGAAGGAAACCATGGCGAAGGCCAATAAGCTCATCGACAGCCTGAACGCCGTTGCAGACGATCTCCGCGAAGGCAGGGGCACTCTTGGCCGCCTCGCAAAGGATCCGGAACTGTATGACGAGGTGAACGGGCTCGTGCGCGACATCCGCCAGGTAATCGACAACTACCGCGACACTACGCCGATATCGACGTTCTCTTCGCTTGCCCTGGGAGCGTTCTAGCCGATGATCCTTCTCGCCGCATCGCTGTTCCTGACGACTCCGGCGCCGCTGGACATGCCGCGCGCGGAGGCGTATATTGTGAGGGAGGATGGACGTCGTTGGCTCGAGGATCGGTTCAACCGCCTGGATCTCTGGACTTCCCGTGCGGTGACTGGGCGCTGGATGGACGAAGACGGTCGTGTGTTCACGCTTGCTGAACTTGTCGTCGCCCCGCCTTCGGTTGGCGCGGACGCTACTGTTACGCGAGTTGGATACGATGCCGAGACCGTTGCGTTTGACAAGCGCAAGGTAGTCGCGAAATCTGGAGTGCAGGTCGAGGCGTTCAAGTCTGCAATACGGCTTCTTTCGCCGGTTGAGCCTGCGGAGCGCGGTGTTCCGCCTCGCCAGATGTGCCGTGGCTACGATGACATCGACTACTGGCAGGGCACGAACAGATCGGCCATAGTCTGCGCGTTCCTTCCGGAGAAGTCCGAAACATGGCGGCTCGCCGTATGGGAACTTGTGCCAGAGGACGACTTCGACGAATGTCAGAAGGCGTTTGAGCGCGAGTTCCTTGAGTCCGAGTATGCCGACCTGTCGAAGCGGCTCTCGGAGGACTCGTCCGCCTCTTCGTCTCGCAAAGGTGCGGCGAAGGCCGGCATGGCCAGAAACAGGAGGTCGGCCAATCCGTCGGAGCGCGAGGCGCTTCGCCGAGATGCCCGCCATTCCGTGGCTGCATACGAAGGCTGGCGCGTGTCGGATTCTGCCGAGTTCACGGTTCTTGACGACTTGCCGGGGGGCGGCTCGTTCGTTTCCTCGCTCACGAATGAGTTTGCGGTGTTTCGCCGCAAGTACTCTGCCGCCATGCCTACGCCGATAGACGGCACAAACGTCCTCTGCGTGGCGCGCATCTACGCCGACAGGGGCGAGTACCTTGACGCTCTTGCGTCGGACGGCCTGACGAACATGGTGTGGAGCGCGGCCTACTGGAGTCCCATGAGACGCGAGCTGGTTGCGCATCTACCGGAGAGCGGCGAGGCGGAGCTTGCCAAGACTTTCCGCCACGAGGCATTTCATCAGTATCTTTCGTATGCAACGGCGATGATCCCCGCTTCGCCATGGCTGAACGAGGGCTATGCGCAGTACTTCGAAGACATGGAGTCGCTTGACTGGGAACTTGGCAAAAGGCCAGGTCAAGACGATCTTGAGAGGTTGTCTGAGATGATTCCTTCCGTGCTGGCCATGGACTATGCCGAATTCTACGCCGGGACAGACCGCGAACGTCAGATGAAGTACCGCCTTGCGTGGTCTGTCGCCGTGTTCATCGAGAAGGGCGCGCGCAATGTGCGCCATGATCCGTTCAAAACGCTCAAGGCAGACTACATCGACACGCTGCTTGAGACGCAGAACATGCTCAAGGCCACAAACGCCGCATTTCAAAGCAAGGATTTGCTGCGGCTCTTCGTCTCTGAGTGGCTCCGTTTCTGGAAGGCGCAATGACGTACGCAGGCAGACTTGCGCCGAGTCCGACGGGCGCATTGCACCTCGGCAACGTGCGCACGTTCATGATTTCATGGTTGCGCGCCCGTTCGCAGGGCGGGAAGGTCGTGTTTCGCATGGAGGATCTGGACCATCCGCGAGACAAGCCTGGTGCGGCGCAGGCTGCGGTGGACGATCTCAGATGGCTTGGTTTCGACTGGGACGAGGAGTTCGTGCAGTCGGAGCGCCGCGAAATCTACCGCGATGCCCTTGACGCATTGCGAAGACAGGGCCTTGTGTACCCGTGCGTATGCTCAAGGAAGGATGTGGAGAACGCCCAGTCAGCCCCTCATTCTGGCGAGCAGCTCTTTTATCCCGGCACATGCCGCGGTCGCTTCGCCTCATGGAGCGAAGCGCAATGCTTCTCTCGACGAACGCCGTGCTGGCGGTTCGCTGTGTCACCTGGCACTGTTGTCGCTTTCGAAGACGCGTTTGCCGGGCGCTTCGAGCAGGATGTATTGGCAACGCTTGGTGACTTTCCCCTTGCCCGCGACGAGGGAGGCGCAGGGTATACACTTGCCTGCGTTGTTGACGACCTGCTTATGGGCATTACCGAGGTTGTTCGGGGCGACGATTTGCTTGCGGCTACGCCTGCGCAGATTGTCATAGCGCGTGCGCTTGCGCCGTGGCTGGCGCACATTGGTCGTGCGGACGCGCAGATACCGTCGTTCTGCCATGTGCCGCTTGTGGTTGGCCCTGACGGACGCCGCCTCGCAAAGCGGCACGGCGACACGCGCATATCTGCATTCAGAGCAGGCGGAGCTTCGCCAGAGGCGATAATTGGAGTGCTCGCCGCCTCGTGCGGCTGGGCAGAGGCGGGCGCAAATCTCTCCTTGCGCGAACTTTTGCCGCGTTTCAGTCTTTCTACAATACCGCACGGTCCGAGCATTGTAGGCGGCTTAGTTCGAGACGTTGTTTGCACATAGACAAGCAGTATTGCTCCCTTGGCAGGTTCTGGGCATTTTACTTTCTTGCATTCTCCCTTGTGTTTGCGCAGTAAAAATGGTACAATTCGTATATATAACTAAGGAGGATTGTATATTTAGTGCGAGTGACAATGCAGAGCGGTACTGCTGAAGGACGCGTGAATGGGATGTCAAATTCGCTAATTTCGACACAAAATGTCGAAACAATACTCGGTTATACCTCGTGGGGGGCTCTAAGCAGAGTCCCAACATTAAGAAGCAGACTCCCCGCGCTTCGTTACACTGTTCGCCGCGTAGTTTTCGGTCGAGTGTCACGCTACCTTTGGGTCGAGTGTCACGCTACCCTTGGGTCAAGGGTCACGCTACCTTTCCCATGAGGGTCACGTGACCCTTGGCACGACAGCAATGATGGTTTTCAAGTAATCAAAGGTCAACAAAGGAGCAAAACATGCAACACAGGATGAAACTGAAGGAAAAGGCCGCGACGCTGTT
>CACYCL010000011.1 GCA_902772905.1 uncultured bacterium | reverse complement strand
GGCCGCCACCGATTAGTTTATTGTCGATTTGTATGGAGATGCTCCTTGATTGTTACGTTGGCACAAGATTTGCTAGTAAGGGGGCGTCGTTAAGACAGAAAGGAAACGATGCCATGAAGGAAACAGACAAGAACAGGACAATCGTCTCTGCAAATGAAAGCCGTGAATCGGACGAGGCGAGGGGGATAAGGGAGTCGGTCGAGGAGATGGAGCGAGAGCTTGCCGAGCTGGACCGCGACATCGCCGAGGCGAAGAAAGGCGACAAGGGCGAGATGAGCCGCGTCGCGCTCGCGAATTTCCGCGCGATGCGCAGGGACATCGTCGAGATGATCGCGAGCAACAAGAAGCTTTACAAGACAGTGATCGAAAGCGAAGAGCTTGAGCGCCGTATTGAGGAGGGGTCATGAGCATGTCGGGCGAAGAATGCGGGCGCGGCATTGCGGGCTTCTTCACGCGGCTTGTGGTCGATATGATCGACTCGTTCGGAATGCTCTGGAACTGGTTTATGGGGCGCTTCGAGTGGTCGCCGATGCGGCTTTTCGCCGCCGCGATAATCGGCCTCGTCTACCTCGCCTCTCCAATCGACATCGTGCCTGACGTGATTCCGTTCGCTGGCTGGATAGACGACATCATGGTCGCCACCGCCGTCGTGCGCCTCGCGAGATTCGACTTGGAGCGCTACCGCAGGTGGCGTGTGAAGGCGGACTAAAGTCCGCCGGACCGATATGGAGCGCACATGCCATGATCGGTTCGTTTCTTTCCGGCGGTGGTCAGATGTTGGCCGCCGCTTTTACTTTATTGCAGGCTTTTGCCTTTGGCACGCGATTTGCTGATAGTGGGCGTCGAAACCGACAGAAAGGAAAACACACCATGAAGCCAAAAGCAAAGAAGATAAGGATGAGCGCCGCCGAAATCAAGGAGGCAATCAAGCGCGACAAGGAATGGATGGACAACATCGGTCCAGATGACGAGATCGTTGTCGACAAGAAAACCCTCAGAGACATCTTAGGCGACGACGATGACCAAGAGGAGGAAGCTGGCGAAGTCGAAGTGCTAGATGACGACGACTCCGAAGACGAAGAAGACGAAGAGGAGCAAGTCGTCAACGATGACGACGATGATGACGACGACAGTGATGATAACGACGACAGTGATGATGAAGCAGATGACGAGGAGGAGGTCGAAGCAGATGACGAAGAGGTCGACGATGATGATGGCACTGACGACGATGATGTCGATACGTCCGGCGTCGGCGGCGTTCTTGGTGCAATCGTCGGTGGCATCGGCGGAATCGTTCTCGGCGGCATCCTCGGCACGGCGCTTTTCGATGATTGAGGAGGCGCTGCAAATGAAAATGCACTGCAATTGCCCAGTCTGCGGCGGCGACCGTGTCGCCGCCGCAATAAAGAAGCCGCTGGGTCCGTTCGTGAAGGACGGTCCTACGGTGCTGGAGATGAAATGCAGGAGGTGCGGCCACAAATGGAGCATTCCGCTGCGCATTGGTCCGTGAGATATTTTTAACCGCGAAATACACAGATACACGAAATCAGGGGGAGTTGCGATGTCGGAGTTTGCAATACCAATCATCGGAAATATATTGGAGAGTATCGCGGCCGAGTTCAAGGACAAGATTAAGCCGGTGCCTGGAAGCGTACTGCGGTGCGACCTCTGCGGAGGAGCGAACTTTCTCGGCGTAAGGCTCTGTCACACGGGCATCTATCTCGGCAGCGACGAAATAGCTGAGATAACGAATGTCCGCGGGAAGGCTTGCGCCCACATCGTGGATCCGAGCGACTTCATCAATGGACAGGGCACCAACTTCATCCGCACTGGGCTAAACATCTATGTTGCGACCGACGGATGCGGCAAGGCGCTCGGCTCGGAAAGAATCGCAGGCATCGCGCGCAGGCTCGCGGAGCGCGGACGGCGCGGCGAATACGATCTGATGGACAACAACTGCCACACCTTCGTCGTCAGATGCGTGACTGGCAAGGAACCGTCGAAGCCGAAGCTGAACGACCGCGAAGTGGCTGTGGCCCTGAGGCGTGCGTTCGGGTGCGAGCGCGTCACCTGGGAACCTACGGGCTTTGGCCCGCAAAGTCTGTCGTTCGACGACGTATAGACAGATTCTGGCCGTTTGTGGTAAAATATTGGGCATGAAGACACTCGTGCTGACAGGATGGGGCTGGAAGGAATACGCGGCGGCGGCGGCCGCCGCGCTCGATGCGCTTGGCGGAGACGCCGTGGCGATGGGGATGAGCAGGCGGCGGCTGCCGGAGTTCATGGAGGGGGAGGCCGCCGACTGGAAGCGGCTCGTCCTTGTCGGACTCAGCCTCGCCGGCGACGAGCCCCGCCTTGCCCGCGCGCTCAGGGCTCTCCGAGGCAGGACAAAGGTCGTCTGGATAAGCGCACTTCCCATGAGCGAGTCACAGAAGAAGGAAATCGCCCCGCTCATAAAGGCCGTCGAGTGCGAGGGCGGTCCGTTCAACGGATCGCTCGTGAAGGCCGTCGGGGCGGCCTTCGGCACGGATGTGTCGCGTTTCCTCCCGTTCGCGAAGGAGGGGGCAAAGACACCGAAGTCCGTCGCCGCGTATCACGAGCTACTCTCAGCCGCGATGTTCGCCTACCGAAGCTACCGCGACGGCAGCTCGTATTCGCGGGCCATCGAATGCCTCGCGCGAGGCGTTCCCGAGGTTTCGTGGGATGCGGAGCTTGTCAGGCTCGTCGAGCATTACCGCCGATACGGACACCGCGAGCTCGTCGGAAAGAGTGCCGCGATGCGGGAACTGCGCGACTACATCGACCGAGTTGCGGCGCATCCCGAGGCGCGTGTTCTGATTCTCGGCGAAAGCGGGACAGGCAAGGAGACTGTAGCGTTACAGATACACACGAAGTCTCCACGTCGCAACGAGCCTTTCTACGCCTTCAACTGCGCGAGCGTCAATCCAGAACTCCTGGAGAGCAGGTTTTTCGGCCACGAGAAGGGCTCGTTCACCGGTGCAGACCGCTCCGAGCCAGGGCTCTTCGAGTTGGCGGACGGCGGAACGCTGTTTCTCGACGAGATTGGAGAACTGCCGCTCGAAGCGCAGGGGCTTCTTCTCCGCGTTCTCGAAGGTGGGCGCTTCATGCGCGTCGGCGGCAAGGACGAGATCAAGACTGACGTGCGCCTTGTGACGGCGACCAACAGGAATCTGCCGCGGATGGTGCGCCAGGGGAAGTTCCGCGAAGACCTGTTTATGCGCCTCAACGTCGTGCAGCTCAGGGTTCCGCCGCTGAGGGAGCATCTCGATGACATCGACGACATCGCGGACCACTGGTGGTTCGGACGTTTCAGAAAGCATCTTTCGAAGGAGCAGATCGCCGCGCTCAAGGACTACGGCTATCCGGGGAACGTGCGCGAGCTGATGAACCTTCTTGAACGCGCGGCGGTCCTTGACGAGCGAGACTTCGCGCGGCTTGTGGCGCAGCACCGCTCAATGAACGCCGGATTGGAAATGGACGAACAGACGGCGTATGCTGTCGAGGACATTCCGGATCTCCTTGACGAGGCCGTGCGGCGACATGTCAGGCGCATTCTCTGCAAGTACGCGCAGAATGTGACGCGCGCTGCCGCCGCGCTTGGCATATCGCGAACGACATTGAGGAAGTGGCTGTAATTATATGCGACAACGCTACACCATCTACGGCAAGGCGGGGCTTGGCGCGGGCGAGGAATGGCACTCGCCGACAAACGCGCTTATGGCCGGGGTGGAGGGGACGGACTAAAGTCCGCCGGACCGATATAGGGCGTGGTGATGCGCGCTCGCCGGGACGATATGGGCGCGAGTGCCTGTTTTGTGGTATAATTCTGGCATGAGCACGGGTTCGATGAAAGATGACGCGCTGGCGGAAGGCCAGAATGGAAGCGCGGCGGATGCGTTGCGTTTCCACAAGTCGCTTCGCAACGCCAACATCAACTATCGCAACGGCTGGTTCTTTGTCACATGGCAGACCGCGCACAACAAGTCGATCTTCGGCGCGATGGTCGGCGACCGCTGCGAATTGAACGAGCTCGGGCGCAGGGTCGAAGAATATTGGCGCGGGCTGCCGTCGAAGTACCCTGAACTCGAACTCGACGAGTTTGTCGTGATGCCCAACCATTTCCACGCCATCGTGAGAATCAGGTTCCGTCCGACGAACAAGAAGCACCACCTCGGATTCCTGTTGGGCCGCTTCAAGGGCGGAAGCGGCTATATCTACGGCAAGATGCGCCGTGCCGGAGAGGCCGAAGACATAGGCGAGCATCTTTGGCAGTTCGACTACTGGGACAAAATCGTGACAAGCGAGCAGCAGCTCGCCGCCTATCGCCGCTACATACGCGACAACCCGAAGAACTGGACGCGCGATAGGTTCGGTGCCGTGACGCAATACTCGCTGGGCAACCTCGATCTGCTCAATGACCCGAGAATCGCCTTTGTCGCCTCACATGGCTTCTGGGCGAGCGAACTGAGGCCGAAGCTGGTTTGGAGGCGGACTGAAGTCCGCCGCACCGATATGGGGATGGGTGACGACCGCCGCGACGATGAGGGTTGCGACGGTGACGCGCCTGTATCGGTGCGCGGGACTTCAGCCCCGCCAATCATTTCGACCTTCACGAGCGCACAAGAACGCGAAGCCTTGCGCCGCGCCCTCGCCAAGCGTCACCAGATAATCCAGGTCGTTCCGCAGGGACTGCCTATTGAAAGCGATCTGCCGCCCGAACTTCTCGCCGCTTTGCGCGAGGACCGCGCACTTTTCCTGTCGCCACAGCCATCTGGTTCAAGTCTCAACAAGAAGG
>CACYCL010000010.1 GCA_902772905.1 uncultured bacterium | reverse complement strand
GTGCCGATGTGGAAGACCTCCTTGCTGCCGTTGAAGGCAATCGTGTGGCCGTTCAGGTCGAGCGTGACGGCGTTCGTGACCGTCAGCGTCGCGTCGCCGTCTATCGCGGTCACGTCGCCCGTGAGCGTCACGACGCCGCCCGCGTCGAGCTGCGCCTGCAGCATATCCCACGGCATGGGCGCGGCAGACCTCATGGAGGCGTGCGCGGAAGGGCACAAGATGAAGGCCGCGACGGCGATCGTCGCGGCGGCAGTTGAGCGAAAGAGTTGCATTTTCATGCGGGTGGTCCTGTGAGGGTTGGGGATAGTATAACATATTGGGAGGGATTGTTGCCAATGTGGAAATGGTGCCAGTTGTCAATGTTGCCAGTTGCCAATTAGGCGGGAGCGGGCGCGCTTGTCGCACCCGACTGGTAGGGCCCGCTCGCCGAGCGGGCCGGATTGGCCGCGACAAGCGCGGCCGCAACGGACGGGACGCCCTGTAGGGCTCACTCTTCCGGGTCTTGATCTGGCTCCGGCTCCGGTTCAGGTTCGAGTTCGTAGTGGCATAGGCCTCAATGGCGGTCTTGAAGAACTTGTACGGGACATAGTTGACGCCGAAGGTGGCAGATGGCCGTTACACGTATGGGCCGAGGAATCGGCTGCCGTTGAAGTGAACCATGTGGGTGGGATTGTCGGCAACCCAGACCTCTGTTTCCCAAGCAACTTCGGAGGCATATCGTGCAAACGTTCGCTTGTCTGGAAATGCCGATATGTAAACCATGTCGGTGGATGCCGATGCAAACAATTTTTTCAATTCAATGTGACGTTTGGAGTCTACTGGGCCGTGGGACGTGACGGACTCGACAAGCACAAGCCAATTATTGGCTTCTTGCCAAAGTACGACATCAGGCATCTTGCCATGCTCTTCTACGTTTAGTCCAAGCTGTGCGGCAAGTTCCTTGTCAAAGAAACCCCACTTGTCGCCTGTGTCGCCAATGTAAACGAGCGTTGCTCCAGGTGTGAAGCGCGGTGCCATGTCCTCGATGATCACTCGAATGAGCTCATTGTGCGCACCTGGCGACAGCGTGACGGACAGTCCGTCCCGAACGCGGACCTGCACCATGTCCATCTGTCGCTCTTTGGCATACTGTTCGACCAAGGTAGAGACGTTCTTCTTGAATGCCGCAAGTATTCTTGCCCACGTCCTGGTTTTATAAGCCTTGACAACTTGCAGCGCGGCTGGTGAAATCTGATAGACGGCCTTTGGGCTGTTTGTCGGGCGGTCGGGTTTGTCGGGGTTGTAGAGGGCAATGCCCGCTTGCACCATCTGGTGCATGCTGAACCGGCGAAATGTCTCACGTGTGTTTGGCGCGTAGTCGGCTGCATAGTTGCTGCGGGCAAAATCCATCATGGGCGTAATTCCAACAAGAGGAGCGGTCGCATTCGACCACGGCATACCTTCCGTTAAATTCAACAAGGCCAAAAGACAGTAGGCCGTCCGGTCGTTCAACTGCGCGTGGGGCAGTCCGAACTGCGTCAATATGTCTATCGCCTCATCGATCTTCGCAGGCTTTGCCTTCTTTTTCCTCTCATTTGCCATTGACAACCTCCTTTGCAACCCTGTCGAAAACCGTCTGCGACCACTCTTGTTCCAATTCGATCTTCCGCCCCATGTCGGCCAGCTGCTCTGCGGACGGATACGGGAGATTGCGAAGGTCGGTTGCATTGACCTGCGTATGGCCACTGAACACGCGGAACTTCTCGTCAAGCCAAGTCGTGTTGAGCCATACGACCATCCCGTATGCCAAGTACTTGTCAAGACCGTGCTTGCCTTGCATGAAGACATTCAGATGGTTTTCAAAAGCAACGGCGTCCGCCTTGAAATCTTCAGGTCTGACAAGCGAGGCGACAAGACGCCGTTTCTCCTCCTTTGCCGAGAAGCGCTTGACCGCCACGTAATATCCCGTTGGCAACAACATCTTCTCCGTGTCAGGCGTTCGCGCAATGGCATTAGGGCGTTTCGATTCAACCGGCCAGCGGATGCGCCAGTCCTTGAAATGGACGGCGTACAGAAGCGGCACGCTACCCTCTTCCGGGTCTTTGCGAAGCGCTTCTTTGATCCTGAAGTCAACAACCGCGCCGGTGGACACCTGAATGCCAATGTCCCGCAACGAGGCATTGCACGCTTCAAATCCACAACTGGATTCGCTTCCCTGCGCCCGAGGGATGTTAATGTACTTCTCCCTATCTCCAGACGACACGATTTCGTCGAAATGAAAGACGCGGTTCTGCAAGCCTTCCAGCGACGCATCCCTTGAATACGATACCGTGACGTCTCCTTGTACCCCGCCTTTGCGCAACATGATGATGATGTTTTCCTGCAGCACGGCTTCATCTTTGAAAGCCGTTTTACGGCTATCAAAGAGGTGGATGCGCTCGATTGAGCAACGCCCGAGAAGAAACTCCCTGAAAGGCTTGTAGTACGTGCCGTTGCAGAAACTGCGCGGAACAATGGCGACAATGTACCCGCCGTCAACGGTCGAGACAATTGACGCGCCCATGAACGCCGTGTAGAGGTTCACTGTTTCAAGCCCGAATGACTGAACCAGCTCGCGCTCTTTGGACGCCGTGCGAATCTTTTTGTACGGCGGGTTCATGATGACATGCGTGTAGCGCGGCGGCTTTCCGCGCTTGACCGCTTCCGCAACAGCCGCAAGGAAATCGCCGTTCACGACTTCCGCCCGCCCTCGTGAAGAGGATAGCGCTCGTTCCAGATTTTCCTGCAACTGTCCAACAAGCGACGGGTCTATCTCAAAGGCCTCCACGGCAAGCGAATCGACATCCCACCGTTCGGCTGAAATGCGTTCCGCCAACGCACACGAAAGGATGCCAATGCCCGCTCCGGGGTCGAGAATGCGAATGGTTCTACTGTCTTCCTTCGGGAAAAGCGATGCCATGAAATCGGCTATGTGCCCGGGCGTAAAATACTGGCCCAATTCCTGTTTTACGGCGACGGGCGTCTCATTTGCGTGGATTATCCGCCGTTGCTCCATCTGCTCGCGCAAGGGGCGTGCCTCGGCAAGCGCCAATGCGACGACGCACAGGGCAGTCCGCCCGTTGAGGTGGCTTGCCGTTGTATTGATTTTGCGTTCGCGCACTTGCATTGGTTTGTCCTGTGAGAACGTGGATATTATACCAAATTGCCGTGACCTTGGGGGCGCGATTCTGCTAGCCTGCCACCACCGGGAGCGGGTCAAGCGTGCGGCGCGTGTCTCGCCCGTTGCGGCCACGCTTGTCGCGGCCGGGAGGCATGGGCGTGTCGCGGCCCCTCCCGCATTGGTCATTGGCAACATTGGCACTGGCAACATTTCCACAATGGCAACATTCCACAAGCGCGGCCGAGGCTATTGATAATCCGGCCGAAAAAATGCTATACTACTCACCGCTTTGAAGGGTAACCAGGTCTCGCATCTGAACAGGAGAAGCAAAAAATGAAGAAATTCATCCTCGCCGCGCTTGCGACAACC
>CACYCL010000009.1 GCA_902772905.1 uncultured bacterium | reverse complement strand
TGGCAAGATCCTTCGTTCGCAGGGCGGTCACGCCCACCTGAACAACGGGAAGAAGCGTTCCCGCAAGAACAACCTCTGCGGTCGCACTGCGGTCGAGAGCAACAAAGTAACCAAGACGTATACGCGCGCGCTCCAGGGCCGCTGATAGAAAGGAGTAAATACAATGCGTGCTACTAATGCCCCAGCTTCACGTGAACGTCGCCGTCGCCGCCTTAAACTGGCAAAGGGCTTCTACGGCGCCCGCTCCAAACTCTTCCGCACGGCGACCGAGGCGGTCGACCGCGCGATGCGCCTCTCTACCGAGCACCGCAAGCTCAAGAAGCGCGACTTCCGCCGCCTCTGGATCGCCCGTGTAAACGCGGCGGCCCGTCAGGAAGGCATCAGCTACTCGAAGTTCATCGCCGGGCTCATCAAGGCTGGCGTAACGCTTAACCGCAAGATGCTCAGCGAGATCGCGATTCACGATCCCGCAGGCTTCAAGACCATCGTCGAGATCGCCAAGAACGCCTAACGGCTGAGTTGGCAGGCGAAGAAGAACGCGGGGCGCTCACACCGAGCGCCCTGCGTTTTGCTTTTCGTAGCCCTTACGTCGGGGAGTGACTGCAACTGGTCAATCGGGGCCACTATAGCCGCTCATGGTCACGTGACCCTTAAACCAAAGGTGAGCCGAGACGAAATTGAGAATGTAGAATGACAGTCAATATGTCGTCTTCCATTGTCCTACAATTTGGCGAAATTCATGTACACCATGCGATAATCGTCAGGATTATAGATGTACTCGCTCCAATGTGGAGTACCCACACGGACGATTTCCCCGTCCTTGACCGCGACAAGGCGCGTGAACGGCACCGGCCTCCACATATCCTGCGAAAGCGGGTTTGTGGAGAAAGTTATTGAGCCATTCTCTTTCAGATAGTATAGCGAATCCCGGAAGTTCGTGTGCGCGTACAGAACCTTGCCATCGTGGACGAGGAGGTTCAGCTTACTCCCTTTAGCAAGCACCGCAATAGCAGAAGACAGCACGTCAAAACGCTCCGCATCCGTCAGGGAACGCCCCCTCAGACCTCGTGCGCAGTTGATGCGAGCAATCAAGTGCAGTAGAACGCGCTCCGAATCCGTTTCTCCGAATTGAAGCCCCATGTAGTCGTTGAGGACGGCACCGGAGAAGATCGTCCCGTTGTGCACGAGCGTCCATACACGTCCGGAATCGTCTGTGCCAGAGAAAGGATGGCAGTTCGCGTATTCCAGCGTACCTACCGTCGCAAAGCGGATGTGCGCGATGAGCGTCCGCTCCTCGATTTCTTCTTCAAGCAGGCCACACAAGAGCTTGCTCTCCGTAGCCTTCTCCGGCTCCTTGTTGATCAACGGCACAGAACCATCGCCGAACCGCGCCAACCCCCATCCGTGCGGATGCCGCTCGGCATGGGAGAAGAACTCGCGCAGCATTTCGTTCCGGCTGCGTTTCTTCTTCGATGAAAAGCCGAGGATTTCACACATGGCACGCCTCCATGCTGGCATAGCGACTTTCGGGCGAATAGACCTTCTCCGCCTGATACGCCAGGACGCGCTGAACCGACGCAGGCCATCCCGCAGAGGCGGCAAAAAATTCGCCCATACGCTCTAGCAACTCGCCAACAGGTGTCCAGTCGAAGTCTATCCGAGCCGCCGCCTTGAATGCCGCGATGCATTCGACCTGCTTTTCGGCGGACAGCGTCTCGCGCCCCTGTGCGGCACACCATAGAAGAAACAGCTGTATGAACTCCACATCGCGCACGTCGACAAGGCCACCGGTCAACGGATTCAGATCCACGCACCGTATCTCGACGTGGTCGATGCCTCTCTCCACGAGCGTCAGGAGGTTATTCGGACCTCTCGGCTTTAGACGCACTGGATAGTAGAGCTCACTCGGAGCTGCAAGCAGTCCGTCTTGGACGTACCGCGCAATGCTATTCGCGTACGCCCGCGCGCTTGAGAAGTCCAGCACCGGCACGAAGCGGTTCCAGTAGCCGCGCTCCGAGCATCGCACGCTCGCATACTGTCCCACAGGGCTGGCGGCGGTCAGCGCAACGAGTACCCATCCCCACTTTACGCACTGCGAGGCCACATGAAGATAAAGTTCGTCGCGCCCCACGTCCGCCGCCGCAATCAGCCTGGCGCCGAAGGAGAAATTGACGTGGATGCCACAATACGCCATCAGCCGCCTACCATATTTCGCGGCGAGGTAGCCGCGGTAGGTCGATTTCCCGGCGAGGGCACCTTCGAAGCGTGCAGGGACGACTTCGGACTCGTCTGTGATTGGCGGCGGGTTGGAGTTTGTCCAAAGCCGTTCCCCCTGCGACGCTATGGTCGCGCGGATCGTCGCGTCAATTTCCTTCAGTTCCGCCATGGTCTCCGCCGCCGTCGGCCACACGCGCGTGTTGATCTCCGTCTGGTTCTCGCAGAAGTCGCGGACGATGCGCGGATGATCTGCGGGGAACGGATGCGGCGTATGCGCCATCCGTCCCTCGCCCGTCACGCGCAGCGCCTCGCGCTCAAGCCCGAAATTTCCATCGAGCGCGTACGGACGCAGCTTTGGTCGTCTCACGTCTATCATGTGGCGCTCATCATGAATTCGAACTAGTCCGACGCTGGCAGTCGATCACCATCGCTAGAACTGATACTGGACCGAGAGGACGAATCCTCCACCGACGCCGAGACGGGTCGTCTTGCCATCGCGGTAGAAGCGGTCCTTGTCGCCAGTGTACGCGTATGCGCCGACGAGCGTAAGCTGCGGCGTAACGAACCACGCGACATGCCCGTCGAAGTAGTCGTGGTTGGTTATGCCGTCGCCGACGTGCACGCCCTGCTTGTACTCGAAGCCAAGCGCGATCTGCTCGACCGGAATGATGTCGATGTTCGCGAACGCCGCCGCACCGTAGTCGTTGTGACCGACGACGCCGTACACCACCTCGTCCGAAAGCAGTCCGCCGACGGACAGCAACACCGGTATCGGGGTCTGCGTGATGAGCTTCGACGCGACAACATACGCGTCCACGCCGTCGTTGTCAAGGCCAAGCGCGTCCACCGTCTCGGAGTCGGTGTACTTGTAGACCCCACCAACAGCGACAGCTGGCAGCCACGCCGTGTCGAACGCGTTCTCGTCAAGAAGTCGCAGCTTCGCCCCGACGTTGTACGTGTTTATCCTGTTGTCGCCGTAGTTGTGCGCGTCGATCCACGCATAGCCGCCCGATATTTCGAGCCTGTCGAAGATCGTCACCGCTCCGCCGAGCACGAACCAGTTGATCTCAGCGTCGGATAGATTTATGTACCACGTTCCAACCTGCGGCTTGGAGACGATGCCGTTGAGCGAATTCGTCTCGCCTCCCTCCCACGGAAGGCCTGCCGTGTAGGCAAGTGGATTGAAGGCTATGCCTCCGCTTCCCTGCAGGTTGTTCAACGGCACTCCGGCATGCGCGGTCACCGCTACGGAAATGGCCACAAAGGCCAGGATTATGCTCTTTTTGATCACATTGGTGTTCATGATTGTTCTCCTCAGATATACAACTTGTTTGGTTGTGTTATTTTACATTATAATAAGGTGTCCCGCCTCGCGGCGGAACACCGGGGGGTTGTTTCAGATTACCTCTAGCGCGCGGTCCAGTTCCGCGACTATGTCGTCGACGTGTTCTATGCCGATTGACAGGCGTATAAGCTCTGGAAGCGTACCGCCCTTACGCAGGTCTTCGTCGGAGAGCTGCGAATGGGTGGTCGAAGCCGGGTGGATTATGAGGCTCTTCGCGTCGCCGACGTTGGCAAGCAGCGTGAATATCTCGCCGTTCGCCGCGTCCACGACCTTTCGCGCCTCTACGCTGCCGCCCTTCACTCCGAATACGACCATTCCGCCAGCGCCGTTGGGCAGGTACTTCGCGGCGAGCTCCGGCTCGGTCAGCGACGGGTACTTCACCCACGCGACCTTCGGATGCGCCTGAAGATGCTTCGCGACGGCTAGAGCGTTCTCGCTGTGCCGCGCAATCCTGAGCGGCAGCGACTCCACTCCCTGCAGAAATATCCACGCCGCGTCCGGCGCAAGCGTCGGGCCTTGGTTGCGGATGCCGACCGTCAACAGGCGAATCGAGAACGCGATTGGCTTCAGCGGCTCCGGCAGGTCGTGCGCGAATCTGAGGCCGTGGTAGCCCCTGTCCGGCTCGTTGTAGAGCGCGAACTTCGGGTCGCTCCAGTCGAAGCCGCCCTTCTCGACCACGACTCCGCCGATCCCGGCGCCGTGTCCACCTATCCACTTCGAAAGCGAATGGATGACGAAATCCGCGCCGTGCTCAAGCGGGCGGAGCAGCACAGGGGTCGTGAACGTCGCGTCCACGACAAGCGGCAGATGGTGGCGATGCGCCAGCTCGGCATACTTCTCAATGTCGGCGACGTCAAGAGCCGGGTTGCCTACGGCCTCGACAAACACAAGCCTAGTCTTGTCGTTTATCGCGGCCTCGGTAGCGGCAAAGTCGTTTACTGGCGCGAACCTGACCTTTATCCCCGCGTTAGGAAGAATGGCATCGAACTGCGAGAACGTGCCACCGTACAGGTTGTTCGCAGAGACAATTTCGTCGCCTGCGCGGGCAATGTTCGTGATTGTGAAGAATATCGCCGCCGTGCCGGATGCAAGCGTCTTCGCCGCCGCACCGCCCTCAAGCGCCGCGAGGCGCTTTTCGAGGACGTCATTCGTCGGGTTCATGAGCCTGGCGTAGATGTTGCCAAGTTCCTTCAGCGCGAAGAGGTTCGCGCCGTGCTTGGAGTCGTGGAAGTTGTACGCCGTCGTCCTGTACACAGGGACGGCGCGGGCGAGCGTGTCCGACTCGGGCTTCTCCTGCCCAGCATGGACCGCAAGCGTCTCCAGGTGAAATTTGCTCATATATCAAGATCTCCTATTCAAACAGCCAAGTAGACAGATACCTCTCGCCAGTGTCGGGGAGAAGCACAACGATCGTCTTATTCGCCCATTCGGGCTTCTTCGCGAGCTCAAGCGCCGCAAACGCTGCCGCGCCGGACGATATACCTACAAGCAGACCTTCCTTCGCTGCGAGTTCACGGGCTGTGCGCCCTGCGTCATATGCCGCAACAGGGATTACGCCGTCGTAAACGCCAGTGTCGAGCGTTTTCGGGACGAATCCCGCGCCAATGCCCTGTATCTTGTGCGGACCGGCCTTGCCCTGCGACAGGACGGGGCTCGTGTCCGGCTCAACGGCGAACACCTTTACGGACTGCTTCTTCGACTTGAGGTAGCGGCCGACGCCCGTGAGCGTGCCCCCCGTCCCCACGCCGCCGACGAATGCATCGACCGCGCCGTCGGTGTCGTTCCAGATTTCGGGTCCCGTCGTCTCCTCGTGCTTCGCCGGGTTTGCCGGATTCTCGAACTGCTGCAGGATAACCGCACCGGGCGTCGAGTCGCGCAACTCGTTCGCCTTGGCGATTGCGCCCTTCATCCCGTCGGATCCTGGCGTCAGCACGATCTCAGCACCATACGCCGCCGCGAGCTTGCGGCGCTCGATGCTCATCGTCTCGGGCATTGTGAGGACGAGGTGGTAGCCCTTCACCGCCGAGACCAGGGCGAGGCCAACGCCGGTGTTGCCGCTCGTCGGCTCGATTATCGTCGCGCCGGGCTTGAGGGTGCCGTCCTTCTCGGCAGCCTCGATCATCGCCGCGGCGATGCGGTCCTTGACGCTTCCGCCGGGATTGAAGTACTCGACCTTCGCGAGGACCTTCGCGCACCCCTTGTTCATTCGATCCGAAATCTCGACGACCGGCGTGCCGCCGACCTTTTCAAGAATGCTCTTTGCAATATTCATCTTCGTTCTCCTTTCCTTATTGACAACCCTTTTGGTTGTGTTTGGCGCGTAGTATAGCATATCCAGCCGACTAATGTCAACCATGAAAGTTGTGTTTTTCTGCCCCCTCACATTTGCCCTTGCCCTTTACACAACCAATATGGTATACTTTGCGGCATCGCCATGAAGATATCTGCACGAACACGCTACGGATTGCGCATCCTGATTGACATCGCCCAGCACGAGGCGGACGATGCGCCCCGCTCCATCGGGGCCATCTCCAAGTCGCAGTGCATCACCAGCGCATTCATCAGCCGCCTCGCAGTTCCCCTCAAGCGCGCAGGGCTGATACGCGCCCTGCGCGGCATCAGCGGCGGGCTTCGGCTCGCAAAATCACCCGAGGACATAACGCTTCTCGAAATCATGGAAGCGCTAGACGGCCCTGTTTCGATTCTCAAGTGTCTGACCAAACCTAAATCATGCAAGCGCAACAAGCGCTGCCCCGCTCGCTCAATTTGGACAGACCTGAACACGAAGATTCGTGATTCACTCGCGGCAATAACACTTTCAAAGGTAATGAACCGCATAGGCGTCACAGACACATCAGGAGACTATTGCATCTGATCTGGCTGGATTACATCGGGTAGCGGGTCGTCCTCGGCGCAGCGGAACCGCAAACTCGACGTGACGATTTTTGGTATAATACAGCCTGACTTTAGGAGAATAGAGAAATGCATCCATATCGCACCCATACATGCAACGAACTCCGCGCCAGCGACGCGGGCAAGACCGTTAAGCTTTCTGGCTGGATGTTCCGCCTTCGTGACCATGGCGGAATCCTCTTTGTGGACCTCCGCGACCACTACGGCCTGACGCAGATCGTCGTCCATCCTTCGCGCAGCTTCTTCGGCCTCGTCGAAAAGGCCCACCTGGAAAGCGTAATCACCGTAACCGGTGAAGTGAAACTGAGGACACCCGACACGATCAACCCCGAGCTTCCGACAGGTGAAATCGAGATCGAAGCCAACGAACTCATTATGGAGAGCGCCTCTCAGGTGACGCCGCTCTACATACCCGACGAGAAAGCCGACGAGAGCGAAGACGTGCGCCTGCAGTACCGCTTCCTGGACCTCCGCCGCGAGAAGCTCCACAACAACATCGTCCTCAGGAGCCAGGTGATTCGCTTCCTCCGCGAGAAGATGTGGGAGAAAGGCTTCAACGAGTTCCAGACGCCCATCCTCACGGCCTCCTCGCCCGAAGGCGCGCGCGACTACCTCGTGCCGAGCCGCATACACCGCGGCATGTTCTACGCCCTTCCACAGGCGCCGCAGATGTTCAAGCAGCTGCTGATGGTCTCTGGCTTCGACAAGTATTTCCAGATCGCACCGTGCTTCCGCGACGAAGCCGCACGTGCCGACCGCTCGCCCGGCGAGTTCTACCAGATGGACATCGAAATGAGCTACGTCACGCAGGACGAAATCTTCGCCGTCGTCGAAGACGTCGTCAGCGCGACGTTCAAGAAGTTCTCGACATGGGAGTGCAACGAAACTCCATGGCCGCGCATCAAGTACCGCGACGCCATGATGGTCTACGGCTCCGACAAGCCCGACCTACGCAACCCGCTAAAGTGGATCAACATGAGCGACTTCTTCGCGAAGGCCGACTTCAAGGCGTTCGCGGCGTGCGTGGCGAACGGCGGACTCGTCAAGGGCCTTCTCGTCAAGGGAATCGTAGGTGTCGAGACGCGCACGTGGTTCGACAAGCGCGAGGCATTCGTGAAGGAGAACGGCGGCAAGGGCCTCGGCTACATATCCTGGACGAAGGAAGGCGAGCTCAAGGGTCCCATCGCGAAGTTCCTCTCCGCCGACCAGCTTGAGGAGATGAAGAAGATATCCGGCATGGAGCCTGGCGACGCTCTCTTCTTCATGGCCGCGCCGGTCGACGAGTGCCATAGGCTCTCCGGCCTCGTCCGCACCGACATCGCAGACCACATGACGAACGACATCCGCGAGAAGAAATGCTACAAGTTCTGCTGGATAGTCGACTTCCCGTTCTTCGAGAAGGATCCCGAGACTGGAAAGACAATCTTCTCGCACAACCCCTTCTCAATGCCGCAGGGCGGGCTTGAAGCCCTGAACACGAAGGATCCGCTGACGATTGAGGCGTACCAGTACGATGTCGTATGCAACGGCATCGAACTCTCGTCTGGCGCGATTCGCAACCACCAGGTCGAGGTGATGTACAAGGCGTTCGAAATCGCCGGCTACACAAAGGACGACGTCGTCAAGAAGTTCGGCGCGTTGCACCGCGCATTCCAGTTCGGCGCGCCGCCGCACGGTGGCATCGCCCCGGGAGTCGACCGCATGGTCATGCTGCTAACCGACACGCCCAACATCCGCGAAGTCATTGCCTTCCCGATGAACCAGAAGGCGCAGGACCTCTTGATGGGCGCGCCGAACTACGTGACCGAGCAGCAGCTCCGCGAACTTCACATCAAGATTCGCGGCACAGGCTCGGAAGTCGAGCAGAAGGCATAGGCCGACCGCAAAGGGCTATCGCTCCGACTTCCACCCGTGCATGTCGGCAAAGTCCATGTACCTATGCCAGTCATAGGGCGTGAGGTTGTGTTTGCCGGTGCGGACGTGATATGAAATGAAGCCGGCTTGCTGCGGACATTCCGGTTCTGGATACTTGTCTGCGGCAAGGCCTTTTTTGCCGTACAGTTCCCATGCAGGCGAGGCAAGCTTCGCAGCGAACCATTCACCACGCTGCCCCGCCCAGTGATCTTCTGTCGCCGACGCCACGCAGAGAAGACGTGGTGCGACAAGCGCAAGTAGCTCGTGCTGGTCAAAATCCATATCAAGCTCCTTGCCTGCGAACGTGCGGTAGTTTCCACAGAACCAGTGCGGGAAAACGCGCGTAATCGCATCGATCGTCTCTGACTTCGGCAAGCAGATGTGGTTCAGCTTCGCGCCGCTGCATCCTGAATTGTTTGAGCAAACCATGGCGAAACGCTTGTCAGTCGCACCTGCCCATATCGCCGTCTTTCCGCCTCGGGAATGCCCGACGATGCCGACGTGTCTTGCATCGATCAGGGGCTCCGTCTCTATCCAGTCCATGATGCGGCTCGCAGCCCAGGCCCAAGCGGAAATCGCCGCCCACGACTCATCATTCCTTTCTGCCGCGTTCTGGGCTGCCTTGAACACGGCCCTGTCGAAATCAGCCTTCTTGTCGTCAGGCGCGACGCTGCAGAACTGAAACGCCACCGTAGCATAGCCTCTCGCCACAATTTCCTCGGCAGGCCAGAATGCGCTCTTGAAGTTGCGTTCCGAGTCCATGTGCACTGCAGGACGGTTGCAAATGAACACAAACGCAGGAACCGCCCTGGCACTTTTCGGGATGAATACGATGAACGGGAAGTCGAACTTTCCGTTCGGTCCGTCAAACTCAGCAATCAAAAGCTTTCGCCGAGCATTGCCGCCCATCGCCTCCCTGTCGTCCGTAATCTTAAACGACACACGCGAACGTTCCTCCGCTTCTCTAGGACGAACTCCGAAAACATTGCGGCTGTAGCAGTCTAGAATTTCCGGTGCGCGTACACTCTCCCATTCAGCTGCCGTCCGCACTTCCCGGCCGTCAAATGTCTTCATCAGCTCTGGAACGCTGTCCAGAGGTTCAGGTGAAACATCATCCGCAAATGCCGACAGGGCAACAGCGCCCAAAAGAGCTATCAGACTTCTCATCGTTCAATGATCCTTGAGGTGAAACACTTGTTGCCGCGTATGATACCACATTGTCGTCGAACATTGCAATGCAGTTTTTGATATACTAGCCGCAACCATGACGAAAAGAAACGCCAGTCACGATTCGACGAGCTTCGCGAGAAACGCACTGCTCATGTTCCTCGCGCTTCGCGCTGGCGATGCCGTGAGCCTCGCGGCAGGCATGTGGTTTGTGCCGCGATATGTCTCACCAGAAGACATTGGAGCGGTGCTGCCCGTGACATCGTTCGCGACCTTTCTCTCACTGCCGGTCTTCGCACTTGCAATGGCAGTAATGAAGGAGTCGGCCGTCCTGTCAGCACGCGGCGAAAGAGGGCGAGTGAAGTCACTCCTTGGCGGAGTTTTCGTTGCGGCCGCAACATCGCTCATGCTCGTGCTGACGGCAGCGGCGGTTGCTGTTCCACGATACCTTGACATGATGCGAGTGTCGGATGCATCCGCAGGGTTTCTTGTAGTGGCGGCCGCGTTTCTCGGCTGCGTCGCACCAGTCTACACAGACGCATTGCAGTCGCTGAAACGCTTCCGCGCTCTCGCGGCAATCGAGGTAGTCGGCTCATTCGTACGCTTCGTTGCCATGCTGTCCACTATGCCAATTCGCGCTCTGACAGGCTATTTCGCAGGACAAGCCGCTCTCCCCGCTTTCAGGATTGTAGGCAGCGTTTTTGCTCTGAGACGAGACCTCTCGGTGAAGTCGGAACCCTACTGGAACCGCGACTCGCTGCGCCGTCTCGCGATGGCCTTCGTAGCAATCTTGGCATATCAAGGAGTTCCAATGGCCGCTTCGCTCATTGAGCAAACCGTTATGCGCACGACACTGTCAACGGCTGACTCTGCGGGCTACTACATGGTTTCTCGATTCTCAGACTTTCTGGCGTACCTGACGTTCCCGCTTCTGCTCGTAATGTTTCCTTACACCGCCTCAGCTGCGGACAGACTCGGCTCTACGCGCCCATTCGTGCTCAAATGCTCAGGTGTCACGCTGGTTGCCGCAACGGCCATGGCACTTGCGTACACGGCATTCGGGAATGGACTGCTCGCTCTCATGCCAAACGGCGAAGACTATGAGCAGTACGCGGTCTATATGCCGTACCTTACAATCGCAGGGGCGATGACTACCTGCCAAGTGTTCTACACCAACGCTGAAGTCTCGGCAGGCCGATTTGGTTTCCTCTGGTGGCTTGTGCCGCTTCACATAGTCTATCCAGCGGTTCTCGCATTGGCGGCCAAGCTGGGCTTCGTCAACAACATGACCGCACTTGTAGCCTGTATATCGACGGCATCCATCCTGCGGTTCACTTTCGCTGCTGCCGCAATCGCAAGGCGAGACGCCATAGACAAGCAACACGCCTCGTCCGGGACTTGATTGTCCCCTGACGACGAAAAAGACGCGACCCTTGATGGTCGCGCCCATTTTCTATTAATGGCAATCCTTACAGATTACCAGCGGGTCTCGCGACGAGGACCGCGATCTCTGTCGCCATAGCCCCCGCGACGATCTCCGTAGCCGCCGCGTCCGCCGCGCCCACCATAACCGCCGCGCTCTTCACGGGGCTTTGGCTGCGACTCGTTGACGCGCACAGTGCGCCCGTCGAGTTCATGTCCGTTCAGCGCGTCAATCGCGGCCTGCGCCTGAGCGGCGTCGGGCATCGTGACGAAGCCGAATCCC
>CACYCL010000008.1 GCA_902772905.1 uncultured bacterium | reverse complement strand
GGATAAAAGTAGGGATAAGGTATTGTGCCTTTTGCGCAAGCAGCCTGATTTGACGCAAGCTGAGCTTGCTAATGCATTGGGATTGACAAACTCCAATTTCATCTCGAGCGAGGCATGATGCGGGGAAATTTGGTATAATATGCGAAATGAAATTCAAGAAAGCACTTACAGCACTGCTTGTCGTCATTGCGTGGTTCTGGACCGCGTATGAATGCGATACTATAGGCATTGACGTTTTTGACATGCTCCTCAAGCGTTTTCCGGGCCAGGTGTGGATAATGGCGGCGGTTCTGAGCTATCTGACTTGGATCTGGATGCCGAAGTACCTCCTGACCCGTGCCATAATGGGAATATTCATGCTCATTCCCGCCGAGCTGTTTAAGGTGACGCGCCCCATGCTGCCCGATGGCGGCTTCGCCCCTGTACAGATTGTTGTCGGGGGTGCTTACGTGCTTGCGATAATTGGCATGTACGGAATGTTCTATCCCTGGCGTATAGAGAAGGTGCTTTGGATTGTGTTCAGGCGCGGTGACGGAGCGGCATCGTCTGCCGAATGAAAGACGTATTTACAATCTTGCTGACTGTCCTTGGCGGCCTGGGAATATTTCTCCTTGGAATGAAGCACCTTTCCGAGGGCCTTCAGGCTGCTGCGGGTGCTGGGCTTCGCAAGTTCATGTCAAAGGCCACAAGCCACAGGCTTGTCGGCGTTGGTTCGGGTATTGTGTCAACGATCATAGTCCAGTCTTCGTCGATTATAACGGTGATGCTAGTCGGGTTTGTGTCAACAGCCATATTGACGCTGCCTCAGGCGTTTGCCGTGCTGATTGGCGCGAACATTGGAACCACGGCGACGATATGGATAATAGCCTATGCTCCAGACCCGCAGATGCTTGGCTTCTTCGGCCTTGCCGCAGGCAGTGCAATGTACTTCTTTTTTCGCGGTGAACGAATTCACCATCTCGGTCTTACGCTCATCGGCCTTGGTCTTGTGTTCCTCGGACTGTACTTCATGTCGAATGGCGTTGCGCCGATAAAGCAGAATCCGTCGTTCTCTGGAGTGTTCACGCATCTTTCGGCGAATACCATGTCCGGCGTTGTTGTAATAGCGCTTGTTGCGATTCTGGTAACTGCCATAATCCAGTCCTCGGCTGCGACGATAGCAATTGCGATGGCGCTTGCGTCGCAGGGGTTGATAGCCTATGATGTCGCAGTGGCGGTCTTGTTCGGCGCCAATGTCGGGACTACGGCGACAGGATGGATTGCTGCGTTGGGCGGTACGGCCGATGCCAAGCGCACGGCGCTCTCCCATACTCTCTCGAACCTGCTCGGTTCGCTCGTGCTCATATGGTTCTTTCCTCTTTTCGTGCGCTTGGGCCAGGTGCTGTTCCCGAATTGGGGAGTTGCCGAGACGGTGACGATGCCCGGAGGCCAGCAGCAGGTTTTCTCGCACATGATGGCGCCTATCGCCGTGACCGACACTGTCTTCGCGATTTGCCGTGGAATGTTGTTCTTTCCGTTTGTGCGTCCGTTCTGCCGCGTCATAGAGCGGCTAGTGCGTCAACCTGAGAACGAGAAGCCGCATTTGTCCGCATTGAAGATTGGCGCGAAGATATCGCCGGTCATTGCTTGTGACCAGGCGCTGCGCGAGATCGACTTCATGAAGCAGTCAAACATGGAACTCCTTGACTGCGCCCGCAAGGTGCTTACTGGCGAGACGAAGCTCGATTTGGCGCCTGAGAAACACATAGTACACCGTGAGGACATTCTGGACAACGTGCAGAAAGAGGTCACGGAGTTCCTTGGCTCCATACTCTCCAACCGGCTTCCTCTTGACGTTGCGGAGCGTGCGCGGCGCTTGTTGAGGCTGACGGACGAATTGGAATCGGTTTCAGACGAATGTGCAACCGTTCTCAAGGTGGTCAAGCGTCTGCGCGGACAGGGGCAGCGCATATCAAGCGTCTCTGCGTCCGTGCTGCTGAGCGTGCATGACCGAGTGTCGGCGTTTGCAGCGGATGTCACTCCGCTTATTCGCTCTCCGCGTGTGCCATTCGACCTTGAGGCGCTTCAGCGTCGCTCGACGGAACTTCATGACTTCGTGCGCGAGTGCCGCCGCATCCAGCTGGGGCGTGTGGGCCCGGAAGATCCAGGCAGCTCTGTGCGCGTCTTGGGAGAGCTCGACATAATAAACGCCTATGAGCGTATTCGTGCGTATTACCTCAACTGTGCCGAAACGCTTGCAGGTGGCAAACGCTGAGCGCGGCGCATGTCTTGTTCGACTGCGTTAAAGTCATTCCGGTTTTGAAATCCGCACGTTTACACGACAGTTGAAAGGTTGAAGTGGCAAACATGCGGCAGATTTGGTATCATACGCAGACATGCGATAGCTGTCGTTATATGGTTTGACGGGAGATTTGACGATGAAGAGAGTAATCTTGGTAAAATGTGGTGTTCTGTGCGTGGCCGTGTCCATTGTTTGCGCGAGTGCGCCTTGTGCCGCCGTCGCGGATAAACGCGTACAGTCGCGCATGTTCGAACTTACGTATGCCGATGCGAAGGAGGTTGCGGCGAACTTCAACCGCACATGGCGCGGGCAGTCGCAGACAAATGGGGACTGGGGCGTCGGCGAGATCGCCGTGGCTTTCCGGGAAGCCAACGCCGTGATGGTCACGGCGCCTGAATCGATCATCGAAGACTGCGCGAAGATGGTCGAGCGCATTGACCGCAAGCCAAGGCAGCTTTACGTAGAGGCGCGTTTCGTGGAGCTGCGCAACAGCGCGGAGTTCGGCCTTGGGCTGGACTGGTCGTCGCTTGCCGGATTGGGGGTTTCAAGTCAGGCCGGTGCCATCTTCTCGAAGCAGAGGATTCCCGACAACATCACCAACTACGAGCAGAAATACAGCACGGGAGCCCGAGGGGCTTCGGAAACGTACTCGTTCACGAAGGGCGGCATGGCCGACAACACCTGCTACTACGGTGTGCTTTCTGTCGACCAGATGAGGCTGGTTCTGAGTGCGTTCGAGTCGAATCAGGACATCAAGACCTTCTCAAACCCGAAGGTGATTGTGACGAGCGGCAAGGAGGCGGTCGTCGACATGACGAAGAAGCGCCCTAACGTGACCCTGAGCGCGAAACGTGTCCTCAACGGCTCGAACAACACGCTTGACGTGGATTCGCGCCTCACGGAGATTCCTGGACAGGACCAGCTCATGTTCGCGCACGAGGCGTTCTTCAGTTGGGGTGTGACACTGTCCGTCATGCCGCGCGCGATGACCAACGGACTAATTAACGTCGCCATAGTGCCCACGATCAGCTCGTCGACCGACACCGTCAAGACGGACGTGAGCGACGGGGTTGATTCGATACCGATGTCGGAGTTCCCCATAATCGACATACAGCGGATTGTCACCGAGTTCACATTGAAGGACGGGCAGACGGCAGTGATCGGTGGCCTGTCCAAGACCGAAGAGGTCGAGGTGGACAACGGCATACCGTATCTTCGCAGCATCCCGTGGATAGGCAACAAGCTCTTCGGAAGCAAGTCGCGCGTCAAGGAGCAGCGTGAGATCATCGTATTCGTGACCGTCGGGTTGTCCGATCCTGACAGCGTGAAGCCTGACGAGGGGCTTCCGAAGAACGCCGTCCTTGGGCGCATGTACACAAGCGGCGATAGCAAGGAGCCTGGCGACCGCACGACTCCTGTCTCTGGAATCGTGTCGCTAGACCTGCGTGACATGGATGACCGCGACGATGACACGCAAGAGGAACAGACTGACAAGTGATAACTGATCGGTTGAGGAAGTTCGTCGGCATCGCCTGGTTCTTGCCTGGATTTCTCCTATGGGCGGCGTTTCCGCCAATGGGAGAGGTGTCTGACTGCCTTTTCGCCCTTGCGCCGCTGATGTGGCTTTCGCGTCGTGCCACGCCAGGAGAGTCAGCCAAGCGGTGGTTCCAGAGCGGCGCATTCTTCTGGTTTGCGACTCTCTCGTGGATGCCTGCCATAGTGAAGAACGGTGGGCCGTGGCCGCTTGTCGTGCTGGGCTGGTTCGCGCTCGCGGCATACTGCGCCGGATACTTCGCGCTGTACGGCTGGCTGAGCGCGAAGTACTGGACGTGGGCGCGCGAGCCGCGACGCGGCGGCTATGTCTGGCGGATTGTGGGGGTGCTTTTCGCGGAACCGGTTCTATGGTGTGGACTTGAGCTTGTGCGTAGTCGGCTGTTTGGCGGGTTCGCCTGGAACCATCTTGGCGTAGTTCCTGCCAATAGCGGTTTCGGAGCGCCTGCGGCGCTTGGAGGCGTGTACTTGCTGAGCGCGGTTGTGCTGCTCATAAATGGAACTGCGGCGGGTATAGCCGAACGTGTCTGGAAGGTGGAGCGGAGCGGGTTCCCATCCCTTCGCAGGCTTGGCGCGTTGGAGACGCTTCTGGTCTTTGCGCTGGTGCTTGGCGTGTATAGGTGCGCGGCGCTTGTCGAGTCCACGCGACCTGCGGCCGATGTGGACGCACGGCGCGATGTGCGGCATCTCAAGGTTGCACTTGTGCAGCGCAACTTCCCGTGCGTGTTCAAGGAACAGGCGAGCAATCCGTATGAAGCCTACGGGCGCCTCCTTGCGAACGTGGCGGCGCTCAGGCCCGATCTCGTCATACTGGCGGAGAGCGCGATGTGCGAATTCGGGCCCGTTGACCAGCAGGGGGCAGTCAGATTTGCGCAGTTCGTGCGGAATCAGACAGGCGCTGCGCTTCTTGCCGGTGGTACCCGCTTCGGCGAGGGGGGTACGTACAACTCCGCCGCATTGTACAGGCGCGACCTGACGATCCAAGCATACGACAAGGTGCATCTCGTGCCGTTCGGTGAGTTTATACCGGGCGACAAGATCATCACGGCGCTCCAGAGACTTGCGCCGGTGGGGAGCTGCACGCCGGGGGAACTGAAGACGCTTGCGCTGGAGCCGGGACATGACGGCGAGCGCCTGGGTGTCGCCATCTGCTTTGAAGACACCGACTCTGCGCAGATGCGCGAGCTGGCAAATCTTGGCGCAGGGCTTCTTGTGTTCATAACGAACGACAGCTGGTTCTCGAATTCGTTCGAGGCGAAAGCTCATGCGTGGCAGGCGACGGCGCGTGCAATTGAGACTGGGCTTGCTGTCGTGCGCGTCGGCAACAACGGCGTGACAGGCGTCGTGACGCCCGACGGGCGCGCCACGTGGCTTCTGGATTCCAATGGGCGCATGCTTGTCGACAAAGAAGGAACGATGCTGGATCGCGTCGCAATGAGGCCTGGTCTTGGCGAAAACGGTGGATGGCGCGGCTACACGACGCCGTACGCGGCGATCGGCGACATTCCGCTCGGCACAACATTTGCTCTTCTCATACTGGCCATGATTTTGGTAAAATACGCAAACAGATATGGAAAACACAGAATCTTGTCCCTGCAAGTCGGGTAAAACATTCGGCGAATGCTGCGGTCCCATAATAGCGGGAACCGCCAAGGCCGAGACTGCCGAGGCGCTTATGCGCGCTCGTTATTCTTCGTATGTGTCCGGAGATGTAGAATTTCTCAGAACCAGTGCAACGGCTGCAGGTCAGGCCGAGTTCGACGAGGAATCGTCGCGCGCCTGGTCGAAGGCGGCCGAATGGCATGGCCTTGAGATCATAAGGACTGAAGCTGGCGGGGCTGGTGACGACAGGGGCGTCGTCGAGTTCCGTGCGCTATATACCGCGAACGGAGAGTTCTGCAACCACCATGAGGTCTCGCGGTTCGTGCGTGAGATTGACGGCTGGAAGTTCGATGACGGCGAGTTGGTAGGCGAGACGCCTATCACGCGCGAAGAGCCGAAGGTCGGGCGTAACGATCTTTGTCCCTGCGGTTCCGGCAAGAAGTACAAGAAGTGCTGTGGAAGGGGCAAGTGAGCAGCAATCCAGATTTCGACAGGTGGTACGCGGCCAAGAGCGCGAGGTTCGTGCTTGAGCCGTCGCATCGTCTCGAGACGTTTGGAAACACGCTCGTAAACTACCACCTTGTTTCCGAGCTGGACGACTATCCCGGAAAGATTCGAGTGCGCGAAGGCAGGCTTGAGGCGCATCAGCCGCTCGTCATAACGCCGCGATTCCAGGATGTCGAGTTCGAGGGCTTCGGCGACGAGGCGCGCGAGTACTTCGAGTTCCTCAAGCGCAGCGAGGAGCATTTGAGGATTCTGCAGTATGGCTACCATCTGAAAAGCGACAACTTCTCGGAGCAGATCGTGACCGACAAGTTGTCGGTTGTTGTCGAGCGCGTCAAGCAGGCTGTAATTGCGTCGAATGACAAGTTCGCAGCAGTCATACAGTGCGTAGACGAGCCGTGGGATGTTGCGCTTGTGGAACTGTGGCTTAGGGAGATAAGGCGCAGCGCCAAGGGCAACATTGACGAACTTCAGGCAAGAGGCAAGCTTTTTTGATTGAAAGTGCGGGGAGAAACGATGGAACGACAGACCAAGGTAATAGCGATTGCGAATCAGAAGGGCGGTGTAGGCAAGACGACTACGGTGGTGAATCTTGCTGCGGCGCTTTCGGCGAGGCGGAGGGCGGTGCTTGTCATCGACCTTGATCCACAGGCACACGCCACGCTCGGGCTCGGGCTTGAGAAGCAGCAGGGCGTTTCGATGTATCCGGTGCTGATCGGCTTGAAGGACATTGCCGATGTCATACAGCCGACGAAGTGGAACAACTTGAATGTCATACCGTCAGAGGTCGATCTCGCTGGAGCGGAGGTTGAACTTGCGATGCGCGAAGACCGCCTTTCCGTCATGCGCAACGCGCTTGCGCCGGTCAAGGAGTCCGGCGCGTTCGACTATATCGTGCTGGACTGTCCGCCGTCGCTTGGCCTTGTGATGACTTCGGCGCTTGCCGCCACTGACTCGGTTTTAATACCGACGCAGGCCGAGTATCTCGCAATGGACGGCCTCGCTCTGATAACCAGTTCGATTGAGAAGCTTCGCGCGGGCGTCAACCCTAGTCTTGAGCTGAACGGCATAGTCTTCACTATGGTGAACTCGGTGGCTCGTCTGACGCAGGACGTGATTGCGGAAGTGCGCAACCACTTCGACGACAAGGTCTACGAGACGGTGATTCCGCGCAATGTGCGCGTCTCGGAGGCGCCGTCAATGGGTACGCCAGTCGTGTTCCTTGATCCGCGTTCAAAGGGCGCGGAGGCGTACAAGGCTTTTGCATGGGAGTTCATGGCAAAGAACCCGACGCGCGTGCAGGTGCAGAAGAGCTCTGTTCCACCAGCGCCAGAACCGAAGGCTGCAGATGAGTCTGAAGGCATCAGCGATAATCCCGTGCCATCCACGCAACAGACCGACGCTCCAGCGGACGCTTGATTCGATAGAGGCGGCTGCCAAGGGCGTTGACGTCGAGGTCATCGTGGTGGACGATCCCGAATCGCGCGGTCTATCATGGGCGCGCAATGAGGGTATGATTCGCGCTGCTGGCGATGCGCTGTTCTTCATCGACGCCGATGACACGGTGCGCCCCGCTTTCTTCTCAAGGCTTCTTTCGGCATTGGACTCGTCCGCAGCAGATTTCGTTCTGTCGTCTTTCGACTATGCTCCGCTCAAGCGCGAATACAATCTTGTCGGCAACGCTGCGATACGCGACGTGATGCTGCCTGCGTTCTTCGGCTATTCATTCGACGATGTGCGCCGATGGAACAAGGGCGGAGACTTATCTTGGCGTCGAGAACAAGGTGGCGTGTGGAGATGTGCGTTTAGGCGCGATTTCCTTGAGCACCATGCGATTCGGTTCGACGAGAACCTTAGGCTGTATGAGGATTCTCCGTTTATAGCTGAATGCGCATGCCGCGCAGAGCGTGTCGCATCCATACCAGATGTGCTGTATGAGTATGTGCCTGGTCCAGGTGGCATATTGGCGACAGAGCTTGGCTCGGAACGCTACTTCACGTATAAGTTCCATGCGCTCGCCAACCGCAAGGCCATCGCCGGGCGCGTGGGTGGCGACGTGATGCGCCACTTCGAGGCATCGGCTGTGTTCTCTGCGCTTGAGCTGTTCCGCGCTCGTCGTGACTGGCGTCGCTACCGCAGTGATCCATTCGTGGCCGAGTCGCTGCGTTCGTTCCCCGTTTCGCCAAGGCATCCACTCGTCGCGGCAGGCGTATTGGCAATGAGGTGCCTATGAAACTCTCGGTCGTCATCACCACAAGGAACGAAGAGGCGAACATCGAGAACTGCATCCGCTCGTTCGACGGACGGCGTGACGATGTGGAAGTCATAGTGGTTGACAACTCTTCCACTGACAGGACGAAGGAGATCTCGGCTTCGCTCGGGGCGACAGTGCTGGACACGGGGCCGGAACGATGCGCACAGCGAAATCTAGGCTGGCGGACTGCTAAATCCGACTGGGTTGTCATACTGGATGCGGACATGCTGCTTCCTGCCGAGACGCTCGACGAGATGCTTGCTATAGCAAGTCGTCCGGTTGACGGACTTGGCGGTTCGCAGCCAACTGTCTATTGGGTTCCTGAAGTTCGCACTGGCCATGGGATACGCACCAAAGCGCGCAACTTCGAGCGATCCTTCTACGACGGAACGTGCATCGACGCACTCAGGCTTTTCCGCAGATCTGTCTTGGAGGCTGTTGGCGGATACGACGAGAGCCTCATCGCTGGCGGAGAGGACTGGGAACTTGACATCCGCGTATTGGCTACAGGTGCAAAAGGAGCGGTTCTGAAGAACCACTTGATACACAATGAAAGATCGCTTTCGTTTCGTCGCCTGATGGAAAAGAAGGCGTACTATTCAAAGGGCGTTGCAGACTATCAGGCGAAGTGGGCTGGGCATCCGGCGCTTAAGAAGCAGTTTGGATTGTTTTACCGATACTTTGGCGTTTTCGTTGAAAACGGCAAGTGGCGGCGACTGCTGCGACACCCCATTCTTGCAATGGTGATGTATTTTGAGCGTGTCGCAGTTGGCGTCGTTTACCTGTCAAGTGCATTTCAGCGTGGTCATTCGACGAATAGCGGGGTTGAGAAGTAGCGCTCGGCAGTGTCGGGCAATATTGTTACGACAGTCTTCCCTGGGCCGAGGCGCTTGGCGAGCTTTAGTGCCGCGAATACGTTGGTTCCTGCGGAGATGCCAGCCATCAGACCTTCTTTTGCGGCGAGGTCGCGGGCGCATCCGAGAGCCTCCTCGTCCGACACGACGCAGATGTGCGAGTATATCTGAGTGTTCAGGTTGTCGGGGATTATGCCGTCGCCAATCCCCATCTGCAGATGCGTGCCGACGGTTCCACCGGCGAGTATGGCGGCGTTTTTCGGCTCTACGGCCCATATCTCAATGCCTGGATTCTGTGCTTTGAGCACTTCGCCTATGCCGCTCAGAGTGCCGCCTGTGCCTACGCCTGAGCAGAAACCGTGGATTGGCTTGGCCGCCTGCTCCATAATCTCCAGCGCGGTGCCGTGGCGATGCGCGGCCGGGTTGGCCGGGTTTGAGAATTGTTCCGGCACAAATACGTTCGGATCCTCCTTTGCCATGCGCTTTGCGATGTTGCAGCATTCGGCGATGGCGTCGCCTATGTTGCCGGCGTCGTGAACGAGTATCACCTCGGCTCCATAGTGGCGCACGAGCTTACGACGTTCTTCGCTGACGCTGTCGGGCATGACGATGACGGTCTTGTATCCCTTGACTGCGCCAACGAGAGCAAGACCGATGCCTTGGTTGCCGCTCGTCGGCTCCACGATCTTGGACTCAGGCCTGAGCAGGCCTCGTTCCTCGGCGTCGCGGATCATGTTGAACGCCGTCCGCGTCTTGATTGATCCACCCACGTTCAGGGCCTCGAATTTGACAAGCACTTCCGCCATGTCACGCGTAACCATGCGGTTGAGCCGCACCAGCGGAGTATGGCCCATTGCGTCTAGTATCGTATTGCAGATCATCGTATGTCCCTCGGTTTCTATAGCGGCGTATTATAGCATATTCCCGCACAGTCGATGCGGCAAGCGAACGACGATGCGGATTTTTGGTATAATACGAAACACAGGAGGTTAGGAATGAAGATTCTAGTAACCGGCGGAGCCGGATTCATCGGAAGCCACACGGTCGTGGAACTGCAGAATGCGGGGCATGATGTGGTGATTGTGGACAATCTCTGCAACAGTTCGCGCAAGTCGCTTGCGAGAGTGAAGAAGATCACCGGCAAGATGCCGGCGTTCTACAAAGTCGACATCCGCGACAGCAAGAAGCTGAACGCGGTGCTCGACAAGGAGTCGCCGTTTGATGCTGCGATACACTTCGCCGCGCTGAAGGCTGTCGGCGAGTCTACGAAGATTCCGCTCAAATACTACAACAACAATCTCGGCGGAACGTTCACTCTGCTTGAATGCCTTGCTGCGCACGGATGCAAGAACATCGTGTTCTCGTCGTCGGCCACGGTCTACGGAGAGCCAAAGAGCGTGCCGATTCGCGAAGATTTCCCGACCCCTGGCTGTACAAATGCATATGGATGGACGAAGCTCATGATGGAGCAGGTGTTCAAGGACGTGCAGAAGGCCGATCCAGAGTGGAACGTGATTCTTCTGCGCTACTTCAACCCGATAGGTGCGCACAAGTCAGGGCTCATCGGCGAGGATCCAGCCGGAATCCCCAACAACTTGCTGCCATACGTCGCACAGGTGGCAATTGGGCGTCGACCAGAGCTGAGCGTCTGGGGCAATGACTATCCTACGCCAGACGGCACGGGCGTGCGCGACTACATACACGTCGTCGATCTGGCTATTGGCCACCTAAAGGCCATCGAGAAAATCGAAAAAGAGCCTAAGCTCGGCCTTAAGATTTACAACCTTGGCACGGGACATGGATATTCTGTGCTCCAGGTCGTCAAGGCGTTCGAGAAGGCGTCAGGCCGCCCGGTGCCGTACAGGATTTGTCCGCGTCGTCCAGGAGACGTTGCGGAGTGCTGGGCAGACCCAGCCCTTGCACTCAAGGAGCTCGGCTGGAAGGCCGAGCGCGGCATCGACGAGATGTGCGAAGACGCATGGCGTTGGCAGCGGATGAATCCCTACGGCTACAACAAGTCGGAAAAGTAGTTGACTCGCAGCGTCTTGGACGACATGGGGCAATCGGTTGAGCGTCATTGAATATGTCATTGACGGCCTTGAGCGGTGGCTTGAGGTGGAGCGTGAATGTGGAGCGCGGTCGATAGAGGTCGATCGTTCGCTCCTCGTTGCGACGAATGCCCCAGAGAAACCGAAGGCGCGGCAGGGTGCGTCTGCGGCGGCAGAGACTCCCGCCGTGCAGATTACGGAGGCGCCGGAGCCGTCGCCCTCTTCGGCGTCATCGGGAGATTCCGCCACTTCAGGAGTCTATGACTTTGTGTTCATACATGACAAGCCGCTCACGGAGAAGGGCACCGAGATGATGGCGAAGATAGTCGGTGCGATGGGAAAGACTCCAGATACGGCGCCGGTCGTCGTTGCGCCGACGCTGCCTCGGGCCAAGGTGTACGTCGTTCTCGGCTTCATGGCGCTGCGGAAGCACTTCCCCGGGCTCAGGGGTGAGCCTGGCATGTGGCTGAAGACAAGCGACGGGAAAAACATTCTCATCGCGTACTCGCCAGCTTTCTTCGAGCGGTTCGCGACAGTAACCGAAACAGTGCAGAAGAAGAAAATAGAGATGTGGACGAGTCTAAAGGTATTGATGCAGAGGCTTAAGGGAGGCATTTATGGTTGATGAAGTTTGCAAGGTCATAGAGCACGAGGACATTGGTTCTGGATACCGTAGGATTCTCTTCGACGCGCCCTCAATAGCGGCGGCGGCGCAGCCAGGGCAGTTCGTGCACCTGCGCGTTCCGGCACTTGAGGCAAGCGCTCTCAGGCGGCCGTTTTCCATATTCAACGCCGGCGACGGACGACTGGAGCTTCTTTATAAAACAGTTGGGCGTGGCACCGCTGCGCTGAATGTAGTTTCTCCTGGCGACGAAGTGCATGTGATGGGACCTCTCGGCCATGGCTTTCCGCTGAAGTGCGATGGTCCTGCGCTTTTGGTGGGCGGCGGCTTTGGCGTGGCGCCGCTGTATTTTCTTGCCCGGCGCCTCAAGGAGCTTGGCCAGCCGAATGACGGCGCAATCGTGCTTTTCGTCGGCGGACGCACGAACGCAGACCTTCTTGCTCTTGATAGGTTTGAGGCACTTGGCGTTGACGTTCGCGCAGCCACCAACGATGGCTCGTTCGGAGTCAAGGGCCTTGTGACAGATCCGCTCGATGACGAGCTAATCAGACTTCGCGGCGCTGGCCGCAAGTTCGAGATATTTGCTTGCGGGCCAGACCCTATGCTCAAGGCTGTTGCAATGCGAGCGACTGGCACTGGCATGAAGGGTTGGATATCGATGGACCGTCACATGGTCTGCGGCGTAGGCGCATGCTACGCCTGCATACAGAGGACGGTGCGAGGAAATTCGCGCTGCTGCATAGAGGGGCCTGTCTTCGCCGCCGCAGATCTGGTGTGGTGACACTACCTTCTGGCGATCGCGTGGGACAAAACAGCGAGCGACTGTGCGAGGTCTACGTTCTGGACAATTACGCCAGGCGGAACGGCTAGGTTGACTGATGAGAAGTTCCAAATGCCTTCAACACCGGCGGCGACAAGTTCATCGGCACATTCCTGCGCGGCGGAGTCTGGCACAGTGAGGATGCCGAGCTTGATTCGCATGCGGCGTACAATTCGGCGGATTTCCGACATCGTCTGAACCCTGACGCCATGAACCGACTGCCCCTGAAGCTCGGGGTTTGTGTCGAATGCGACGACGATTGAAAGGTGTTGCTCAATGAAGCCGCGGTAGCCTGCCAAGGCATGGCCAAGCGAGCCGCAGCCAACAAGTGCGGCGTCGGTCGTGTTGTCCCATCCGAGCGCACGCGTGATTGCGGCTACGAGTTCGCGCGCGGGGAATCCACGCCTAGGGCGGCCGGGAATGCCCATCATGGCAATGTCCTTGCGTGCAAGGACTGGATCGATGCCCAAAGCCTCGGCCAGAGCCGCGCTGGATATCTCATCGTCCCCACAGGCCATTCTCTCCTTGATCAGACGCAGATACGCCGGATAGCGGCGTATTGTCGGCAAGGGAAGGGATCCTCGTCTATCAGGCACGTTCATATTAATCCATTATATCATATTTTACGTGTGCGGTGCTAACGAGGATGTGCCAAGGCGAACGTCTCCATCGTGAAACCAATCATGACTCGGCTCGGTTTTGGTATAATATGCGGCATGAGAGTAATGAGCAATTCGCGACGTGCGGCTGCATTTGCGCTCCTTCGCTGGATTCAGACGAAGGAGTTTGCTTCGAGTCTGCTGCCCGAGGGAGCAGACCGTGCGTTTGTGCAGGATGTTGTCTACACGGCAATAAGGAGGCTGCGTCCATTGAGGAAGGTTCTCGGAGTGCTTGTTCCGAAATGGCCGAAGGGTGAGCTTGAGGCGTTGTTGTATGTAGGTGGGGCGCAGATTCTTTATATGCCGGACGTGCCAGACTTCGCGGCTGTCAGCGAGACAGTGAGTGCCGCGAAATTGTGCGAGAATCCGTCCGTCGCACGAGTTGTCAATGGTGCGTTGCGCAACCTAATCCGCCGTCGTGCAGAGTTCGAGAAAATGATGGCCGCATCGCCGTTGGAGGAGCGCGAGAGTTTTCCAACCGCGCTGGTGCGTCGTTGGATTGTTCGCCATGGAGAGGATGGTGCGGAGAAGCTGTGCAAATGGCATAACGAGCCGGCTGAAACGTTCATAGCCCGTCGCGATGGGTCATTTGTTGCGATGGAACGAGGCAAGAGGGTTTCTGATATGGTGGGGTATGCCGAGGGAGAGTTCATTGTACAGGACCCCGGAACGGCTCTTGCGGTGCGGCTTCTCGATCCTAAGCCAGGTGAGCGGGTGCTGGACGCATGTGCGGCTCCGGGCGGCAAGACGGCGCAGATTGCTTGGCGCGGCGCAGATGTGACGGCTTGCGAGGTGAATCCAGCGCGGCGTAGGCGGCTTGCAGAGAACCTCAAGCGTCTGAAGCTTGATGGCGTAAAGATAGTTGAGTCGCTTGAACAGGTGGAAGCAGGCAAGGAGAACTGCTTTGATAAGGTTCTGGTGGATGCCCCGTGCAGCAATACAGGCGTATTGCGGCGCAGGCCAGACGCTCGTTGGAATTGGAGCGTTGAGCGCATGGAGGCCATAGCGAAGCTTCAGTCGGAGATTCTCGACCAGTCAGCGCGACTTGTCGCGCCAGGTGGGAGATTGGTGTACTCCACCTGTTCAAATGAGCCAGAGGAAAACACGGAGCAGGTGAACGCATTCCTTTTGCGTCATCCAGACTTTTCGCTTGATGTTTCAGACGAGTTCATCCCGTATGTCGCGGGATGCGACGGAGCGTTCGCTGCCGTTCTTGCGCGTGGCAAGTCCGCAACATGAAGCCATACATAGACATATTAAAGCTTGTGTGGCCGCTTGCGCTCGGCATGATCAACAATGCCGTGATGCAGTTCGTTGATCGCATATACCTTGCGCACGATTCCATAGAGTCGCTTGAGGCGGCTTTGCCTGCTGGTATGCTGATGTGGATATTTGCCGGCTTCTTCCAGTCTGTTGTCGGTTACTCGTCTGTCTTCGTCGCGCAGTACCATGGTGCAGGGGAAGACGCTAACTGCCGGGCCAGCACTCACGCTGCATACGCGATTTCCATCGTCGCAGGCGCATTGGGCGTAATGCTTGTGCCTCTTGGTGGTTGGCTTCTGTCGCTTTCGGCGCCATCATCATCCGTGTTGGCGCGTGAGAACTCGTATTTTACAGTCCTTATGCTTGGCGCGGTGTTTGTATATTTGCAGACAGCCTCGTCGGCTTACTTCACCGGGCGAGGCAAGACGCGCATAGTGTTCTGGGTGAATCTGATGGGCAATGTGCTCAACATAGCGCTCGACCCATTCCTTATATTCGGCTGGTGTGGGTGTCCGAGGCTTGGCATAACCGGCGCGGCTATTGCGACTGTTGCGTCTACGGCGCTTCAGTGGCTTGTGCTCGGCCTTGTGCTTCGTCACGAACTCGCTGGTACGCCGAAGGCTGTCGGTTCACGACAGATTGCGGTGCGCATCCTTCGTTTCGGCGTTCCGGCGGGCTGCTACACAGTCTTGAACATACTGTCGTTCACTATATTCGTATTCGTTACAGGAGGTGTCGGCGAACTTGACCTAGCCGTTTCGAACGCATGTTTCACGGTCAACTACCTGCTAATAGCGCCAATGGAGGGTTTTGCGCTCGGTGCGTCAACGCTCGTGGCGCAGGCGATAGGGCGCGGCGACGCTGACGCGGCTGCGCGTGACGCAAGGCGGACTTTGGAGCTGGGCGTCGGTTTCGTTGCGTTGCTCTCGCTGGTTGCGCTCCTGCTTGCGCGGCCAATACTCTCCATGTTCGTCTCAAGTGAGCTTGCTGATGACCAGGCGTCGCTTGCGCGCTTCCACTCGCTCGGCTTTACTCTCTTCGCCATGATGGCGGCATGGCAGCTGTTCGACGCAGCGGACGTGATAATATCTGGTGCGCTGAAGGGTGCTGGCGATACCAAGTTCGTGATGTGCTGGATGCTCATAGCGTCGTTCGCTCTATGGCTGCCCGGAGTGTTTGCGGTAAGGCATTTCCACAACACGATGCCTGCTCTGTGGCTTACAATGATTGTCTATGTTGTAGTGATCTGCATAGGTTCGCTTGTTCGCTGGCAACGCGGTGCGTGGCGGCAGCTTAGGGTCACGTGACAATTGCGCGGGTAGCGCGAAAGTAAATGCATCTTCCGCGCCACTCAGGTCTGCGACGCCGAATTGCGGCATTCGGACATGGAGACTCCGAAGCGCTTTTTGAACAGCCTTTTTGCGTAGATCTCGCATTTAAAGCCGCATGCCGCCGAAAGCCTGGCTATCGGCGAGTCAACCTCTCGCAGACGGCGCTTCAGCGCCTCAAGTCGCGTAGTCAGCAAGGCGTCGAGTATAGTGCCGCCGGTCAGCTGCTTGAATCGCACTTCGGCGAGTCGCCGCGACACGCCGAGCTGCCGCACTACGTCAGCTGCGCTTATGCCCTTCGTGGCGTTATGCCGAATGTAGGCGGTGGCGCGCTCCACAAGCTGCGCGGCTGGTATGACATGCCTGGCGCTCTGGCGTTCCACTATCGTCTTTGCCGAAGACAACGTTTCTTGATGTGCTGCAGACGGTCTTGACATTACTTTTCTAAGTGTCGCGGCGGCAAGTTCTCCGAGGTGCACATGGTCTGGCGCGATGCTTGTTAGCGTCGGTTCCGCCGTCTCGCACAGCAATTCGTCGTTGTCAACGCCGATGAGCGCTATTTCGTCCGGTATGCGCAGACCGGAAGCCGTGGCCGCCTCTGTGACGTGCACCGCCCTCTGGTCGTGCGCGGCCATGACTGCGGCAGGCTTCGGAAGGGCCTTGAGCCATTCGCCGAGGGCTGTTATGTCGTCGTACGAGCCGCGCGTCACGCCTTCTGCCGTCGTGTATGTGTGAACGTCGTTGGCCGTGTCCTTCAGCTCTGCGCGGAATCCACTCTCCCGCAGCACGGATACGTAGTTGAAGTGATCCACGCTGCGGGCGACGAAGCCGTAGGAGCGGAAGCGCCCGAGAGAGGCGAGATACGTCGCGCCATACCGGCCTATGGCAATGTCGTCGTTGTGGACGAAGGCCACAGTGGCCTTGCGCGTCAGGCACGGCGGCCGCGCGCCGATGACGACGAGTGGCATGTCGGAGGCGTCCAGAACCGCCGCGATGGCAGGATTGTCGACGCCGTTTGCTATGATGCCGTCGACTTCGCCGTTGGCAATGGCCTCTTCGATGTCGTCAGCCGAAGATTCGCCTGAGAAGTTGACGACATGCAGTCGCCACCTGCACTTCGTCCGCGCATACTGCGATATGCCGTACAGGATGTCGCGCCCTGACGCGTAGTAGAGACGCAGCAGAACGGCGATCTTGTACACGCGCTTTCCGTTTTTCATGTTGTGGATGATAGCATATCTGTATGGCGCATGTCAAATAGGTTAGGATTCCTTGCGCATAAGGTTATGTTGTGCACTTGACGGTTGCCTTTTCGCTGTAGTAAAATACCACTAATCGTCCAACGGGAAACAGGAAGGAAAGAAGCAATGAAGAAGCCCAAACCCCAACACACGGCGGCAAGAATCGCTAGAGCGGTGATTGCCATGTCTGCCATGCTGGCCTCCGCCAAGGCCGATACGCTCAAGCTTACGACGAACGACGCCAGCGGCAAGTCGAGCTTTGACAAATGGGACGCCTCGGCGGCTACGCCGGGGAATGCGCCTTCAGCGGAGAACGACTATGTCATCGACGGCAATCGCCGCATCCGCGTCATTTACAACCGCACGTTCGGCGGCAACACGATCACCTTTGGAGTGGGCGCACAAACCGAGGACCAGGGCGGACTTGTCGTCTCGCGCGGGGACTCTTTAGCCGACCACAGCATAGGATTCGGAAACAACGGTGCCATTTTGCAGAACGGCTACTTCACTCCTTGGGAAAACAACCGGACTCCGAAGATCACGGCGGCAGGGCCGATTACCGTGACGGCGCCGGAAAGCAACCCGTTCCGCATAGCCGCCGCAGAAGTGACATCGTCATCAATCAACACGAACAACAAATGGACGATTCAGGCGCCCATAAAGGGTAGTTCTGGGACTGCGCTCATGCTGAGCGCCGGCGGCAAGCGTAATAATGCAGTGTTAGCCCCTGCAGCCGCCGATACATTCACAATAACCGGAAGCATGTCCGAGTTCTTCGGCAAGCTGATCATTAGCGGTGGTCTTGCAGGAAGCGCCCGCGAGGCGGTTCCCGTGAACGTCGTGTTCGACACTGTTACAATGGGCGGAACAACGGTTGTCCAGAAGGGTGCCCAGATCAAGGCCCGCTACACGGACCGCACCTACACGACGGCAGGCCTTGAACTTCAAGCCGGGTCCATCCTGCTTGCGAACAATAAAAGGGATACCGACGCTTGCGGCAAGATAGTTGTGACAGAGTCGTTGAATGTCGAGAAGGGTGCCGTTATCAAGCTTGTGAACCATCCGTATGCGGGGAATCATTACGAGGAACGCAAGTGGGTCGTTCTCACGCTCCCTGCCGAAAAGGGGACGATTCCGCTTGACAAGATCGAGTTCCCGGATTTGAACGATTTCCCGCCCTGT
>CACYCL010000007.1 GCA_902772905.1 uncultured bacterium | reverse complement strand
TGCCGCGTGCGTAACTATGGCATCGTCCTCACGGCGTGGAACGAGACGAACGTGGCTTGCTGCGGTGAGACGCATCAGGAGGGCGCAGTCGTCGATTACTCGACCACGATATTCGACGATTTCATCTACAATCGTAGCAACTGGGCACTGACGCAGCCGCGTGCCGGCGGATATGGTCGTTATGTGCTTGATTCGGGCGAACTCCGCGGACACAACAGCTTCCATCTGTCGTTTGTCATGGCTTCCAACGATAACCTTGGCGGTACGTTCGAGTTCGTCCAGAACGACGGAACGCTCATCATTCCGAAGAACTGGATGTTCGCGCGCGTGACAAGCGGCGTCAAGTTCACATATACGCTCAACGACGGACGGTTCGAGTTCGGCGGCTATTTGGGCGCCTACGCAAATCCCTCGCTCAACTTCCTGAACCTGAACGGCGGAACGTATGTCGCCAACGCTTCGGACGTGATCAAGCGCGAGTCGTTTACGCTTACGACGAGCGGTGAAGTAACGTTTGAGGTGGCGTCCGGCAAGACGCTGACGATTCAGAACGACAGCAGGGCGGCGACATCGTTCGTCAAGACCGGCGCGGGCTCTCTTGTGCTTGACGGGGCGCTTCCGCTGGGCGGCAAGCTTGATGTGCAGGCCGGGTCCGTGACGCTGACCGACAAGATGCTGCCTTTTGCCGATGGCACGACAGAGTTTTCAGTCGCGAAGACTGGTGCTACGCTCAACCTTGACTATGACGGCCAGATGCCGGTCAAATTGCTTACGATGGCCGGCGTCGAATGCTCTGCTGGCGTGTATTCCGCGTCGAAAGGTCCCTTGCGCGTGCGCAGCCGCCTTGGCGGAACAGGCGAACTGAACGCTCTCACCGGTCACGGTGTAGGATCTCTCATCATACTCCGCTGATTGCGCAAGTGATAGTGCCTGTTCTTGTTCTGCCCCGAGCGCGTTGCCAATCGGCAGTTCTCGGGGCAGTAGCCTTTCGCCATGATCGGCGGAGTCGGGCGCGTCCAGGCACTTGGCGGAACTCGGAAGCCGCTTTGCTGAGCCTGTGGGCTTCCTAGACCAACGCTCTGCCTATATATAGGCGGAGTGGTTGCCTATAGATAGGCAGAGTGGTTGCCTATAGATAGGCAGAGCGTTTCCCTATCTATAGGCAAGGCCATCCCCAATAGATAGGCGCGCACTCGCCCTATATACACAGGAAGATGGTGCAGATGAATATAAATATGGTATAATACATAACGCTGAGAAGTGGCGGAACCTACTTGAAACCATCCAAAGGACATAACAAGAAAGGAAACCAACAGTGAGAGGACTACTGACAGTGATTTGCGTGGCGGTGACTTCCGCAACGGCATTCGCCGGGAGTGCGGCACCTGACGGCACGGACTTTGTGGTTTCCGCCGATACCGGCGAAACCTACACTTACAGCACGGCGGTCGAGAACTACAATCGGCTTGTGAAGCGCGGCGCGGGCGAGGTTGTGCTTACGGCTGCATCATCAGGCTTCGCAGGTTTGGTCGTCGTAGAGGAAGGTACGCTGACGATTTCGCATGTAAACGCCGTTGGAGGAAGTTCGGTCGCGATTGAAGTGAAGTCTGGCGCGACCCTCTGGCTGAAGGTTCCAGGCAAAGGACAGAACAGCAATGTCGCGTTTCCTCATGATGTGACGATTGCGGGCAAGGGTGTTGGCAATAACGGCGCGTTGCGCTACACCAACACCGGCAGCACCAATGCCGACAGCCTGCTCAACAGCCTTACGCTTTCTGCCGACGCGACGATCGACGTCTCCGCGCGCTGGGGAATGGGCAACGGCAAGATACTCGACCTCAAAGGCCATACGCTTACTCGCATCGGCTCGAACAACTGGATGGTCTACAACCACATCAAATCGACCGATGCGCCGGGCGAGGTGAACAATGTCTATGGAACGCTGACGATGCAGGGGACTCCCGACATCGACGAGAACGTGACGGTTGTGGTTACTAATGTTTCCACATCCAGTTTCATCGGCATGTGGGGCGTGACTTCAAGCAAAACGATCAAGGGTCCGATCAAGCTATACAGCGGGCGCAACATTACCGCGCAAAACGGCACGGCGCAAGCATCCAACCACATCGGACCGCTGCATCTGGCCGGACCGAATAACGGACAGGCAACGCTCACCAGCGAGTACAACAACAGCGCCCGCACGATGTCGGTGGATGGCCCCATCACAAGCGACACCGGTATGGGGCTGGCCGTGAGCGGCAAAGGCAGCATCTGGTTCAACAGCGATGTATCGATTCCGGGGAAT
>CACYCL010000006.1 GCA_902772905.1 uncultured bacterium | reverse complement strand
CGACAACTTCCTGAAGACGCTCGCGAGCTTCACCGTCATAGGCTGGCTTCCCGACGAGCGCGTCAAGTCTATCGCGATGGGCGTCACTGCCGGGGCGCTGGTGTTGCCATACATCCTCTGCTCGCCGCTTGCGGACCGATTGACCGCGCTCTGGCCGAAGCGCCGCATCGTTCGCGCGGCGAAGTGGGCGGAGCTTCCGATTATGGCCGTCGCCATTGCGGGCTTTGCGCTCCACTCGCCGTGGCTTGTCATCGGCGCGGTGCTGCTGATGGGGCTTCAGAGCTCGCTCTACTCGCCCGCGAAATACGCGCTCGTGCGCGACATCGGCGGCGAAGGGCGCATCTCGACAGGCATGGGCGGCATGGAGGGCGTGTCGTTTCTCGGCGTTCTGATGGGAACGGTGGCGGGGGCGGTGGTGTCCGATCTGGAGATCGGACATCAGGAATGGCACCTGTCGTATTTCTTGCTCGCTGGCTTCGCCGCGCTCGGTCTTGTTGCGAGCTACACTGTTCATGCGAAGGAAGAGCTTAACCGTTCGCTTCACGCAATCAATCCCGTTCGCTACGTGCGTCGCGCATATCGCATGGCCGGGCGCTACGGCGGACTGAATGCGGTCATCTTCACGCTCTCCGTCTTCTGGTGGGGCGCGGCGATGCTTCAGATGGGGCTGCTCGTATACGGCAAGTCGGAGGTTGGCCTGAATCTAAGCGCAACGGGAACAGGGGTGCTTCTCTGCGCGGCAGCCGTCGGCATCGTCGCCGGACAGGTCATAGCCGGCTTTGTAGATAGGCGACGCTTCCTTCTCGGCGCGACGCTCTTGACCGGCTGGATTGCCGCTGCGCTTCTGGCAATGCTCTACTTTGTTCCGCTTTCGCCAGTGGCCTTCGGAGTTGTTTTGGGCTTGCTGGCCTTCGACCTTGGCTTCTTCAAGTTGCCGTTCGACGCCGAGATACAGAAGGTCGTGAAGGGACCGAAGCTCAACACGATGCTTGCCTATTTCAATCAGGTGTCGTTTCTCTTTATGCTTGCGGCGAGCGGATGCTACGCGCTCGTGAGCTGGGCGTTCGGTCCGAAGGCGTTTCTGCTGTTGCTGGCTGCCGCATTTTTTGTCGCGCCGCTTGCCTTTGTGTTCTGCTACCGTTCGGTTCTGCTATGCACCGGCCGCTGGATATTTGCGCGGCGGTATCGGGTTGAGGCCGACGGACTGCAGTCCGTCGTGCAGGACAAGCCACTTCTCGTATTGCCGAACCATCCTGCGATGGTCGATCCCATGCTAGTCGGCATCACGTTCTGGAAGACGCCGCTGAAGCCGCTTGCCGACGAGCTATTCTTCCACACCGGTTTCGTTGCGCCGCACGTTTTGAAGACGCTTGGCGCGGTGGCCGTTCCCGACCTTCGCAAGCATCGCACGGCGAAAGGCGCGACGATTGCGCGCGGACTTGGCGACATTGTGAAAGCGACGCTCGAAGGCGGCGGCAATGTCATCTTCTATCCTTCGGGTCATATTCAGACCGAGCCTGACCGCGAAGACATCGGCACACGCCAGTTGGCGTACAACATCTGCGGAGAACTGCCTGTGGACACGAGGGTCATCGGCGTTCGCACACGTGGACTCTGGGGCTCGATCTGGTCGCGCAAGGGGCGTACCGCCTCGCCTTCGTTCGTGCCGACGTTTGTGAAGAGCGTCTTTCTGTGGTTCTTCTGGTCGCCGTTCGTTCCGCGCCGCCGCGTGACGATGCACATAGAAGACCTCACCGACCGCGTGAAGGAATGGTCGAGGCTAACGCGCCTAGAGTTCAACGCCAAACTGAACGCGTGGTACAACGATGAACCGCAGACGGACGCAGACATGGCGAGCGTAAGCGAAGCCCCGTCTGCGAAAGTCTGTGGTTAAATATAGGAGGACAAATGATAATGGCTATTATGGCAGCAACGGTATGGTTCATTCCGGGGTGGCTCCGTGCTGAGAAACCGGCAGAGGGCATCGTCAAGTGCGTGTCGAACGCGTTTCCGACCGCACAGGTCGAATTCAAGGCGTGGGACGGCGACAACATCGTCTGGCCGCTTGCCGTCGACTCGGCGGACAAGGAGGCGTGGCGCTTTGCGTTCGAGATAGCGACCATGCCAGCAGAGGAACGCGCAAACCTCACGCTCGTCGGACACTCCCTAGGCGGGCGCATCATCGCGCGCGTCCTGGCGCGCCTTGCCGAGCATGGCATGAAGGTGCGGCAGGCGGTCCTCATGGGCGCGGCGATTCCCTCCGCCGACCCAGACCTGGCGACGATGGGGCGAGCGAGCGAACTGCCCGTCCTTGCCGTGTGCAACCCCGACGACATCACTCTCCGCTACATCTATGCGACGATCGGCGGCGAGAAGGGCGTGGCATTCGGCGCGAACGGAACGCTTGCCCCGTGCGATAACGTCGTCGAGTGCGTCACGCCGACGAACTTGACTCATGAGGTCGAGATAGACGCGAAGTGGGCAAAGAGCTCAGTCCTGAAGCGCATCGCGAACCACCATGAGAAGTTCTACATAGAATACACCCGTCGCGTACTGTCGGGAGAGGAGCCGTCTGGCAAGGTGATGGTTCCGCAGGGCTTCCCGACAGTCGAGGGGCGCGTTATGGATTCGGAGGCCTGGTGGGACGTCCTTGACTCGGTTGGCGGGTGGAAGCTGGAGAAGAACAAGGTGACCGGACACTGCCGCATAATCGATTCGGACAGGAACCGCACTGCATGCGGACGAGAGGACGAGATGCGCGCGGCATTTGCAAAGGTCAGACGGCAAGTGGGCATTAAACGTGCCGAGATATCTGCCGCAATTAGGCAAGATATGCGTCTAATGCGTTCATGCAGGGAAGTTAAAACTGACCTTGTCCTCCGAAAACCGTCGCATGTTGTGCAGCAAACGGAGGCATGTGCCGCCGTAGAACGCCGCCTTCTTGAAGAATCCTCCGCGAGCAAGTCCTGCTAGCGCAATCCGCAGTACACGGGGCGTGGATTTTTTTGGTATAATACTCAGCAGTTCTGCGGGGAACTGCGGAATCTGCTCTTTGACATACCGCCTGGTTGTGAGCTGGGCGGATGGTCGACTATCTGCGCTTCTACGACACACGGCAGCATCACAAGCCCCATGTGCACGTAAAGTACAATGAGGACGAGGCAGTTGTTGCGCTTGACGGGGAATTGCTTTCAGGAGAGCTGCCTGTCAAGCAGAGGCGCATTCTTGATGGGTGGATGGCTCTGCACGAAGAAGAAGCCTATGCCGCATGGAATCTTGCAGTTCAGGGCAAGCAGTTCGAGAAGATTGTTGCGGCGATGTGAGGAGGTGTGCAATGATCGTGCGTGATGGAAAATGTTATGCTGAAAACCCGATGCCGGTGCTGAAGATCACCAGTTTCGAGTCGCTCGCTCCGCATCGCATGAAAGTTGTGTTCAACGACGGCGAGACGCGAATCTTCGACGGGCACACTCTGCTGCGAGGAGAGGCGTTCGCGCCGCTTGCGGACGCAGATGCATTTGCCCGCTGCAAATTGGATTATGAGACGTTGACATGGCTCAATGGAGAACTCGACGTGGCTCCCGAGTTTGTATACGAGAACAGCGAGAAGTTCTCGCAGTAGCATTGTCGGGTTCTTCTAGGTGAATTTACTAGGGTGCTGCACCCCGCGTAGCCGCCCCTGCTTCTTCGAGCTGCAACTTTCCCCCATTCCACTTTTCCACCGCCGCGCTTGATTCGGGCGCGGCGGTTTTGGTATAATGCGCGTGTTCGGCTGAGAGGCATGTGAAACCGCCGCGATGCCGGGCGTTAGATTTCCCGCGCGGGGGAAGGCGAAGAACAGTAGCCCGAACGACGGATGGAATGTGTAAAATATGTGTATGCTGGACGAGATTCGTGCGAAGCGGGAGGAGATATACGCTATCGCGAGGAAACACAAGGCCGAAAAGCTTTGGGTCTTCGGGTCGTGCGCCCGCAAGGAAGAACGCCCGGATAGCGACATCGATTTGCTGGTGAAATTTTCTCCTGACGCGACATTCAAGGATTTCGTTGGGATGGAGCGCAAGGTCGGTTCCATGTTCGGTCGTGGCGTTGATGTCGTTGAAAACACTGTCCTTAGGAAAAACCCTCGTTTTGCATGGCAGGTATGTCCGGAGGCTGTCCCGATATGAGCGACAAGGCAGACTATCGTGATGCTTCGCGCATCGAGCATATGTATGCAGCGCTTTGTCGTGTTAAGGAACTTTCAGCAGGAATAGCAAGGGTCGACTTTGTTGAGGGCAACAATGCTGCAGAATTGATATTGTATCATTTGATCATACTTGGCGAAGCGGCAAACAACGTGTCCGATGAGTTCTGCAAACAGCATGGCGAGGTGGACTT
>CACYCL010000005.1 GCA_902772905.1 uncultured bacterium | reverse complement strand
CGGTGCCGGTGCGGCGGGCAGCCGTTCGCTCGGCCTTGCTTTCCTTGGCGGTTCTGTCGCCTATGCATTTTTGGGCCGGTTCCTGTCTGGTTACGGCAATGAACTTGAGACAAAGGGAAATGGACAATGAGAACGAGCATCATGGTGATGATGACGGCTTGCGCAACGGCGGCAGCCGCAAAGGACTTCAACGTGCGCGACTACGGCGCGAAAGGCGATGGCGCGACGAAGGACACGACGGCTGTCCAGCGGACCGTCGATGCCGCGCACGAGGCCGGAGGAGGACGTGTCGTCGTCCCCGCTGGCACGTATCTCTCCGGCACGGTCTGGCTAAGGGACGGAGTTGAGCTTCATCTCGCGAAGGGCGCTACGCTGAAAGGCTCGACCGACCGTGCCGACTACAACGCGAACGACTGCTTCCCGGAGAACTTTTGGAGCGACGGCGAGGAGTGGAGCGGAGGCCACCTCGTCGTTGCCTACAAGGTAAGTGACGTTGCCATAACGGGCGAAGGCGTACTCGACGGCAGCGGGCCGGAGTTCTTCGCCGCCGAATGTGACGAGGACAGCCACTTCCCCTACTACAAGTACGGTCTAAAGCTCCATCCTCTCGACCGCGACTGGTTCCGCCCGGGACCGATGGTCGCCATGTTCCTCGCGAAGAACATTCGCCTCGAAGGCGTGACGCTTCGGCATACGCCGTGCTGGACGACGCATTTCCGCTGCTGTGACGGGCTGGACGTTCGCAACGTAACGATTGACGCCGACCGCACTATAGCCAACTCCGACGGACTGTCAATCGACTGCACCCGCAACGTGACCGTGAGCGACTGCACGATCAAGGTCGGCGACGACGGGTTTGCCATCCGAGCCTCATGCAAGATCCATGCCGCATATCACCCTTGCGAGAACATCCGCATCTCCAACTGCGACATCTGGACCTGCTGCTGGGGAATCCGCTTCGGAGTGGGAACAGGCACGATCCGCGACGTCGTCGTGGACAACTGCCGCTTCCACGAGAGCGCCAATGGCATAGGGTTCACCCCGGCATGGGTCGCAGAGGGGAAGAACGTCTACATCGAAGACATCCGCGTGACAAATTGCACAATGCTCGAATGCGCCTATCCGGTGCGGTTCGACGGCCCCAAGGCGGATGCGCGCATGCGTGGCATCCTGTTCGAGAATTGCCGCATGGAGTCGATCGCGCCCTGCCGCATCGACGGGACTGACGAATGTCATGCCGAGGACGTTGTGTTCAAGAACTGCTCTAGGCGGCATCTGGAATACTTCACGCGCAGGAACAACCGCAAATGGGGCAATCCGCGCAGTCACAAGTTTGCGGCTTTCACTGGACCGAGCGATGGTGTGCGCTTCGAGAAGTGCCGTCCATCCGTTGAACCGGTCGGCACGCTTGTTCTCTCCTTTGACGACCGCAACATCGAAGACTGGAAGAACGCACTTCCGATCTTCGACAAGTATGACGCGCATGTCACGTTCTTCGTGTGCGGTCCAATCGACGGCGATGTGATCAAGACGCTCAAGGAACTTCATGAACACGGGCACTCGATTGGGCTTCATGGACTGAACCACGCCAATGCCGACGCGATGATTGCCGAGAAGGGCGTCGTCCGCTATTATGAAGAGGAAATAGAGCCGCAGCGCGAGCGACTGCGAGTGGCGTGGCTTCCGGTTACGTCGTTTGCATACCCGAATTGTCGCCGGACGGACGAATCGGACGCTCTTTTCAGGGAGAAGGGGTTTGCCCATGTGCGCGGCGGGCACAAGGGCGTGGCGCCATATGATCCAAAGGGCGAGAAGCAGGAAGGGCTTAAACCTATCCATACGGTGGACAGGGCGTTCTTCCCTGCGGCGGAGCTTGACTCGCGCTTTCGCCTGGACACTGTGATTGCGGGCGAGGCGTACCACACCGACATCGAGGACATCTTGAAGTGCATACGCCGCTGTGCAGAGCGCAAGGAAGCGTTCGTGCTCGCCTCGCACGGCATAAGTTCGGATGCGAAGGGCATAAACATGAAGACCGAGTGGCTTGAGCGCATCTTGGCCACGGCCAGCGAATGCGGCGTGGCAGTGGTCGGCTTTGACGAACTGCAATAAATTTGGGCGACATGAAAAAATTAAAAAACCCCCTAGACAGGGTGGGAGAGTTTTTGGTATACTACGCACCTGTTCGCCCGAAACGGCGGACGTCGGTCTTTGAAAACGGGATGCTTGAGGAAACAGTAAATGTTTGTGTGAGGGGCTCGGACTCGAATTCTTTTTCTGAGAGTTTGATTCTGGCTCAGAACGAACGCTGGTAGCGTGGATTAGGCATGCAAGTCGGACGGGATCCG
>CACYCL010000004.1 GCA_902772905.1 uncultured bacterium | reverse complement strand
TGGTCGCGCGAGGGCAAGGTGCCGCTGCACACGCTCAGGGCGAACATCGACTACGGCTTCGCCGAGGCGAACACCACTGCCGGCAAGATCGGCATCAAGGTGTGGATTTGCAAGAAGGATGGGTTTCAGGCTCGTGCGCCGCGCAGCGACCGCCGCGGAGAGCGCCGTGAGCGCGGAGACCGAAAGGAGGGTAAGTAAGCCATGCCTCTGATGCCAAAGAGAGTCAAGTTCCGCAAGGTCTCGAAGGGCAACCGTTCGGGCTATGCGACGTCGGGCACCGAACTCGCGTACGGCGAGTTCGGCCTCAAGGCCCTGACGCGCGGCCTCCTTACGGCAACTCAGATCGAAGCCTGCCGCGTTGCGATCAACCGTGAGATGAAGCGCAAGGGCAAGCTCTGGATCCGCGTGTTCCCCGACAAGCCCGTAACCCGCAAGCCAATCGAAGTCCGAATGGGCGGAGGAAAGGGCAACCCGGAGTTCTGGGCGGCCGTGATCCTTCCAGGCAAGGTTCTGTTTGAAGTCGGCGGTGTGTCCGAGGAGGTTGCCAAGGAATGCCTCCGTCTTGCCGCCACTAAGATTGGAATCCATACAAAGTTCATCACCCGCGCAGGAGTCAAGATCTAATGAGCACGGAAACCAAGGCCCGCGGCGCACGCAAGCTGCGCAAGGGCGTAGTAGTCTCGAAGTCCGGTGCGAAGACCGTGAAGGTCGCGGTCTCGTACCGCGAACGCCACCCGATCTATGGCAAGATCGTCACGCGCACGAAGAACTATCATGTGCACGACGAGGCCGACGACGCGAAGGTTGGCGACACGGTCACCATCATGGAAACGCGTCCACTTAGCGCCACAAAGCGCTGGCGCATTGTGAAGTAAGGAGAAGCCACACCATGCTTCAGGAACTCTCTAACCTCGTGGTCGCGGACAACACAGGCGCCAAGCGCGCGATGTGCTTCCGCATCCTCAAGCAGCGCAAGGAATACGCCCATCTGGGCGATGTGATTCGCGTTGCAATCAAGGAGGCGTCTCCGACGTCTTCAATCAAGAAGGGATCTGTCGCTACGGCCGTAATAATCCGTACCGGCAACCCAATCCGCCGGGCGGACGGCTCGACGGTTCATTTCGACCAGAACGCATGTGTTCTCGTCGACTCGAAGCTCAATCCGATCGGAACCCGTGTGTTCGGGCCGGTTGCACGCGAGCTTCGCGACAAGAACTACATGAAGATTCTCTCCATGGCCCCGGAAGTGGTCTGAAAGGAGTACTGCTATGGCACTGGCAAGAATCAGGAAGAACGACACGGTTATCGTCACCAGCGGTAACGACGCCGGCAAGACCGGCACGGTGATGAGCATCAATCCGAAGAAGGGCACGGCAATCGTCGGTGGCCTCAACAAGCACAAAAAGGCGATGCGCCGCACGGAGAAGACGCCTGGCGGGCTTGTCGAAATCGAGCTGCCGATACGTCTGTGCAAGCTCATGCCCTACGATGCCGACAAGAAGTGCGGCACTCGCGTAAGGACCGGCGAGAAGGAAGGCAAGAAGGCCCGCATAGCCGTCAAGAGCGGCAAGGCCCTCTAACGCAAAGGAAAATCCATCATGGCTAGACTCAAAGACGAATACGCGAGCCGCATCGTGCCGGAGCTTGAAAAGAAGCTCGGCACGACTAACAGGATGCTCGTACCGCGCCTCCAGAAAATTGTCCTCAACATGGCTTTCGGCATCGTCTCCAAGGACGAGCAGAAGTCGCTTGTCGACGACCTGGCGGCGATCAGCGGCCAGAGGCCGATGCTCTGCCGCGCCAAGAAGTCGATATCGAACTTCAAGCTGCGAGAGGGAATGGTCATCGGAGCGAAGGTCACACTGCGCGGAGAGCGCATGTGGGAGTTCGCCGACCGCCTCATCGCCGCCGCGCTTCCCCGCATCCGCGACTTCCGCGGTGTGCCGAACCGCGGGTTTGACCACGCCGGCAACTACACGCTCGGCATCACGGACCACACGATCTTCCCGGAGGTCGCGGAATCTGCCGCGCACTCTGGCATGGACATCACGTTCGTGACGAGCACGACCGACACCAAGGCCTCCAAGGAGCTTTTCATCTCCATGGGAATGCCTTTCGCAGGAAGGAACTAAGTCATGGCAAAACAGTGTCTCATCGAGAAGCAGAAGAGGACGCCCAAGTTCAAGGTGCGCGCCTACAATCGCTGCCAGCGTTGCGGCCGTCGTCACGCCTATCTGCGCAAGTTCGGCGTCTGCCGTCTCTGCTTCCGCGAACTGGCCGTTGCCGGTCTAATCCCCGGCGTAACGAAAGCCTCGTGGTAACATAAGGAAAGGAACCTCTTAAAATGACAATGGATCCCATTTCCGACATGCTGACGACAATCCGCAATGGACTGAAGGCTCGTCTTTTCTCCGTTGCAACGCCTGCCAGCAATCTTAAGGCTGAAATCGCCCGCGTCATGAAGGAGGCCGGCTACATTGCCGACGCCGTCACGACGACCGAGTTTCCGAAGAAGCTCGTGATTACGCTAAAGTATTCCGATCGCGCCGTTCCCGCAATCCGCGAGATCAAGCGTGTGTCGCGTCCGGGGCTGCGTCACTATGCGCCGCTCAGCAAGATTCCGTCCGTCCTCGACGGAATGGGTCTTGTCGTGCTCTCCACCTCGAAGGGCGTCATGTCTGGCGTCCAGGCGAAGAAGGAGAAGCTTGGTGGCGAGGTAATCTGCACGGTCGCCTAAAGTACAAAGGGAGTTTAAAGGCTATGTCTCGAATCGGCAAAGAACCCGTCAAGCTTGCAGATGGCGTCACCGTAGCGGTTGACGGCCAGAAGGTGACGGTAAAGGGTAAGCTCGGCGAGCTTTCCTATGTGATGCATGACGGCATCACAGCTAAGGTTGAGGACGGCTCGGTGGTCGTCGCGTGTGACAATGACAAGTTGCATGGCAACTTCCACGGCTTGGCTCGTGCGCTCATCCACAACATGGTTGTCGGCGTGTCTCAGGGCTATCAGAAGCAGCTCTCCATAGAGGGCACCGGCTTCAAGGCCGTCCTCAAGGGCAGCGAGCTTGCGCTCTCGCTCGGCTTCGCGTCGCCCAAGATATACACGATACCCGCCGGGCTGACGGTCACCGTCGAGAACGACGGTCTTCAGGTCACCATCAAGGGCTCTGACAAGCAGATGGTCGGCGAGGCCGCCGCGCGTATTCGCTCATACTACCCGGCTGAGCCATACAAAGGCAAGGGCATCAAGTACGTTGGCGAGCACATCCGCCGCAAGCAGGGCAAGAAGGTCGCCTAACGGCGTCAAGGAGAACGAATCATGTTCAATCGCAAAGTTCAGCGTCAGAAG
>CACYCL010000003.1 GCA_902772905.1 uncultured bacterium | reverse complement strand
GACTTGAACTGGTCGAGGAAGAACTTCCATTCCATCGGCGAGATGAGAAAGCGGTTCCACACATTCTCAAGCGCGATGTTGACGCCGAACGACTCCGCGACCGTCGCAAGTTCGCGGACTGACGCCGTGGCGTTCTCCCACGCGCTCTTGTACGAAACCTCGGCATGGGAGGCGTCCCACGCAACACGCGTTGCGCCGGGGACGAAAAGAACCGTCTCCGCGCCGATCCACGACGCCAGCCGCAGACAGCCGACGGCAAGCTCTACCGCCTCCGCGCGCTCGGCGGGATCGTCGGAGCAGAGCCACTTGCCCCAGCCGAAGCCGGCGGCGAGCGTGCGAAGCCCAACGCCCTTTTCCTTCGCGAATGCGGCAAGAGCCTTGGCTTCTTCCCTTGTCGTGTCGGCCGGGAGGCAGTCGCCTATTGTCAGCTCTACGCCGTCCAGGCCCTGCGCCGCCGCCCAGTCGATGAATTCGCGCGGCTTCTTCTCGCCGCCGAACCCGCAGTATATCCATCCGTTGAGTGCGATGTATCGGCTCATATCCGCACCGCCTTTCCGGACTTCGCGCTCTTCTCTTCGGCAAAGATTAGCTTCATGGTATTTTCCACGGAATCAATGGTCTGGTACTTATCGGGCTTGATGCCCTTCGCCACGCAGCTGACGAAGTACGTCAGCTCCTGATGCCAGCCAGTCGGCCCCGCCTTCACGTCAAGCTTTGGAGTGATCGCCTTGCCCTTCACGGGGTAGATGTGGTAGCCCGATGAGTCGAGCTTAATCGTCGCCTTTTCGCAGACGATGGTGAAGCTCATCTCGAATGGCGTTCCCTTCGCCACGGCCCATCCCCCTTCTGCCATTACGAGCGTTCCGTCGCCGTAGTCGTACGTGGCGACCACATGGTCCACGCCGCCCTTCGAGACGATGCCTGTTGCGCCGACCGCCGTTACCGACTTCGGCATCCCGAAGAAGCAATTCACCTCGTCAGCGTCATGCACGTGCAGGTCGAGAAGCGCTCCGCCCGACATTGCGCCGTCCATGAACCAGTTCTGCCATGCGTTGCCGTCCACGGACGGCGAGATGCGCTTGAACGTGGCGGACTTCATTTTCCCCGCCTTGCCGCTCCTGTAGTACTCAAGCGCGTGGCGGTACTCCGGCCATGCGCGAACGCAAAGCCCGACGTTGAAGAACCCCTTAGCCGTCTTCGCGGCGGCGACGATCTTCTTCATCTGCGCCGCGTCGCGGCAGAGCGGCTTCTCGCAGAAGACGTGCTTTCCGGCGGCAAGCGCCGCGCAGACTATGTCCGCATGGATCGGAGTCGGCACGCAGATGTCAACCACGTCCACATCAGCATTCGATATGAGGGCGAACGCGTCCTCGTACACCGTCACGCCCGTGAGGTCAAGCGGCTTCGAGTTGTCTCCGCCGCCGATGTTCCCGACAACGGCAGAGACATCGCCCCTGCGCTTCCTGTCGTCAACATCGGCCAGCGCGACTATCTGCGCGCTCTTGAGGCCCTTGTAGACGCCCCAATGAGTCGTGCCCATGAAACCAAGCCCGACGATTCCTATCTTTACCTTTTTACGTGTCATAAAGTCATCATCTCTTTCTGCGCGATATTATACATTAAATCGCCATGCGACAATATCAAAATCGAAAACGCATATTGTCAATATCGAACGGCTATGGTATAATTCGCGCCAGTGGCAACAATAAGGAACCAGAAGCGAATCCTCGTGGTCATACCGACATCAACGCTCACGCAGCGTCAGTTGCTGGAAGGACTTCTAAAGTACGCCCACGAATCGGCGACCGACACGTGGCAGTTCCATCTGGACCTGCACGACCTCAACCGCCAGCACCTGCGGGATCTGAAGTCCTGGAACTGCTGCGGCATCATCGCATACATTCTGAACGACCGCGAGCGCCGTGACTTCATCGCCACCGGCCTTCCGGCGGTGTTCATAGAGCCGACGCTCTCGAAGCCGATTCCGCATCAGCCGCGCAACATCGTCACCTTCATAAACGAACATGCTGCCGAAGGTCGTACGGCTGCGGACTATTTCATCAAGCGGCGCTACCGCTCGTTCGCCTACGTCGGAACGGCCAAGCCGACGTTCTGGAGCGACGAGCGCATCAATGGTTTCTCCGAACGGCTGAGAGACGAGGGATACACGCCATTGATCTACCCGTCTCCCCCGCCCCGCGAGCAGAACGACTTCGCCCTGGAATCGCAGCGCCTCACGAAGTGGCTCCGCCGACTGCCCAGACAAACGGCTCTGTTCTGCGTCCACGACCGCCGGGCGCAACAGGTGATTGCCACGGCAGTCGACGCCGGACTGCGCATACCAGAAGACATTGCGGTTCTCGGCGTGGACAACGACGAGCTGCTGTGCGAAATGACCGTGCCGGCGATTTCGTCCATCCCGGTCAATGACCACGAACGCGGACGGGCCGTAGGCGAGGCAATGGACTGCCTGCTGGAGCGCCGCCCGGTGAAGCGTGTGCACATAACGCGCCACGACATGGTGATCACGCGCACATCGACAGATGCGCAGGCCATAGCAGACCCGTTCGTCGCTCGCGCCATTGCATACGCCCGCGCCAACATCCCGGAGCGTCCATCGCTTCCTGAACTCGCCAAGGTCGCCGGATGCTCGAAGACAATCCTGAACCTGCACGCGCGCCACGCGCTCGGCCATACAATCACGGATGAAATAACCCGTCTTCAGCTGAACGACGCCATCGAGCAGCTCACAAGCACCAATCGCACAATTGACGAGATTGCCATAAACTGCGGCTTCTGCAGCGCAAGCCATCTAGCCATGCGCCTGAAAGCGTCCACAGGCAAGAGCCCGAAGCACTACCGCTCCGCCGCGAATGCCGGTCAACGTCACCTTCGCCGCTGGAAGAGCGGTGCAGCGATCTCGTAAAGCTCCTGGTCTTTCTGGATCTTTTCAAACAATCCCTTGGCGTCAATTCGATAGCCGGCGATGAAGCTCTGCTGGGCGGCTTGGCGTTTTCCGGCTCTATGCTGTATCTTTGCGAGTTCCGCCCAGGCGTTCGCGTCACCGACGGGATTGATCTTTAGGTATTTGTTGAGGCATTTCTCGGCGTCAGAATCCAGGTGAGCATCTATGAGCATTCGAGATAGAGCCTGGAGCGACGGCATGTCGGAAGCGCCGTCCACAAGCCCGCGCGCAAGCTCTCCGGCCTCGCGCACACGCCCCATTTCAAAGTAGCAGCCAGCCAGGGAGAACACGTCTTGCGTTGTCAGTTTGTTCTCGCGTCTCAAGGCTTCAAGTCTCTGCATTTCGGCCATAAGCTCACGCACGCGAACAACGTATCCGCGAAGGCTCCCTGTGCGCTTGTTGTTCGGGTCTATCTTGTCGGTATAATCCATCATCTCAAGTGCAATGTCCCACCGGCGGTACGGAAGCAGGCTCTCCTGAGCGTAGCGGAACGTGGCTTCCGGCGAGGCAGGATAGAGCAACACGGCCTCGCGGAACGCCTGAGCGCTCTCGCGGCTGCGGCCCTGCTTGCCGTACAGCCCTGCAATCGCCGCGCGCAATTTCGAGAATGACTTCTGCCCTGCGAAGTCGCGGCGGTACATTGGATCGTCCAGGAGACGGCGCAAGTACCAGTCCCAGAAGTCAGCGTCCTTCGCTGCGGTCTTCGCATCGTACGGCGTCGGGTTGGCGTTGATCTTCATTATGAGGCCGTGCGGCGAGAGGTACGGGTACATCCACGGTATGACGTACGACTCCTCGACGTAGAACGAGTGGCGCAGTCGGTCGTGGTCATGCATCATCTTCGTCAGGATGCCGTTGATCTCCATGACACCAAGCGCACCTGTCACCTGCACTCGGCCATTCTCTATCTTGAGCGCTCCGTTGGCCGGCCTCACGCCACGCTGCACCTCGTCGACGTAGACGTTGAACGCCTCGGCGGAGTCCTCCTTCGCCGGAATCCATATCTCGTCGCCGTAGAGGTCGCGCTCGACCGACATGTACGTGTCGTCGGCAAGCGCGTTCTGCGTTATGAGGTAAACGTCGGGACGGAAGAGCGCCGCGTAGATCATGTAGGTCGGCACGAACCTCCCTGGATCAGTGCCGCCGAAGAAGATGGAGAACTTCTCCATCGGCTCAGGCCAGTCAGGGTCGGGCAACGGCTCCTCATCGGCCACAATCTGCTCGCGTATCGCCTTTGCGCCCTCCAGCTGGTATGCGCCGAACTGCCAGCCGAACGTGTGCCCGTTCTGTTCGTTGCCGCCCAGTTTGAAGGCTACCTCGTTCACGCCCAGCACGTAGTTGCCGCAGTAGTTGTCTATGAGCGGATATACAAACGACACAACGACCATCGCCGCAGCTATTGCAAGCGCCACAGGCTTCATGCGCATCTCGCCTATCTTCGGCGCAAGCGCGCGCAGGGCGAACACTGCCGCGAACACGAGCCCGTAGCCTATCCAGAGCGCGAGCATCGCATGCGACGAGATGAACTTTACCTTCTGGATGAAGCCGTCCTGCAGGTCGCCCTTCACGTTCGCAAGCGCCATGAGCAGCACGCTCATCAGGAGGAAGCAGACGAGCGCCGGAATCATCCACTGCCAGAACGACCGGCGGTTCTCTTTCTTGACGATCCAGTGGCCCGCCGCGAACGGAACGAGCGCGAACGGAATCAGCAGGTCGGTGAACTGCACGCGCACGTCCTCGAAGTAGTTCACGATCTGCGCCAACGTCGGCTTCTGGAAGCCTATCGCCTCGTACTGTCCGCGCATGATGGCGTGCTTGAAACCCTCCCACGTGCGCGGATAGCCCCAGTTCATCGGCGGGTTCCTGAGGTCGCTCACAATCGGCATGTAGGCGTAGAACGATATGCCGAGCTGCGCGAAAAACGCCGCGCCGGCGACGCTGCGTCCGTTGGGCAGCGACAGCCACACCATCGCCAGCAGCACGAAGTTCCACGCTATCGGCCACGCGAACCACCAGCTCTGCGGATGCGTGAGGCCGTTCATCGCGCCATGCGCAAGGAGCGTGAACACGGCAATGTGCAGCCCAGCGACCGGAATGGCAAAGCATAGCCCCTTCTTGGTGAACGCCGAAAGGCCAAAAAGCATGGCAACCATTATCCAGAACATGAACGTCGACTTGCCCCACGGGAAAACAGGCCCGGCATACCCTGCATCGCCAGCGGACGGAACCATCGCCGCACACACAATCGCCGCTACGGCGAATGCGGAGGCCGTCAGCACAAGCTTCAGCGACTTCGGGTCGCCAAGCCGCTCTTCCGTCCTAAGCGCGGCGAGCATGGCCGCAACTGCGGAGGCCGCCACGAAAGCGGAGACAAGTGCATAGCGCGTCGGCTCGATCAGCGGCGCGACAGGCGCCGTGACGCCAGTCCATGTGTTCTGCGAAGTGAATACGAATGCGGAGAGAAGCAGTATCGCAGCGCCGACTCCTCCGCCGTACATCACGGACTTCTCGGCCTTTTCGCCTGCGCCACGCGTCTTGAACACCGCCGCCGCGATGAACGACGCAACGAGCGCTATGAGCGCTATGACGATTGCCGTCGAGGACGGAGTCATGACCGCCTTGTCGACAATCGCCGCGTGCTTGTTGATGACATCTGACTGCATCGACGCATCAGCGCGCATCAGCTGGCCGATCTGTAGCACCTGCCACGTCATACCCACTGGCATGAGGTATATGAACACGTCCCTGAAAAGCCCTACGTTCTTCATCGCTATGACGAGCGCGAGCGGCACAATCGCGAAGAGCAGCACTTGGTAGTTCGTGAGACCAAGGCCGAAAACGAATGCCGTCACCCACAGCATCTTGTCGGACGGCCTGCGCATCCAGCGATATGAGAGAAGGAACACCCACATCAGGAAGAGCGCATTGAGCGAGTATATCTCGACAATGGTCGACTGCGACCATTCAACAGGCGAAAGCGCGAACGTTAGCGCGCCGGCTACGCCACCGCCGAAGCCAAGTGCCCTGCCGACAAATCCGTCCTCGCTCGTGAAGTCGCGGCTGGAGCGGCATATCAGCATCGCCGTGCAGCCCGCAGCGAACGCGCCGAACGTTGCGGAGCACAGCGAGACAGCCCATGCTGGCGTCGGATGCCCCATGTACGTCACCCACGAAAACGCCTTGCAGAACAGCCACGAGCAGAATGTCCAGAACGGATATCCAGGCGGATGAGGCACACCGAGATTGGCCGCAGCTGTTGCCAGCTCGCCAGAGTCTTCAAGCCCAACGCTCGGCCCGAGCGTCAGCGCATAGACCGCAAAAGTAACGACTGTAGCGGTCCAGAACGCCGCCCAATCCAACTTGGCAAAAAAACTGTCCTTCATGTTAGTTGCGAATTATACCAAAATTGGACTGCAGATGTGAAGCAAGCGCTTATTCCTGCACGCAGCTTGGACAGTCTGCACGGCAGGGATAGCCGGCCTTGACCGCGAAGTGCCAAGCCGTCGGGCGGCCCTCGCGCCCAAAGAACCCAACGGGAAAGATTCGGCAACGGTAGCTTCTGCCAGCCGACAGCGAACCAGGCGGCGTCTTGAAGACAACACGGCTCTGCCGATGCTCTGGTATGCGGTAGTAGTCGGCCAGGTGAAAGCAGGATGCCGGAGCCTTGCCTTCGCCATCCTCCGTTAGTTCAATGCGATAGCCGAACACGCGCTCCTTTGGTTCCGCAGCGCTGAACATAAGATAGACATAGCCGAAGTCATACCATAGAGTCGGCTCTGGATCGCCCACGAACTGCGGCGGATGCTCCTCGGCGCTGCGACGCTCAAACGAGTAACGCGTCTGCGACGCGTCATGCGGCCATGGAACTGACCATGGCCTGTTCGGTTCAAGTTCCCTGCGATCACGCGCCGTGAACCGGCGGAACACTAGCCTGTCGGCGTAGACCTCGATCAGCATGAACCCAACGGCTTCATGTCCGTACGGTATCAGGCACGAAATCTGGTTCGCCGCCGGCGGCTCAATTGAGATGCATCCGTAGCAGAGCGTAGACGAATCCACCGCCGTGAACGTCCCCTGCCATATTGAACGTGGATCCTGCAGCGGATTGTGCGTATGGCCAGAGATGCTGACGACTTGTGGATAGCAATCCAGCAGCCGCCGCAACCCTCCGCCTTGCGACTCAGAGCGCGAGTCGTTGACAGTTTCAAGCGGATGATAGTGCGTCACAACGAAAATCGGCCTTTTCGCGTCGCGGGCAACAGCTGCGTCGAGCGCAGACTTGAGTGCAGCGATCTCTTCGTCTGTATATCCCTCAATGCGAGACAATGACAGCGCGATGAAGTCATGGCCTCCTATAACCCTGTGCACAAGCCAGGAATCAGGCGAATAGCCGAATATCGTGTTGAACTCGCGGAGGCACACGGCACTCGTGCGAATCGACTGGCGTTCTTTCGGTATGAAGCCGATTTCATGATTGCCCATGCATGATACGTGCTCAAGCCGCCCCAGTCGCGCATCACACCGCGCCTTGTAATAGGCTACGGCGTCCATGTCGTTGCCTGTGTCGTTTATGTCGCCGTCGTTAACGACTACGTCTGGCTTGAGCGGCGCCAGCACGTCAAGCGCACGTTCAAGGTTGCGCATCCCGGCGTCCTCTGGATAGGGATAGCCCTGGATGTCGCTCATGACGGCAACTCTCAGCAGCGGCACAGAGCCTGTCGATGCCTCTAGTTCAGGAATGGATGCGACAGTGCCCAGAAACGCCGCCCCCTTCAGAAAATCCCGTCTGTTTGTAGCGCTCATTCTAGTCGAGTAAGCTTCACGAGGTATTTGTAATCTTCTCATCTGCAACTTCGCCTCATTTGTTAAGTGATTTTGCAGTGCGAATTATAGCATACGTTCCCCATCAAACGCAATTGCAGCCGTTCCATCGTCATCTTACACTCGGGCCTGAGCTTGTTGAGTTCATGGAAATATATTGGCGTCGACTTCGCCATTTGGACCCAAAAACCATGTCGGGAAGCCGAGGAAAGTTTCAATGGATTGAAAGG
>CACYCL010000002.1 GCA_902772905.1 uncultured bacterium | reverse complement strand
TGGTATAATACCAGCCAAAACTGACTTTAAACTAGTAAGGAGGAACATGGCATGAGTCTTGAAGGCAAGGTTGCGATAGTCACCGGCGCATCGCGCGGAATCGGCGCGGCGATCGTGAAGAAGCTGGCGGCTGAGGGTGCAACGGTTGTTGCGGTCGCTCGTTCTGTGGAGTCGTGCGAGGGCGCGGCGATGTGCCAGAAGGTTGACGTTTCCGACTCTTCGCAGGTCGATGCGTGTGTGAAGGCGGTTATAGAGAAGTTCGGCAGGGTTGACATACTCGTCAACAATGCCGGTGTCACGAAGGACGGGCTTCTCATGCGCATGAGCGACTCCGACTGGGATCAGGTCATTAACATAAATCTCAGGGGTACGTTCCTCTTCACACGAGCCGTGTCGCGCCCCATGATGAAGAACAAGGGCGCCGACGGTGCGCAGCTCGGCGGTTCAATCGTAAACATCGCGTCTGTGGTGGGCATCACCGGCAACGCCGGGCAGGCGAACTATACGGCGTCGAAGGGCGGTGTGATTGCGTTAACCAAGACTGTCGCAAAGGAACTCGGCTCGCGTAATGTGCGCTGCAACGCCGTGGCGCCGGGGTTCATCGTCTCGGCTATGACGGACAAACTGCCAGACGACATTAAGAAGCAATATGCTGCCACCATTCCGCTTGGGCGTTTTGGCACGGTGGAGGATATCGCCAACTGCGTTGCTTGGCTTGCCAGCGATGATTCGGCATACGTTACGGGGCAGGTCATATCCGTCAACGGCGGCATGGTCTGAGGGAGAACATGGCATGTCAGACAGGCTCGTAAAAATTGCCATTGTCGCTGCGGCTCTTTGCTCCGGCGAGGCTTATTGCGAAGATGCTCAGGTTCCACGTCCGTTCAAGCCGACGGTGAAGGGCGATCCTGTGGAAATGTACCCCGTTGCCTGCACGGGACACGAGACGGTCAAGGGCGAGGCGCTGTCGCTCCTGCCAGATGGTCACAAGTTCAAGCTGGTGTGGTCCGACGAGTTCAACGGCAACAGCCTGGATGCGTCCAAATGGAGCTATCGCACTAATTTCTGGGGCCGTCGCGCGCACTGGTTCGCCCTCCCCGAGGATGGATGCGTCGAAGTCAAGGATGGACTGGTGCGACTTAAGGTCAAGAAGCTGCCGAACGGTCAGTTTGTCTCGCCGCAGCTTCAGACCGGCGAGATCATGTGGGATGTTCCGCCTATGGACAATCCGACGGGGTTCTGGTGGCTTGGCAGGCGCGAAAAGCCCAAGTTCGTGCATGCGTTCGGCTATTACGAATGTCGCTTCAGGCTGCAGCGCATGCCGGGATGGTGGAGCGCGTTCTGGATGCAGACCGAGACGCAAGGCTGTTGCCTCGACACGGCGCGCGCAGGCATTGAGCATGACATAATGGAGTCGTTTGCGCCAGGCGATGTAAGCCGCCACGTGTTCCACTACGACGGTTACGGGCCGAACTACGCAAAGTTCTCGATTCCCGGCAACATAACGAAGGAATGGCAAGGCTCCCTCAATTTGAGCACCGACGAGTTTCATACCGTAGGCCTTCTATGGGAGCCTGACGGCTACACTGTGTTTGTAGACGGGCGCCGGCATGGAGAGAAGACAGGTCATGCGCAGGGCAAGCCAGTTAGCCATGTCCCAGAGTTCATTCTTGTTTCAACGGAGTGCATGTGGTACCGGCAGAACCGCATGACGGGCAAGGGCGTGCCAGAACTTGAGGCTGCAGCCGCTGCAGGTGATGACTTTGTCGTAGACTTCGTACGTGTTTATGATATTGAAAAGTAGGGATGCCTTGAAGCCGTTGAGCCTTACGGCTGCCGCTGCGCTTTTCGCGATGTGCGCTACATGTGCGTTCGCCGATGCGTACGAGATAGGCGATGAACTCTCGTCCGAGACGTTCTGGAAGAGTGACCCGGTGCTTTTCGTGCTCAAGCACGCCGACAACGGCTTCGAGTTCACATCCGACCAGCGCAACGGCGCCGACTCGCGCCAAGACGGAGGAGTGACCTGTTTCGGGCTTCCCGTGTACGAGACGCGCATATCCTTCGGGCAGTCAGGCGGCATCGAGCGCGTGGAACTCATGCTGTATACCCGTGGTGGAACTGAGATGATGTCTGAATTCGTCGGTGCGGACGGAAAGAAATTCCGCAGGCGAGAACGCATCGACAGGATAATGACGAGTGCGGAGTTCGGCGCGGTGCTCAATGTCGTGCGCAAGCGTCTCACACGTCCGGGTGCGAAGAGCCCGCAGTCCGTCAAGGAGTCGGCTGGCGGGGCGAGGCAGCGTTCGCAGACGTGGCCGAGGACCGGCCTGCCGACGCAGGCGACGCTTACGTGGAACTATGAGCAAGATGGAAAGGCAGCCGCGACGTTCCGTGCCGGCTTCATTCGACTGGCCGTGAACGGGCCGTCGCGTCTCGCGGCAAGCAGGGCGCAAAATGGCGCTGCGTCGTCACGCGCCATCGCGAAGGGCGCCAAGAAAATCACCGACAACGTAATTGACGAGTCGAAGGGGCGCGGCGATGTGTTCGTGGACAATGTGCCTATGGTCGATCAGGGACAGAAGGGATACTGCGCCGCAGCGACAGCCGAAAGGGTACTGCGATACTACGGGCTGGAAATTGACGAGCACCAGATCGCAGAGGCGGCTGGCACGACGGCTGAGGGCGGAACGTCATCCGCCGCCATGAAGGATTCAATAGAGAGAATCGGCAAACAGTTCCGCCTTGGAACGGTTGTCTGCTTCGGTGGACTTGACAAAGGCGTACAAGAGCGAATCGACGGGCTGATGGACGAGGCTCGCGCATACAACAAGACCGCCAAGAAGATGAAGAAGCCTGAGATTCCCGACAACGTTTTCATCACGCGCCGCGGCAACTCCGTGTCGTTCAGTCCCATGGCACTCGACGAGGCGATGGATCCCGAAGTGCTGAAGGAAATGAAGGTGAACGGATTGCAGAAGACGAAGTTCAAGCGGTTTAAGAAGGATATCCACGACCAGATTCTGAAGGGAATTCCGCTTATATGGGGCGTTACGCTCGGAATATACCCAGAGCCAGGGCTTCCGCAGGATGGTGGCGGGCACATGCGCCTCATAATTGGCTATAACGACAAGAAAGATGAGATACTGTATTCGGACAGCTGGGGGGCGGGGCATGAGCTTAAACGCATGCCTTCAGAGTGGGCGTGGACGATTACTCGCAACCTTTTGTACCTCAAGCCGTTGTCCAGGTGATTTGGTGGGAGACATCGGCAGGTATCAGGTATTGCGCGCCTCTTCACTATTCAAGTCTTGTGGTGGCTTGACTGGAACGTTGGGGTTATGATACACTACAGCACATGAAACGTATTGTTGGCATCTTTGGCCTTGTTCTCGTCGTGCTTTCTGCGAACGCGCAGACTGGCGTTCCACGTAAGAAGTACATCGCGTTTGGCTGGGAGTTCAAGCGCATATCCCCGAAATCGCTGCTTGCGAACGCCGACAAGTTTCGATCTACCGGCATTGATGGCGTCGGCATATACCTTTGTGCCACCAATAGTGCTGGAAAGGAGCTGATGTTCGTCAGCAGAGGCGACAGATGGGAGAAGGAGGCGTTCCGCGACCAGGTTCCCGTCCTGAAGCAGATAGCGAAGACTCCGCACCTGTCCGAGTCGTTCTTCGTCGGCTTTGGCTCTCCGCTCAAGCGATTCGCGTGGACGGACGACGCGGCGTGGGCGAACCTTGAGCACTCTATGGCCGTGCTTGGCTGGCTTACGAAGGAGACGGGCATAAAGGGCGTGTCTGGCGATTTCGAAGACTACCACCACCAGTGGCAGTTCAACAGGGTGGAGGGCGATCCCGAGTGGGACGAGCTCGTCAAGATCGTCCGCCGCCGCGGGGCGCAGATATACGGCGCGATGTTCCGCGAGAATCCGAACCTTAAGGCGCTCTTCTACTGGATACTCTGCTTCAACACGGAGTATTTCACCTCGCCCGACCCGGTCGCCATGGCGCGGCAGAACGGCGATCTCCAGCCTGCGTTCTTCGACGGAATACTCGACGCGATGCCCGAGACGGCTCGCCTCATAAACGGCGACGAGCACACGTACCGCGCCGAGGCGGCCAAGCGAGACTTCGCGTATTCGCTCTGCAACCAGCGCACCGTCTGCCCGAAGCTCATCTCGCCGGAGAACCGCGCCAAGTTCCTGCGACTGACGCAGGTCTCGTTCGCGATATACTCCGACATGTACGCGAACGACGAAAAGTCGTTCTGGTACTTCCCGCCGAAGGGCGGCTCACGCGCCGAGCACCTGCGGCGCAACCTCCTCGACGCGACTCGCCTTGCCGACGAGTACATCTGGTTCTGGGGAGAGAAGCATCCGTCGATCCACTGGGAAAACGCGTACATCGAGTCGCGCGTGAGGTGCCCTGAGACGTGGGAGGAGGCGATCCCCGGCATGACGGAGGCCCTGCTCTGCTGCAAGGATCCAGACTGGGGACTGGCGCGGCGCCTTGCGGCCCTGAAGCGCGATGGGAAGCTCATCGACCTCAATCCCAATCCAGAGTGCAAGGGAACCGGCGAGAGGCTTCCGTCGCCTTATTCGTCGTGGATGTCGAAGGCCGACAAGGACGCGAACGGGAGCATCTTCCTCGACACGGGCGTCGGCTGCAAGGCCGCTCCGTCGATTTCCATGAAGGGGTGCGAGAACTCCTGCGCTCTGTACACTGTAAAGAACTGCGAGCCCGGCGAGTCATACGCGGTCATGCTCGCCTCGAAGGGCGAAACGCGCATATCAATAGCGTTCCAGAAGGACGGCGGGTGGGTGCGCGGCATGCAGGGCGTGTCGCTTGTGCAGGGCAGGCCGAATGCCGCGGGCTGGCGGCAGGAGCGCGGCATGGTCGTAGTGCCGCCGGGATGCGACAGTTTCGTCATCAAGTTCTGCGCGGACAGGACGAACGGCAGAAGGCAGGTCTGGTTCGATGACGTGCATGTCGTGAAACTTTGGTAACAACGAAAGGAGAGGGTCTATGAAGCGCATGATTCCATGTCTGACGATGTTCGCGGCCACGGCTGCCGCCTTTGCCGCGAACACATGGTACGTTGACGACGACAACTACGACGAATCGTACGTAACCGCCGCCGACTACATAGCCGCCGGATTCGACGGCACGACGAAGGAAAAGGCCTTCGGCACAATCCAGATGGCATTTGACGCGACGACGACGAAGGCCAACGACACTATTCTCGTCTGCCCCGGGACATACGACAAGGGTGTGTCCAATCTGGTTGTCACAGGAACCGACTGCGGCGCCTGCCGCATCGTCGCACACAAGTCAGTTCGTGTCGAGTCGACGGATGGCGCGGCG
>CACYCL010000001.1 GCA_902772905.1 uncultured bacterium | reverse complement strand
GCTTGTGTATGGCGCAGGATTGCTCTTGCGGACAATCAGCTATGGGCGGCAGACATTTTCTGTCGATGACGGAGAATACCGCTTTGAGCCGAAGAAATCGCTTCGCATGGGCTATCTTGCACGGCATTTCCACAACTGGTACCATCTGGCCGGTGCAGACGAAATGCTTGAATACATTGATGATCTCGTGTTGATGGGACTTAATGCGTTCAACTACCAGTATTTTTATCCGGAGGTCAATCTTGCGGGCTCCACTCCGGAAGAACGTGCGACGTTTGAGGCGGTTTCGGCGAAGATGCTTGCCCGCATCCGCGCACTCGACTGCGGTTTCTGCGAGAACGGCGGTTCAAACCAGGTTCCGCTTGATTCGCCTGAAGAATTCCGAGGCGTTCCAAATTCCGATCCGAAGCGTGGCAACATCGGTTTCAACGCCTGTCCATCGAAGCCGGGCGGAATTGAGTTCATTTGCAATTTCCGCAAAAAGCGCTTGCAGGAGCTTGAAGGGCTAAAGGTCGACTATTTCAACCATTGGCCTTTCGACGAGGGCGGTTGCGAATGTGAGCAATGCAAGCCGTGGGGCGGCAATGGTTTCCTGAGGCTCATAGAGCGCATTCATGCGCTCAACGAAAAGGCGCATCCTCATGCGAAGACGATGGTCAGCACATGGGTGTTTCACGATGATGATTGGGCGGGCCTCTACAAGTGGCTCGAAAACATTGACTGGGTCGATTACATTCTTGCCGATTCACATCGGGAGTTCCCGAAGTATCCGCTTGAACATCCCGTACCGAAAGGGATTCCCATAGTGACGTTCCCCGAAATCAGCATGTGGGGGCGTGATCCATGGGGTGGGTATGGGGCGACGGCTTTGCCGAAAAGGTTTGCAAGGCTGTTCCATCAGGCTGAGCGTGTGACAGGTGGGTTCATGATTTATTCCGAAGGAATCTATGAAGACATAAACAAATGGATCGTCAATGGGCTTTATGTAGATCCGAAAGCCGATCCGGACGAGTTGCTTCGGCAGTATGCGCGTTATGAGCTGGCAGGCACAAATCCAGAGGACTTCGTTCGATTGTGCGGAATCTACGAGGAGAATCATGTGTTTCCGCAGGGGCGGTCATGGCCGGTGTTCACGTCAATTGATGAGAATGACGCGGAACTTTCCGAATATCGCAGCAGAGCCTACGAGGCTGATCGCATCATCGAGCGGATGGATAGAGAGCTGCTTTCACCATTCAGGGGAAGCTGGCGCTGGAGGCTCATTTATCTCCGCGCCAAAATTGACCGCGAGATGTTCGACCATCGGAGTGCGATGCCAGAGACGGCACGTAGATATTTTGAAGAGGTCGTTAAAATATTCCACGCCGAACGTCAGCTGGAGGAATGGCGAAAAACGGGGAAGGGTGGATATACATCACCGCATTTTCATGCCCCTGCCAAGACGACGGACATGTCTCTCGACGGGAGCCGATGGATTGCCGTGCCGAAACAGCCAGTGAAAGCATTGGAGAACAAGCCGATGTCCGATATGGTGAAGTCGATTCCGGGTGCTAGCGTCTTTGTGAAGAAGGTTGTGGTTGCCAAGCCAATTGCGGTGGCGTGGTGGACAGTCACGGGGCAAGGTGTGTTTGATGTATTCATCAACGGGAATCGCGTCGGCGGTGACATTCTCAAGCCAGGGTTCACGCACACGGGAAAAACGCGGCAATCATTCACCTACGATGTGACGGAACTTCTGAAAGAGGGGGACAACATCCTGAGCGCAGAGGTGTCCGCTGGATGGTGGCGAGACATGATCGCTTGTTATACAGGCAAGGAATCGGCGTTTCGTGCACGGCTGGTGGTACAGTACAGAGACGGGACGTATGAGTCGTTTGTAACGGATGGTTCATGGGAGGGGGCTGTGACGGGACCGGTCAAGGCGGCCTCTATTTTTGAGGGTGAAGTGTATGACGCTCGTGATGGATGTAGTGGTTTTGTGCCGGTGAAGGTGACAGGTGAATTCAAGGGCAATATCGTCTCTGCCAATGCTGCGGCAACGGTCGTGCTTCGTGAAGATCTTGCGATGAAGCCGATTTCTGCGTATGTCTGGCGAGATGTTTCAGGCGCTGACAAGAATAGATTCGGAACGGTCGTTAAGGAGCGGAAATATGCGGTGGGAGAGGAGATTGTGATAGAGCATGGCGAGCATTTGGTGGTTGATTTTGGGCAGAACGCTGCAGCAGTTCCAAGGTTCACGGCAAGCGCGGAACGTGGCGTTACCCTCACTATGCGCCCAGCTGAGATGTTGAACGATGGTGACGGATTGAAAAACCGCGGCAACGATGGACCGGGAGGGTCTGTGTATCGTGCCAATCTCAGATCGCTTACAAAGGACGGGGCGCAGCTGGTATATGCATTTGCGGGTAGAGAATGTGAATCGTTCATGCCGCGCTACACTTTTTTCGGCTATCGCTACGTCTCTGTCGAGGCAACGGGCAAGGTGCGGTTTGCGAGACTTGAATCCGTGCCGGTCTCTTCCATTGCCGCCCGTAATGAAGTGGGGGCTATCGTTACCGGGGATGAATCGCTGAACAGATTGATAGCCAATATCTACTGGGGGCAGCTTTCCAACTATCTGTCGGTGCCGACTGACTGCCCTCAGCGTGACGAACGGCTTGGCTGGACAGCCGATACGCAGGTGTTCTGCGCCGCAGCCACGCGCAACGCTGACATATACGGATTTCTCTCGAAGTGGATGGGCGATATGCGTGATTCGCAACGGGAAAGCGGTGCATTCCCCGGAGTCGCCCCGCAGGTTGGACCGTTCGGAAACGAATCAATGCGAATTGGATGGTCGGATGCCGGAATTATCGTTCCGTACACAATGTGGAAGCGTTATGGCGACACGGCGATTCTGCGAGATAACTTCGTGGCGATGGCAAAGTTCATGGATCATGTGAACGAGACGAGATACCATCACGATGCCATCAAAGGCGAAAGTGGACTCTATCAATGGGCGGATTGGCTTAGCATGGAAGACTTGGAAACCTGCTCGTCGCGCGCTTTTGTCCTTGACGATAAAGGTAACCGCGTTCGACCGAAGGATGAGGCAATTAGGTATTGGGACTATCTAGGAGGATGTTATTGGCTTTGGGACGCGCGGATGATGTCGGAAATGGCTGAGGCAGTCGGTAAGGATGCCGCTCCCTATGAAG